>CAYUUN010000054.1:0-15596 GCA_964447895.1 uncultured Bacteroides sp. | reverse complement strand
CTCTTAACACAAAAAAATCGCCGGCACTATTGCACAGCTCATGCAAAAGGTGTAATTTTGCGCCATGAACCAGTCGCATTCCATATCCCTCTCCTCCTCGCCCATGGGCGAAATGCGTCTCGGTTCTACCCCCCCCCCAATGCAAATATCTGAATAGCAGCGAGTTAAACTCGCAGTTCCATATCTATGCCCCGCCTGTGCCACCCGGCACAAGCGGGGCATAGCCCTTTTTTACACCCCACCGGGACACCAATCAATAACACAATAAACATCTTATGAAAAAACTTCTACTAACTCTCCTCCTGCTCCTGGGCATCGGCTATGTAGCCCAAGCAGAAGACACCGCGGAGATGAAGCCCTCGGACTTCACAAATTCCACGAATTCGGATTACACAGCGGTACGTTCGTACACTTCTCCTATCACAGGAATATCTTATCTCATTGGCGCATGGGTGGAAAACGACCAATTCCAGCAGAATAAAACAAAGAGCTGCTTCTTTGAAATCGTAGATAATCCCAATGGATACATTATCGACAAAGTTTCCTTTGTTGATCTCAGCTCAAACAGCACAACAAAACCTGTAACTGCAAGCTTCTTTACAGCCCAGAAAAGCGATTCTCGCCTGACTATTACTAATGGAGCGCCCGCATCTAAAAAAGATCCTTCCATATCTGGCGGGGTAAACGTTGCTTACAACGAATTAGGGGAATGTTTTGAACCCGATGCCGCTTACTTTGCATACGTTGTAAAAAGCACTGCCGGTGGATTCAAGTTCAGCGGTATCCAAATAACATATCAAGAAGCTACCGATGCACGCACGGAACTGCTTCTCATGTATGAGCCCAATGAGCTTATTCTGAATCTTGGTGATGAATTCCATCAGCCTACTCTCAAGGCTTTATTAGATGAAGAGAACTGCGAGGAAGCTATGGAGCTGGTGGAATATACAAGCGACAACCCCAAACTTCTTGATGTTTTTGAAGATGGTACCATGGTGCTTAGTCACGATATAAACGATATGGTTGGTACTGCTACGATAACAGCAACATTGAAAGAGAATGATACTTACAGAGCAATTCCGGCCACTTTCACACTTCACGTAATATCCCCAGGAAATAATTCGGTACTATTTGATGTAGACACTGATGAAAAATATGAACATACGGCAAGTGTGGAATCGATAAAAGACGATGTAGTAGAATTATCTTTTAAGAAAAATGATGCAACCACACCACCCCGCTACTGGACAAGTGGTTCTGAAAAGGCAGTGCGTTTGTACGCTAACAATACAATGACAATTTCAGTTCCTAAGGGTTATGTGCTTGTCAGTGCAACTGCTACGCCCGCCTTATCTGCCGATTTCAAGGCCAATGTTGGTCGTTTTAATGGCATTTGGGAGGCAAAGGACGCTGAAGGTAATGATATCCAGACAAATACTGTGACATTTACTTGCACATCAAAGAACTATGTCGGCAAGACCATCATCGTGCACTACAAGAGCGACACGGAGGTCGTGGGATTTGAGCACCGCCTGTATGGCCACGGCACTTACGCCACGCTCAACTACACCATCTACATCAACAACCACGACGACGACCTCGACTACTATGCAGTGAAGCTGCACATCGACGAGGATGGCCACTACAGCTCCGAGCAGCACGAAATCCGTGCCTACGAGCCCCAGCAGGGTGCCATCAAGCGTGTGTCGCCCGCCGAAGGCAAGACCTACACCCACATCGCCACCGGCACCATCACCACCGACAACATCAACAACACCGGTGCACCCATGGACCACACCTTCTCCATCAAGCTGAACCACAACGGCACCGACCTGGAGGAGCACACCTTCACCGACCAGAACCTTAAGGACGAGTACGGCAAGACCCTCACCACTTCCGGCGTGAACAACACCACCGGCATTGAGGATGTGACCGTCGAGGGCACGGATGCTCCCGAGTACTTCAACCTGCAGGGCGTGCGCGTGGCCCGTCCCGAGGCCGGCAACATCTACCTGGTGCGCCGCGCCGGCAAGGTGGAAAAGCAGCTCGTAAAGTAAAGCCTTAACCCCGCAAAGGGGCAAAGCATATTGTTTATTGATCAGCGACGTCGCGCACGTGAGTGTACGGCGTCGCGTGTTTTTCCGTCGGGGCGGCACAACAATGGGCCGCCGGGCGCGTTATTAAGGTATGCTCCAAGATCTCTACACCAGTCACTACTGCCTCACGGCAGGCGAAACCGATGCCCACGGGCTGCTCTCGGCGCCCATGCTCGTGCAGCGGTGCATAGAAATAGCCACGCGCCACGCCAATGCCCTGCGCATAGGCTACGACGAGCTCAGCCGGGCCGGCATAGGCTGGGTGCTGAGCCGCATGAGCATAGAGATTGAGCGCTATCCGCGCATCAACGAGACATTTGCCATCAACACATGGATTGAGAGCTACAACCGCCATTTCAGCGACCGAATGTTTGAGGTGGTGGACGAGGGCGGCGCCGTGATGGCCCGCGCACGCTCCACATGGGTGGCCATCGACATGGCCACGCGCACCATGGCCGACCTTTCGGCCTTTGAGCGCGATGCCTTTCCGTGTCTCGACCGCCCCTGCGACATAGCTGCGGCGGCTCGCGTGCCCGCGCTGCCGCCCGATGCCGATAGCGAGGAGCTGCACTTCGGCTACAGCGACATCGACTTCAACCGCCACGTCAACACCGTGCGCTATCTCGAGCGCCTGCTCGACCACTGGCCGCTGGCCCACCACGACCGCTACGCCGTGGCGCGCCTCGACATGGCTTTCAACCACGAGCTGCGCTACGGCGACCCCGCTACGCTGCGCGTGGCTACGGGCCCGGCCGACGATTGCGAGATAGCCGGCGAGGGCGGCCGCCGCGCAGCCGCCTTCCGCATCCACTGGCGCCTCCGCCGCGACATGGACTGACGCCCATCCGGGGATGGCCTCGCGCAGAGGCGCAGAGAGTTGAATAATTAGCTGAAAATCAGTGGGGGTATAAATCTTATAAGTCTTATAATTCCAATAATTCCAATAACTCCAATAACTCCAATAACTCCAATAACTCCGATAGCTCCAATCCTCTAAGGTTTATAGAGCTGTGGGGCGGGGGGCTATTTCTTTTTGTGCTTGGCGTAGCTTGAGGCCAGGCGGGTGTGGTAGCCGCGCGAGGCGTAGCTGGGGCCGTTGTAGCCGCGGGCAAAGGTGGCCCAGTCCTTGGCGCGCAGGGCCGGGAGCAGGCCGGCGCGGCGGATAAATTCGGCGAAGAGCTCGAGCTGGTCGCGCTCGCTGCGGCTCATCAGTTCCACAAATTGGGCGTGCGACTCTGCGCCGCAGCGCTTGTAGTTGAAACCGCCTATCTGAAACATGCCCCAGAAGGTACCCTCGATGGCCGAGATGCTGTCGATGCTCATGGCTGCGTCGAGGCGTGCCTGCTGGCCTGCCTGCTGCGAGCCGTAGCGGGCGGCGTTCGGGCGGTTGAAAATCACGGAGTGGGAGCCGGTGTAGTTGTTGAGCTTCACGCCGCGCAGGGCAGCGCGCTTGCGATACATCGACAGGTCGAAGTTGATGAGCGGCTTGCCGTCGGCCCAGAAGCCCTGGTGGCCGGGGCCCGCTTCGATCTCCGTCACGGCCTTGATGGCGGCCACCTCCACTCCGAGCTCGGCGGCCACTTCTTCAAAATCTTTTTCGGTGAGGCGCCCGCTGCGCAGGCTCTCGGCCGGCGGCAGGAAGCTCACGGGGATGGTGTCGCCGCCCACCACCACATAGTTGTGGCCTATGGGGTCGGGCCGGAAGCGTTCCGGCTGGGCCGCACGCGCCGAAGCGCAGCCCTGCAGCAAGAGCAGGGCCGCGCCTGTGGCGATAGCTGTGGATGTGCGGCGCATCACAGGGCGATGCGGGCTGTTATTTCTTGAGGTCGGCCACCTTTTCGATGGTGCGGGTGAGCTGGCCCCAGAAGCGCTCCACGGCGGGGATGTGCATGCGCTCGCTGGGCGAGTGCACGCCCTGCAGGGTGGGACCGAACGACACCATGTCGAGATAGGGATACTTCTCCAGGAAGAGGCCACACTCGAGGCCGGCGTGGATGGCCTTGATGGCGGGGCGCACGCCATAGAGCTCCTCGTAGGCGTCGGAAGCCAGGTGCATGATGGGGCTGTTCATGTTCGGGGCCCAGCCGGGATAGCCGTCGCCGTGGGTCACCTTGGCGCCGGCCAGCTTGAAGAGAGCCTCCACGCGGTGGGCGATGTCCCACTTGCGCGACTCCACGCTGGAGCGCTGCGAGGTGGTGACGAGGATGGTGTTGTCGGGCTGCATCTTCACGGAGGCCAGGTTGGTGGAGGTCTCCACGAGTCCCTCGAGGTCGCGGCTCATGCTGATGACGCCGTGGGGGGCTGCATAGAGGGCCTCGATGAGGTGCACCGTGGTGGTGGTGTCGACGCAGAACTCCGGACGCTCCACGCTGCTCAGCTCCAGAGCCAGGGTGGGCTCGATGCCGGCGTATTCGGCCTGTACCTCGGCCACGAACTCGTTGAAGGCCACGCGCACGGTCTCCTTGCTGGCGGCGTGCACGCCCACGATGGCATGGGCGGCGCGGGGGATGGCGTTGCGCAGGTTGCCGCCGTCGATTTCCGCGAGGGCCACTTCGTGGCCGGCGGCGATGAGGCTGTAGAGGAAACGGGCGAGCAGGCGATTGGCGTTGGCGCGGCCCAGGTGGATGTCGCCGCCGCTGTGGCCGCCCAGGCCCTTGCTGATGTCGACCTTGAAGTAGAAGAAGTCGGTGGGAGCCATCATGCGCTCGTAGCCGAAGGTGCATGTGGTGTCTACGCCGCCGGCGCAGCCCACGAATATTTCGGCGTCGTCCTCGCTGTCGAGGTTCAGCAGCATGGTGCCGGTGATCATGCCTTCGCCCAGGTTGTTGGCGCCGGTGAGGCCGGTCTCCTCATCCACGGTGAAGAGGGCCTCGAGGGGGCCGTGCACCAGGTCTTTGTCGGTGAGGGCGGCCATGGCGGCAGCCATGCCTATGCCGTTGTCGGCGCCCAGGGTGGTGCCGTCGGCGCGCAGCCACTCGCCGTCGACGATGGTGGTGATGGGCGAGTTTTCGAAGTCGAAGTTCTTGTCGTTGCTTTCGCACACCATGTCCATGTGGGCCTGCATGATCAGGGTGGGAGCGTCTTCGTGGCCGGGGGTGGCGGGCACGCTCATCACCACGTTGCCCACGGCGTCGGTCTTGACGGCGATACCGTGCTTGGCGGCGAAATCGAGGAGATACTGGCGGATTTTTCCTTCCTTCTTGGAGGGACGGGGCACGTGGTTGATTTCGTCGAAAATGGCGAAGACAGCCGCGGGCTGGAGATCTTTGATAGTCATAGCGTGTGACGTTTTTTAGTAAGTGTCAATTCAAAAAAACGCTTAACGGCGGGGCGCCGTTTTGCAAAGAATGTTAAAAATGCCCTGTTTGGGCGCTCTAAATTACAAAAATAATTTTAGATATAACGATTATTTCGCTTTCGTTTCCTATATTTGCACATCAAAAGCTCGAAAAAGCCCATGAAAGTGATTTTGCTGAGCATAGCAATAGTGGGTGTGTGCGTGCTGCTGCTGGGCATAAAAGTGTTTTTTGTGCCCGGCGCCCGCTTTCCTTCGGGACACATCCACGAGCACGCGGCCCTGCGCCGCCGCGGCATCACATGCGCCTCGGAGAGCCGAGATTGCGAAGAAAAACAAAACAAAAACATAACAACCACCCAAAACAACCCCAGCTAAATGAAAAAATTAGCTATCGCAGCCCGCCTGCTCGTAATAGCCCTGGCCGTAGCAGCCACAGCATGCTCGAAGGCCGACAAAGCCGCCGACACCACCGTGGAACCCGCTGCCACCGCAGCCGCAGCCGACGGCGAAACCACCAAAGGCGGCGGCATCCGCTATCTCAACCTCGACACCGTGTTCGCCAACTATACGCTGGCACAGGAAATCAGCAAGGAAGGTCAGAAGCTCATGCTCGACTATCAGAACCTCGAGCGCCAGAAGCAGAACGAAATCCAGCGCCTGGGCAACAGCATCGAACAGAAACGCAACAGCAACGGCTATCTGAGCCAGGAATCGTTTGACGCCGATGTGAACAACTTCAACAAGAAGCAGAACGAGGCCGCCAACGTGCTGGCTGCCCGCCAGAACAGCATCACCGCCAAGATGGCCGAGCGCCAGAAGGTGCTGCAGGACAGCCTCGACAGCTACCTGCGCGACCTGAACGCCACCCGCCACTACGACGCTGTGCTGCTGCGCGAGAGCGGCGTCTACTTCAACCCCGCCCTCGACATCACCCAGGAAGTGATAGCCGGCCTCAACGCCCGCTACACCCCCGCTCCCGCAGCCGAATAACGGCCCCGGCCGCAACCACCACAGCGGGCCGCCCCACAGCCGGGGCGGCCCGCTGCGCGTTCCGGGCACCGGGGGATATAAATCTTATAAGTATTATAAGTCTTATAAGTCTTATAATTATTTGGCGAGTTCGGAGATTTTTTTGTAATTTAGGGGCGGATGATAGACGATTTCCTGAAATATCTGGAATGTGAGGTGGCGGCGTCGCCCCACACGGTGCGGGCCTATGCCACAGACCTGCGGCTGTGGAGCGAGTTTACGGCCGGAGGCGAGGAGCCCGCGCTGGAAGAGGTGACACTCGACGACCTGCGCCAGTGGCTGGTGCACATGGCCGCCGGCGGGGCTTCGGCGCGCACGCTGCGCCGGCGCGTGCAGGCCGTGCGGGCGCTCTTCGCATGGGCCATGCGCCACCGCGGCCTGGAGGTGAATCCGGCCGCCGAGCTGGTGCCTCCGCGCCTGAGCAAGCCTCTGCCGTCGTTCATCGCGCCGGCCGAGACGGCCGCCGTGCTCGACGCTCCGGCTGCCGACCCCGCCGACTTCGAGCAGGTGCGCGACCACACGCTCGTGCTGCTGCTCTACGCCACCGGAATGCGCGCCTCCGAGCTGCTGGGGCTGCTCGATGCCGATGTCGACACCACCCGCGGCGAACTAAAGGTGCTGGGCAAACGTTCAAAAGAAAGAATAATACCCTTTGCCCAGGAAGTGAAACAGGCCATCGACACATACCGCGCGCTGCGCGACGCCACCGCGGGACACACGCCCCGCCACTTCGCCGTGCGCCCCACGGGCGAGCCCCTCAACTACGGGATGCTCAACCGCATCGTGCACAGCGCGCTCGACGGCCGCGTGCACTCGGCCAAGCGCTCGCCCCACGTGCTGCGCCACTCTTTCGCCACCGACATGCTCAACAACGGCGCCGACCTCAATGCCGTGCAGCGCCTTCTGGGCCATGCCTCGCTCGCAACCACACAGGTGTACACCCACCTGAGCTATAGAGACCTTCAAAACAATTATCAACTCGCACATCCACGTGCACAAAGAAAAGGAGGATAACATGACTACCAAAATCCAAGCCATCCACTTCGACATCTCCGAAGCCCTCACCGCTTTCATCAACAAGAAAGCCGACCGCATTGCCCGCCGTTACCCCGATATAACCGCCACCGACGTGACCCTGAAAGTGGTGAAGCCCGAAACGGCCATGAACAAGGAAGCGCTCGTGCGCGTGACCACGCCCGCCCACGGCGAGATGGTGGCCACCAAGGTGGCCGACACCTTCGAGGAGGCCATCGACCTGTGCCTCGAGGCGCTCGACCGCCAGCTCGAAAAGCAGAAGGGAAAGTAAAAGCCTGAACCCCCACACACCCGCGGGGCGCACGCTCGACAGCAGCGTGCGCCTCGCGCTGTCTTTATGTGGCGGCGGGGTGGGGGCTGCGGCGGTAGGCCAGGTAGAGGCGCAGGAGCAGCAGGGCGGCGACGGCGGTGACGAGGGCGGCGGGGGTGGCGTCGACGCGGGCCGATACGGCGAAGGCCGCGGCCACGTGGGCCATCAGCGAGTAGAGGCCGTCGACCACTGCGGCAAGCCAGCCACAGGGCAGCCCCAACGCCACGAGCGCTATCAGCAGCAGCGACAGAGCGTAGAAGGGGCCGAAGAGCACCCCCACGATGATGTTGGCGGGCAAGAACAGCAGCGGCACGGTGCCGAACACGGCGGCTACTATCGGCGCTGTGGCCAGCGTGGCGGCCACGGGCACGGCCACGGCCGAAGCAAGCAGGTAAGGGCCGGGCTGCGTGCGACGGTCGAAGGGATTGAACACGCCGGAAAAGGCGAGTATGCCGGCCACGGCCGCAAAGGATAGCTGGAACCCCACGTCGTAGAGGGCGTCCGGGTGCCACGCCAGTATCACCACGGCAGCCACGGCCAGTGAGTTCCACGGCGAATTGTAGCGGCCCGCGATGCGCGAGGCTACGAGCAGCGAGCACATCACGGCGGCCCTGACGAGCGACGCCGACATGCCTCCGAGCCACGCGAAGGCCCACACGGCGGCCAGCACGAGCAGCGCGCGAAGCGGCCGCAGCCGCGGCGTAAGGAGCAGGGGCTGCGTGAGCACGAGGGCCAGCATGGCCACGATGCCCACATGAAAGCCGCTGAGGGCCAGCACGTGGGCCAGTCCGGAGGCCTTGAAATCATCGCGCAGGGCATCGCGCAGCATGGAGCCGTCGGCCACCACCGTGGTGGCCACGAATGCAGCCGCGTCGCCGCTCAGTGGCGAAGCGTAGACGGTGTCGACTATAGCCGCAGCGGCGGGGGCCTTGGGTGCCTCGCGCGGCGCGGCGAGCATTGCGATGGCCAGGCCGGCCAACAGCGCCGGGCCCAGCGGCGCCGCGAAACGCCATCGCCGCCACATGCACACGCCCGCAAAGGCAGCGGCGAGCGCCGCTACGGCCACGATAGCCCCTAAGGGAGCGCGCGCGAGCAGTATGCCGCAGGCCATGCCGGCAGCGACCGGAACGGCCGGAATGAGGCTCCAGGGTGGCCGCATGGCGAGGCCGATATCAGGCTGCCTTGGGCACGGTGTTGAGCACCACGAGCAGCGAGCTCACACCTATCACTATCCACAGCAGCACGGCCAGCACCAGGGGCTTGACGCCCACCTGGCGCACCGTGGAGAGCGACAGCGACGCGCCTATCATGAACAGCGTCACCACCATGCCGCGGCGTGCCACCCACACCATGGCGTCGGTGAGCCATGCGGGCAGCGGCAGATAGGTGTTGGCCACCATGGCCAGAATGAAGATGAAAATGAACCAGGGGATGGACACCTTGCCGCTGCCGTCGCGGAAGATGAACATGGTCACCAGCGCCAGCGGGATAATCCACAGCGCGCGTGTGAGCTTGATGAGGGTGGCCACCTGCAGGGCCTGCTCGCCGTAGACCTCGCCGGCGCCCACCACGCTCGAGGTGTCGTGGATGGCTATGGCGGCCCAGGTGCCGAACTGCTCCTGACCCATGTCGAGCATGTGGCCGATGGGCGGGAAGATGAACAGAGCCACGGCGTTGAGGATGAAAATAACGCCCAGGCTCACGGCCATCTCGTTTTCATTGGCCTTGAGCACGGGGCCCACGGCAGCTATGGCGCTGCCGCCGCAGATGGCCGTGCCGCTGCTGATGAGGTAGGACGTCTTGCGGTTGATGTGCATGGTGTAGCCCAGCAATACGCCCAGGGCCATCACCGACACCACGCTCACGATGGTGAACATCATGCCTTCGGCGCCGCTGCGCAGCGATTCCTGGAGATTCATGCCGAAGCCCAGGCACACCACGGCCACCTGTAGCAGATACTTGGAGCACTTCTTGTTGAACTTGGGGAACGGATTCTTGCACGTGAAGGCGAAAATCAGGCCCGCGAGCAGGGCCACGGGAGCCGTGACCACCGGCAGGCCCACGAGCCCCCAGGGCACCAGGATAATGGCTATGAGGGCGATGTAGATGATTTTGTTCATTATGATATGATTGATTTTTCCATGTTCCAGATGCGCCACGAGGCCTCGGCCTGCAGGCGCAGCATTTCCAGGCCCGAGCACACGGCGGCGCCGCGGGCGGCCGCCAGGCGCATGAACAGCGTGGGGTCCGGGTTGTACACCAGGTCGAAGCACGCGTGGGCAGGCGTGAGCGCCCCGTAGGGCAGCGCCGGGGCGGTGTCGACATCCGGGGCGGTGCCCAGCGGCGTGGCGTTCACCACCAGGCGATGTGCGTCCATGATTTCGGGGGTGAGGTCGTCGTAGGTGAGCACGCCGGGGGCGGCCGTGCGGCTCACGGATTGCGGCTTGATGCCCATGCCGCGCAGGGCGGCCTTCACAGCCAGCGATGCGCCGCCCGTGCCCAGCACCAGCGCGCGGCGCGGCATCTCGCGCCCGGCCAGCAGGTGCTTGAGCGACAGGGCGAATGCAGGCGCGTCGGTGTTGAATCCGTGCAGCGAGCCGTCCGGCGCCACGCCCACCACATTTACGGCCCCCACCTCGCGGGCCACCGCATCCAGCGACGCCAGATAGGGCAGCACGGCGGTTTTGTAGGGGATGGTGACGTTGAACCCGCGCAAAGCCGGCCACTGCCTCAGCAGCTGCGGCAGCGCGTCGATTTCCGGGAGCTCAAAATTGTGATATTCGGCCGCTACACCCTCGCGTGCGAATTTATCCGAAAAATAAGCGCGCGAAAAAGAGTGACCGAGCTTTCGCCCCAGCAGCCCATATATATCAACCTGTGCCATTTCAGCCCCAAAGTTACGCCTTTTTCCCAAAACCGCCAAACGGCATTGCGACAAGAGGCTCTTATATGTCACGGAAATTCAGAATGTGCACGCCGTCGGTGTCCGGGAGATTCTCGCCGGCATATATAACGCTTTTTTTTGCGGTGAAGTCCGGAAATGATTTTTCAAAATTATCGAGCCCCTTGATGAAATCTGCGTGAAAAGTTGCGGAGGATTTAATCTCATAACAGTCGTAGGCAGCTCCGTTTTTAACAAGCAGGTCCACTTCATTGCCGTTGGAGTCGCGGTAGAAGTAAAGTCCGTCGTTCATTCCTCGATTGAGTCTGTCCTTCAGATAGTTCATTACCACCATATTCTCGAACAGATGTCCGCGCATTTTATCGCGGTTCATGGTTTCCGGAGAGTCGATATCAAGCAGCCACGCCGCGATGCCACAATCGGTGAAATATATTTTGGGGCTCTTGGTGAGTCGCTTGCGTGTATTTGTGGAGAACGGGGGCAAAAGATAGATGATATAGGAGGCCTGGAGCACCGAGAGCCAGGAATTAATGGTGTTGACGGCCACCCCGAGCTCATTAGATAATTCAGAGGCGTTGAACACCGACCCTATACGCGCCGCACAAAGGCGGATAAAACGCCGGAAAAGGTCCAGGTTCTTAATTGCAAGAATGTCGCGCACATCGCGCTCAAGATAGGTCCTCACATAGTTGGGATACAGAAGGCGCGGCAGGTTCTTTCCGCTCCATATTGCAGGATAAAAGCCGCGATATAGCAGCGAGTCGACAGTGTATTCCCGACTCATACCTGCTATCTCTTCAATGCTCAAAGGAAGAAGCTCAAACACCGCTGTGCGACCCGCAAGGCTCTGAGTTGCATTTTTGAGTAAGGAAAACTGCGAGCTACCCGTGAGATAAAACTTTCTTGAAGGATTATCATCCACAATCCCCTGAATATATGACAGTATATCAGGCACGTGCTGAACTTCGTCGATTATCACACCATCGGTGTACGACCCGAGAAACCCGCGAGGATCTCTCTGGACCTGTTCGCGTATGTCTATGCTTTCCATCGACACGTAGGGTAGCGATGGAAAGAGGTGACGAAGCAGGGTGGATTTGCCCGACTGTCGTGGTCCGGTCACGGTGATTACGGGAAAATATTCCGATGCTTCTTTTATAGCATCCGATATCGACCTGTATATGTAGTTGGCCATAAGGAAATTATTGGAATCTATGCAAATTTTCAGTAGCACTGCAAATTTACATAAAATATGTCGACTTGCCAAGCCATATCAGCCCCAATGTTACGTCATTTTCCCCAAAATAGTCGGTATTGTGGCGAGTATAGCGTTTTGTAAAATGCAAGATAGTAACAAGATAGGTGCTTTTTATGCAAATTTGCAGTGCTACTGAAAATTTGCATAAAATACTAAATCAATCCATGAAAAGTCTTCAGTGGCAGTGCACTTTATTTTGCAGACGCCCCGCTAAGCGCGGAGCTCGTGGAGGAGGGGAATTTGCTGACCTGCGGCTGCGAACCGCTAAACGCGGTTCTTGCGGCAGGCTAACACTGGCGCACCGCTAAGCGCGGTGCTTACGCGGCTAACGCCGCTGACCATGCGGGGCGTCCATGCAGGTGGGGCCATACAGGGGTGGATGCTTTAAAAAGCGTCCTGCCTGATTATCAATACCGTTATAAGAATCTCTGCGGCTACTATAGAACAAACAGGGTGCAACGCTATAATGGAGCGGGCCGGAGGTTCGCCCTCTTGTTAACCCCGTGCGGGTCGCGCGGGGTATGGGCAAACCACGCGGCAGCCCCGGAGGGGGTGTCCCCACCTCAATGTCCGGCATGACAGCCCTTCCAGGGCTGTATCTGTTGATCTTGCTGCCCCCGGCGACCCGCCGGGGGTTAACCAAAGGGAGGGCCTCCGGCTCTGCCATCAGACGGGTGGCTCGTTCTCTTTCCTTTATGATTTAGGGCAAAGCCCTATCGGGGTACTTAGCGCGAGATGCTACAGCGGGGGTGGAATCCCTGCTGGGACGCTGCGCGAGGCCATCGCCAAATATTTTTGTTTCTTTTGCGGCTTTTGTCTTTTGGCTCTTTCGGCTCCAGGGTGCAGAAAAAAGCATCGGCCGCCGGGAGGGCGACCGATGCTGTATGCTGGTGTGTGCGGTGGGGTCAATCGTGAACGGCGCTCTGAACGAAGTTGAGCGAGTGGTTCTTCACTTTGTTCTTGCCCAGGAGGAGCTGAGCGGGGTTGAAGTGGCCGATGCCCATCGTCTGGTTGAAGCGTGCGGCATATTCGTCGAAGTTGTAGGGACGGCCTTCGGCGTCGGTGTCAATCACCTCAAATACCACGATGGCGTTGTTGCCGGCAACGGGGCCGGTGAGCTTGCCCTTTTCGGCGGAAGCGACGGCACCCTGCACGGCGCTTTCGTTGAAGCCGATGCCGGGAATCATGGCCTGGGTGAATACCACGCGGGCGGTGTCGACCTTGCTCTCCATGGCTGCGGCATAGCCGGCCAGGTCATTGGCTTTGCCGGCATACTGGGCCTTGAGGGCTTCGCCGCGCTTCTTGCCCAGGGCCTGCTGGCGCAGGGCGGTGTTGATGGCGGGGGCTGTGTGGGGGAGATAGTCGCCGGTGTAGACGTCCATCACGGCCACGGCCATGAGATAGCTCTGCTTGTTGTCCTGGAACGAGGGCGATACCTGACCCTTGCGTGCTTCCATGGCCCACTTTACGGCGCCGCGGCTGTCGGCCACGTTGCCCACGAGGGGAGTGGATGCGCTCACCATGGCGGGCACGGGGTTGTAGCCGTTTTCGGCGGCATGGGCGCTGAAGTCGGCGGCGCTGGAGTTGGCGGCCAGGAAGGTGTTGAGGTCGGTGGAGAGCTGGGCCACGGTCTCATTGGAGGGATCGACGGTGTACTCTACCACTGCGAGGTCGTAGAAGGGCACGGGAGCGTGGCGACGCTCAACGCGATATACGCCGGCTGCCTGCTGGCCGTTGATGCTGTCGGTGTAGGCAAAGGCTTCGCCCACGGTGGCGGCGGTGAGGCGCTCGGCCAGCGATTCGGGGAATCCTGCTCCGAGAGAGGTCCAGGTGCTGTCGACGCCCATGAGGGTCTGACCGTCGCTCAGGGATGCCATGGTGGCGCCGCCGCGCACTGCTGCGAGGGCGCTGTCGAGGAGCTCGGGGCTCTGAGCCATCAGGTAGGACACCTGGATGGAGTCGATGTTGTTTTTCTTGTCGATGAGTTTGGCCAGCGTGTAGGTGTCGTTGGTGTGGCTCAGGAGCACGGCGCTGCCCACGGCTGCGGTGTCGGCGAAGGCGCGGAGGCCGCGGTCGGTGATCTGCGATGCGGGAGCGTCCACGCGGTTCACGAGGAAGCGGGTGTTGGCGCTCACGCCGTCGGTGCCGGCTTCGTTCCTCAGGGCCGTGAGGGCGTCTTCAACGGCCTGCTGGCCGGCCAGGCGGTCGGCCTGTGAGGGCTCGATGCTCACGAGGATGTATTCCACGGCGCGGTTTTCCTCGTTCATGCGGTAGGCCTCCTTGTCGGCCTTCCAAGCCTCGAGCACGTCGGCGTCGGTGACGTCGACATCGCTTGCGGCGCTCAGGTTCTTGGTGGTGTAGGCGATGGTGCGGGTGGTGGCGCCATCGTCGTATATAGCCTTGGCGTCGAGCTTATTGGCGGTGAAAAGACCGGCCACGAGGCGGTTGAACTTCTCGCTCTTCATGGCAGCCTCTACGTCGCGCTCGGTGGCGGCCCAGGCGTTTTTGATCTGCTCGCCAATCTCGGGGGTGAGCTGATACTTGGCGGGGTTGCTCATGGCTTCGTACACGGCTGCTCCGGAGGGCATGGGCAGGCCCAGCTGCTGGGAGAGGCCGCCGATGAAGCGCTGTGCGGCGGGGTGGGGGATTTCGCCGGTCATGGCGGTGGTGAGCTCGGCGTCGGTCACGGTGATGCCCAGGCGGTCGTACTCCTTGTTGAGGAGCTGCTCCACCAGGAGCTCCTGGATGACGTTCTGGCCCATGCGGTCGCTGTCGAACTGGCGACCCTGAGCCTGATACTGCTCGCTGAGCTGCGAGAGGCGTGCCTGATAGTCGTTGTAGTCTACCTTGGCTCCCGCGGCTTCGGCCACTGTTGTGCCCGAGCCGAAGTAGGTGCGGCCCGAGGTGAGGAAGTCGCCGAGGATGAATGCAAGCAGTGCCACGATGATGATCACAAAGAGCAGCACCGACTTGCTTCTGATTTTTTCTAATGTTGCCATTTTACTATATGAGTGTTTTTTTGATATTTTTGCGATACAAGCGCACAAAGATAAGCAAATTCCGTCACATACGCAAAAAATGCGGGCGCGCGCCCGCATTTATGTTGATTTTTTATGTGTAAAGAGTTGTCGGACGAGTCAGACAGGTCGGACAAGTCAGACGGGTCGGACGGGATTTTAGAGGTTGAAGGCGCGGCGGAGGGGCTCGACGTAGTCGAGTTTTTCCCAGGCGAAGAGTTCGGCGTCGATGGTGATGGGGGCGGCGTCGTAGCGCGACTTGAATGTGAGGCGGGCGTGGCGCGGGGTGCGACCCACGTGGCCCCAGGTGCTGGTGGCGCGGTAGATGGGTTTGCGCAGGCCGAAGCGCTGCTCGATGGCGTGGGGGCGCATGTCGAAGATTTCGGCCACGCGTGCGGAGATTTCGGCGTCGCTTGCGGGCACGAGGGCTGTGCCCTGGGTGTCGACGAGGAGGCTCACGGGGCGGGCGCAGCCTATGGCGTAGGCCACCTGCACGAGGGCGCGGCGGGCGATGCCGGCGGCCACGAGGTTCTTGGCGATGTGGCGGGCGGCGTAGGCTGCGGAGCGGTCGACCTTGCTGGGGTCTTTGCCGGAGAAGGCGCCGCCGCCGTGGGCGCCGCGGCCGCCGTAGGTGTCGACGATGATTTTGCG
>CAYUUN010000053.1:0-15821 GCA_964447895.1 uncultured Bacteroides sp. | reverse complement strand
TAGCGCTTTGCTTGCAAAGAATCTCGTCCTCTCCGCAACGAACAAAACCAAGCCCCCTGGCTTGGTTTTTTCGGCTCATGTCGTATTTCCGGTGCATAAGATAAAAAAAAGACAACGATAAAGCCCTGTAGGGACGCTCCATGGAGCGTCCGGCGGCGACCGCGGCCATCTATGGTGTGCAAATCGTTGGATATTAAAATGTTACCTTGTTGCTCTGCCGGACCCTCCATGGAGCGTCCCTACAGGATTACGCGTTTGATAATAGTAATTGTTACATAGTTGCTCCTATGCACCGGAAGAAAGGCTTGTGCCCTAAAAAGTATCAACCTCTGCATGGCCAGCGGCGTTAGCCGCGTCAGCGCCGCGTTTAGCGGTGCGCCGGAGTTAGCCTGCGGCAAGCTCGGCGTTTAGCTGAGCGCAGCCGTAGGTTTGTCGCGCCTCCCCACCATCACGAGCTCCGCGTTTAGCGGGGCGTCTCAGCGCCATCTGTTGAACCCTTGATTCTGAAGACACCCCGCTACGCGGAGTTTTCGCTACGCGGGGGCTGCGCATGTGGCTTAAGTGCCATATTTGTTCTATAGTAGGCGCAGAGAATTATATAGAGCTGAAAATAGGAGCAAAAGAGCGTCGGAGACGCGACATTCCTTAGCCTCAGGTCGAGCGCAGCGAGGCCTGAGGGACTACCCCAAAAGGCTCCGGCGCTTCGGAGATGCGCTGTTTTCTCACAAAGATTCGAGTAAAGACATCGCATCTCCAACGCGGCTTTTAATCTGAGTTTCAAATTAATAAATAAACGATCTGCACCTCTGCGCGAGTTTTCACTCAACAATCAATTACCGGTGCGCTTACCCCGCGGCTATGGCTCGGAACGCGCTCGCCGGCGCGTTTCTCCTATTAATTTAGCCCTGCCGAAGCAGAGCCTTTATATCTCTTGAAGTCAGATTTTTGTGATTTCAAAGTGTATCGAGAATTACCGATGGCTCTATCGCCATTTTTGAGAATGCGAACAGTTTCTTGCCAAGGTCTTTGATTGATGCCCCGATGTGATAGAGGGTATCATCAATAATAAGGAAACGGTCGTGAATGTCGGCCACATACTTTATCTCTATAGGAGCATATTGACGATTATGGCGTTGCAGGTCAAGACGAATTTGTCTTGAACGGTCAGCATCTGTATATATCATTGCATCAACGCTGTTTCCACGCTTATCAAACAAGGTGAGCACCGACTCATCAACATAGTTGTCAATCAGCACAATTCTCTTTTTCGCGGACTTTACAATATCACATACAAATTTATATGCGTCAAATATCTGACCATTGAAGAAAACGCCCTCCACCGGGGGTAGCGATGCTTTGACAAAGAAAGCCACTTTGTCAGTGAGTTCATTAAGTAGGCGGTCATGCTCAGATAGACGGTGGTCAATCCGTGACTCCATGTATAGAAGACGCTGGTTTACACTATATCCACGAAGCAAATACTGCTTCAACACCTTATTTGCCCACTGACGGAACTGTGTGCCTCGCAAGGACTTAACTCTGTATCCAACGGATATTATTACGTCAAGACTATAATATTTAGTTCGATAGCGTTTACCGTCGGAGGCAGTTGTCAAGTATTCCTTGACAACTGAAGTGCGCTGTAATTCGCCTTCTTTGAATATATTATTGATATGAAGGCTGATGTTTTGTTTAGTTGATTGGAACAAATCAACCATTTGAGCTTGATTAAGCCATACAGTCTCATTCTCTACCCTAACGTCTAATGATAGAGTAGAGTCCGGTTGATATAGGATGAATTCATTTCCTTCCGAAGAATATTCTTCAGGCATGGAATCTATATTTATGTTTTTATTATCGTTCATATTCGGTATCAATGAGATTGCAAATTTACGAAAAAATAATCCGTATCTCAGCCGATTACGCTGAAAACCCGTTAAAAATCCAATTGTGGTTTTATAATGTGGCCTCGCTGCAATCCTCAAACTGTTCTTTTAAGTCGTCAATTTTCACCAAGGACTTTTCGTCATTCTTGGATGGCCGACTCCGCAATTCCGTGTATTTGGGATCTCGCCGGCGCGTCTTTATATTTTTATCGTGGTGGGGGATGGTGGTTTCGGGAGTTTGTTGTAAATTCGCGGTGTGTTAAGGAATTGCTTCGGGGGCCGGGCTGCCGGAGTGTAATGATAAAGATCGTATGGTACATATCTTGTTTTGGAACCCTGATATTTCGAGCATGACGCGCGAGCGCATGACCGATGAGATGCCGGAGTTAATTTATGGAGGCGGATATTTCAACTGGAGTTTCTGGGAGTATGAGAACGTGAAGCCGGGCGATATCTGCTACTTGGTGCGCTGCGGCGATGAGGCGGGGCCGCATGGCGTGGTGCTTCGCGGAAAAATCATCTCGGGGCCCTATCAAGACCAGGACTGGGCGGGCCGTGGCCGCAAGGTGTTCTATGCCGATTGGTTCCCGCAGGAATTCATCGACAGCGAGAACGGACTGCCGCTCGCGCCGGAGAAGTTGGAGGAGCTGATGCCGGATTTCAACTGGCGCGGCGGACATTCCGGCCGCGAGCTGCCCGAAAAATACGAGCGGATTCTTGAAGATGCGTGGTGCGGATATATCCACACCCTGCTGCCGGAAGTTGATTTCCAGCTGTTTGTGAACGACCGGGTGCGTGAGCTGACGCCGCAGACCCTGGATTTCTGGAAAGAAATAAACGCGGCCGAAGACCGCTGATAGCCCACGGATTATGAAAATCGACGTGCGAAAGCTGCTGGGGGCCCGGGTGGTGATAGTGGGAGCATCGTCCGGAATAGGTCTGAGCGTGGCCGAGGAGCTGGCCGCGCGGGGCGTGCACGTGGGGCTGGCGGCACGGCGCACCGACAAACTGGAGGCGTTGCAGCGCAAATATCCCGACTGCGTGCACTTTGCCGCCATCGATGTGAACGACCCCGAAGCGCCTGCCGCTCTCGCGGCCCTGATCGGTGCCACGGGCGGCATGGACGTGTATTTTCATGTGGCCGGCATAGGCTACGACAACGCTGAGCTCGACCCCGGGCGCGAGGCCGATGTGATAGCGACGAATGCCGCCGGCTTTGCCCGGATGCTCTCGGCAGCCTACGGATATTTCCGCCTCAGCGGCCGCCGGGGGCGCATCGTGGGGCTCACCAGCGTGGCCGGCACCAAGGGCATAGGCTCTATGGCCGCCTATTCGGCCTCAAAGCGTTGCGCCCAGACCTACATGCAGGCGCTCGAGCAACTCGCCCGCGAGCAAGGGGTGGCGGTGTCGTTCACCGACATACGCCCCGGCTGGATTGAAACACCGCTGCTCACTCCCGGCACGCACCACGCGCTGGAGATGTCGCCGGCCTATGCCGTGCCGCGCATCATCCGCGCGCTCGCCGGCCGCCGCCGCGTGGCGGTGATAGACTGGCGCTGGCGCGTGGTGGTGGCTCTGTGGCGCCTTGTGCCCGCCGCTTTGTGGGTGCGCATGGCTCCACGCATCAGTATCTGACACATGTTTCAACATCACAACTTTTAATTATGCTTACGACCGGTAAACTCGGTTTCTGGGGCCTCACGGCGCTCGTGTTCGGCCTCATGGTGGGTGTGGGCATCTACAATCTGCCTCAGAACATGGCGGCGGTGGCCGCCCCCGGAGCAGTGTTCATCTCGTGGTTGGTCACGGCGCTGGGCATTCTGCCTCTGGTGCTCGCCTTCAAGTGGCTCAGCGAGCATTATCCCGAGTACAACGCAGGTATATACCAATATGCCCAGGCAGGCTTCGGCAACTATGCGGGGTTCAACATCGCGTGGGGCTACTGGCTGTGCACGGCGTTCTCCAACGTGGCCTACGGCGTGATGCTCAACGACTCGTGCGGCGCGTTTTTTCCGCGTCTGCTCGACCACGGCTGGGAGACGGTGGCGTTTTGTTCGGTCCTTATCTGGGTGATGTTTTTCATAGTCTCGGAGGGCATCAAGACAGCCAAGATCATCAACACGCTTTTGGCCGGCGTAAAGGTGGTGATGCTGCTGTTCATCATCACGGTGTTCGTGCTGTTCTTCAAGCTGCGGCTGTTCGAGGCGGATATATGGGGCGTTGCCTCCGGCGCGGGCAGCGTGGCCCATCAGGTAAAGAGCACCATGATGATCACGCTGTTCTGTTTCTTCGGCGTCGAGGGTGCCGTGATGATGTCGGCGAGGGCAAAACGCAGTTCCGACGTGGGCCGCGCCGGTATTGCCGGCTTTGCCATCTCGCTGGCGCTGTATGTGGCTGTCACGCTGCTGTGCTTCGGCCTCATGAGCCGGGCCCGGCTGTCGGGCCTGCAGGACCCATCCATCGCCTACATTCTCCGCGACAGCGCCGGCGACTGGGCCTACTGGTTCGTGATATGCGCGGTGATTGTGTCGCTGCTCGGCGGCTGGGTGGCCTGGACGCTGGTGGTGGCCCAGGTGCCCTACGAGGCTTCGCTGGTGGGCATTCTGCCGCGGGTGTTCGGCCGTCTCAACCGGTATAAGATGCCGGCGTTCGGCCTCTTTGCCTCCAGCATGGTCATGGAGATATTCCTGCTGATGGTGGTGATGGCCGACGACGTTTATCTCGCCGCCCTGCACATTACGGGGCTCATGATCATACCCTGCTATTTCTTCACCGGGCTGTTCCTGTTGAAGAAGGCCGTCTCCCGGCGTGTGAGGGCGCTGGCGCTGGTCACGGTGCTGTTCTGCATGTGGATGGCCTATGCCGGCGGCCTGAAGGAAATCATGATGACCTCGGCATTCTATATTCTGGGAATAGGGTTCTATATCAGGGCCCGGAAAGAGCAGGCGCCGGACGCGCCGCTATTCACCCGGCGCGAGAAGGCAGGGCTGTGGCTCCTGGCGCTCTGCGCGCTGGCCACCGCAGCCGTGTTTGTGCTGCGCTTTGCCGCCTGAGCTGCGGCCGCGTCAGAAAGCGTTGTAGTGGATTTTCGAGGGCTTCCATTTGTCCTTGGGGCTGACGTCGGCGGCAGGATAGCCGAAGGCCATCACGTTGAGCGGCGTTAGGCCGGCGGGCAGATTAAGGATGGAACGCAGGCGCTGTTCGCGGTCCTTAAGCGGGTAGATGCCGCACCACACGCCGCCTATGCCGAGCGCGTGGGCCGCGAGCAGCATGTTTTCCGACGCGGCGGAACAGTCTTCCACCCAGAAGCCGCCATCGGGTATATCGCCCTTGAACAGGTTGTCCATGTCGCCGCACACCACAACGGCAAAACTGCAGTCGGCCACCATTTTGGTGTATTCAAAGGCAGCGGTGATGGAATCTTTCAGGCTTTGGTCGTTGACGACTACGAATTGCCAGGGCTGCTGATTGGCCGCCGTGGGTGCGCCCATGCCTGCCCGGAGAATCTTGTTCACGATGGAGTCGGGCACCTGCTGGCCGGTGTAGCTGCGCACGCTGGCGCGTGTCATTATGCAGTCAATGGCCGCTGAGGCGGAGTCGCCGCCTTCCTTTTCGTGCGAGCTCACGGCTGCCAGCCTGACCGAGACAATCAACAGCGCTGCGGCAAGCAGCAGCATTATCCAGTGGTAACTTTTCATGATTCAGCTATATTGCTTGTTAGTATGATGGAACATGTTGTAGTCAGGCTTGTTTCAGCAGCGACCCCGTGGGGCATACGAAACGGCAGAAAGGCCTGCTGATGAAGAGTGAGAGCACTACGAAAATACCGCCAGCCGCAATTACAATCCACGATGCGGACTCCACGATGAAGGCCGTGAAAATCTCGTAGTCGATCCAGCTGGTGCCCCAGCCTATAAAGAGCAGAGCCACCAGCACGACCCACAGCACCTGGCGGAAAGTGCCGAGGGCCTTGACCGTTGCGGCCGACAGTTTCCACTTCTTCTTGCACGCCTTTCCTGCCAGCTCCTGGAGCGACCCGAAGGGACAGATCCATGTGCAGTAGAAGTTTGGCCGGTTGAAAAGAGGATAAATTAGGCCCACGACGAGAAGAACGAGGGTGATGAGGAAACTCAGCGTCATGCGGGGCGCGCCGGAGAAGAAATTCAGCATCATGGCGTAGTCGATGAAGGTGCCGGCCCAAAAGCCCAGCACGGCCACGTTGAGCAGCTGTTGAACCAGCCGGTAGGCCGGTTTCTTGACGAACAGCGGCACTATGGCGCCGGCCAGTATCACGATTAACGCGGCCACGGCTGCCACCGACACGCTGCCACCGCGGGAGGCATGCTCTCCCTCGGCAAATGCCGCGCCGGCGCGCACGTTGGCAATATAGGCATTGGAGGAATACGTGGCGCCGGTCACGGCGTCTACCTCCATGGTCTCGGCCTCCTTCAGGGTCTTGCCGTTCCATGCGCGTGTAAGGCCCGACGATTCCAGGCGACTGAAAAACTTCGGGCTTTCCGAGTTGCGGAGAGCCACGACGGAGTCGATCACGCCGTCGGTGACGTAAATTTCAAGCGGAACGGGGCCCGCATAGCCCGAGATATCCTTTCCTATGCCGGTGGTGTTGATGATTTCCTGCGTGCCGCTCTGGCGGATGTCGCTCACCTGAGCGGACTCCCCGGAGTTTCCCGAGGCGCCGGAGGAGAACAGGCCGCCGGCATCGCTGCCGAAAAGAGAGCCGTTGCGCACAATGGCAAGCGCGGCCAAAAGACAGAACACTGTGATGAAAGCAACCAATCTCGCAGCCACGAGATTGGTCTTGGGTTGAGCGGGTGTTCCCATATCCACGTATTTTCCGGTATTTTATGCGTGTATTGCTTTTACTCGCTTACGAGCATGCCTTGCTCTACGGCTTCGGCAGCCATGTCGCCCTTGGTGGCGCGGATGATTTCGATGGCAAAGGGCAGTGTTGTGCCGGGGCCTTCCGAGGTGATGAGGTTGGGCTCTACCACCACTGTCTGTTTCACATATTTACCGCCATTCGACTCGATGGCGTCGCCCAGACCGGGATAGCAGGTGGCAGTCTTTCCTTTGAGCACGCCGAGGGGTGCAAGCACCACGGCCGGACCGGCGCATATCGAGGCTATACGACCGTTTTTCTGATAGTGGGCCAGAATTTTTTCCTTCACCAGGTCGTTGGCAAACAGATTCTTGGCGCCGGGGTCGCCACCGGGAATGATGAGCCAATCGGCATCGCGGGTGTCGACCTCCGAAATCAGAGAGTCGGCCACGAGCGGCTGGCCTGTGGCGCCTATCACTTGAAGATTGTCGGACACGGCCACCGTCGTCACAGGCACATTGCCGCGGCGGAGTGCGTCGACTGTAGCTGTGGCTTCGACTTCCTCCACGCCCGGGGCCAGAAAAATGTAGGATTTCTTTGCGTTCATTACCATGGTTCCTAATAATATTGAAAGTGTCGCTACGGCACCTCTTAAAATTGTTTTTATCATGTTGCAGGTGTATTTAAGTAGTGCGTCTCCAAAAGAGGCTATCTTATATTCTAACCGCGAAAACAGCCGAAAGTTCGTGCGCACCGCGATAAAAAAGCGATGGCAAGACCCCGCGGGGCGGGAATCTTGCCATACGTCATAGCTGGAGCCGGTCGCTTAGCAGATGGTAGCGTCGGCTGCGGTCCACTCTTCGAGGCTGCCGGCCTTAACCTGGATGCACACCTCGGTCATGTCGGTCTCGGCATGTAGCTTGCGCTTGGCTGCGGGAGCCACGCGGAGCCAGTCGCCGGCCTCGAGAGGTACGTTCTCGCCGTCTATCTCCATGAAGCCCTTGCCGGCTACGATGAAGTAAATCTCTTCGTTCTGCTTGTGGCTGTGGTAGAAAGGAATCACTGTGCCTGCGGGCAGGTTGTTTACGGATACCTCGGCACCGGTCAGTGCGAGGGTGTCGTGCAGCTCGGTGCGGGGTGCGCCGGCTGCTACGTGTGTTTTGCTGTAGTTACTCATTGTTTTATTTGTTTATGAGGGTTATGAATTTTCGAGGGTTATTCGCCGAACATGCGTTTGATCTGAGCTATGGGCAGCCGGTTGTAAAGGGTGGTTTGCGGCGACTCGGGGCCCAGGAGGTCAAAGCCGTGGAACACTCCGGGGATTACGTGCAGCTCGGTGTTCACTCCGGCGCATGTGAGGCGCGCGGTGTAGTCAAGACACGACATGCAGAAGAGGTCGAGCGTGCCCACGGCGATGAATGCCGGCGGGAGATTGGTCAGGTCCGTGGCGAGGGATGCGGAGTAGTAGGGCAGCTCGTCCGTGGCTATCGCTTTGTCGCCGGAAAGGGTCTGCCAGCCCAGGCGATTGTAGGCCGGGGTCCACACCAACTGGCCTGCGTAGGGGTCGGGCATGGGGTCTTTGTCCGTGCCGGTGCGGCTGTCGAGCATGGGATAGGTGAGCGCCTGGCCGCACAGCGCCACGCGTCCGTGGTCGCGGTTGTAGAGCGCGAGGCGTGCGGCCAGGCCGCCGCCGGCGCTCTCGCCAAGAATCACTATCCGGGTGGGGTCCGCGCCGTATTCAGCGGCATGGTCGTGGATATATTCAAGGCCCGAATAGGCATCATGCAGGTCGGCAGGGAAGGGTGCCTGGGTGGCCAGGCGGTAGTTCACGCTCACCAATATGGCCTGCAGGCCGTCGGTGAGCACTTCCGGCTTGGTGGCCATGGTGTTGGCGTCGCCCTCCAGATAGCCGCCGCCGTGCATGAAATACAGTATGGGCAGCGGGCCCTTGCGGGTGATGGTGGTGGGTTGCCAGATGTACAGGTCTATGCTGTTGCCGTCCATGCCCGTGATGGTCACCTTTTTAGAGCCTGGCAATGCCTCGCTCGCACCAATCATGCCCACATAGGGATTCTGGTGGAAGGGAAGCTGGCAGGCTTCGAATATTTTGTCTAAAATGGGCAACTGATACTCTTTCGCTATCAGATGCTTGGATGTGAATTCCTGTGCCATAATCTTTATATGCCTCGGTGAGAGGCGCTGTTTATCATTTGTTTTATATTTTCAACGCGGCATTCGGCGTTTAGTTGTGCTCGAAAAGCTGAAAGCGCTGTTTGGAATGTACAATGCAAGCTTTGGAATGGTTTTTGCATTGCTATAATTAGCGGTCAGCAGAACATAAGCCGCCTGCGGAATGTTTTTCAGTTAAGTAACAGCACAGAAATGACACGACAAAATATAGCATCGTTATGGACCCTCGGCGACCTCAACTCAGCCGCCGAGGGCATGATGTTCGGCCACGATTTCATTTTCTACCGCGATTTCTCGGCATTGAGGCGTCTGCCCGGCAAGATAGCGGTGAACTTTGTGGGATTCATTTATGTGTCCACGGGAAAAATAGCTATCACGCTGAACGACACTTCCCTGAGGGCCGAGGCCGGGCAGATAATCTTCTACAAAGCCGGCGACTTTATTTCGGATATGCTGTTCTCGCCCGATAGCGACGGCATGGTGTGTGGAATCGAGGCCACGATGCCGTTTCAGAGCCGGAGCCCGGTGGGCTTTCCACAACTGTCGTCGTTGAGCGGCAATTGCACTGTCTTCAGCCTGAATGAGGCGACCGCCACTCTTCTTGGCATCTACGGCGAATTATTGAGCCAAAAATACGCTATGGGAATTAAAGCAGTGCGGTTCACAATCATTTCCATGATGGAAGACCTGCTTGCTTCGGTCGCTCTCCCAGGCGACGACGCCGGAAAGTCGCCCTCAAGGCAGTCTGCCGACAGGCTGTATCAACGTTTTTCAGCCCTGCTTATAGAATCCTATCCCAAGCCGAGAGATGTGCGGTGGTATGCCGAAGCGCTGTCGGTGTCGCCCAACTATCTTGCGCGGGTCGTAAAGCAGATAAGCGGCAAGCGCACCATGGAATGGATCGACGAGGCCGTGATGACCGATGTGCGCACCGCTCTGATCCACACCGACGAGTCCATAAAGGAAATCTCAGCCCGGCTGGGCTTCAACAATGCCGCCTTCTTCGGAAAATACGTAAAAAAACACTCCGGCCTCACCCCAAAACAGCTGAGAAACAGCCTTAAGACCCGCCACAACCGCGACACCGCCGAATAGGCCGGCTACCGTGCAGCATCGGGCAAGAACGCATCGATGAATCTATCCGCTTGGGCACGATACTTCTCATCGTCGTGTAGATTTTTGATGTAGTATTCAGGGATAGAGCTATAGCCGAATTTTGCCCCGAGAACAGCGCATGCTACGGCCGCATTTGTATCGGCATCGCCGCCTTCGTTCACCACCGCCAGCAGCCCTTCTTCAAAAGAGCCGGCGTGCCAGTAGCACCATAGGACTGCGGCCAGGGTGCGGAGCGTGTATCCGATAGAGTGGGGCTCGTCCAGCTCGAGAGCGGCAATGTCGGCACTCTGCCGGGCAAGTTCCACCCACTCCGTTATCCTCGGGTCGTATTTCCGTGCGATAGCTTTTATCTCGTCGCAGGACATTTCGCGGTCGTTCCACGCCAGGCTGTGAATAATCCGGGATGCAATCACGCACGACCCGATGCATCGCGGGTCGTAGTGCGTGACCTTACAGGCGTCTACAGCGTAGGCCTCAACATTATCGGGCATAAGCCCTACGACCGCCGTACGCATGATTCCACCATTCGGTGCTGCTTCTTTGCGGGATAGCATCCAGCGGTCGTAGGACGCCTTAAAAGGGTCGGTAAGAAAATCGCGATGCGTGATTACCTGATAGACGTGATTTCCGCAGCCGCGGCCATCACTCTCAAGCCAGTGGGTCAGCCGGCGTGCGAGGCTCCGCGGCGCAATCCGCTTGTTTTCAGTCAGCTCGTCGAGAAGGCAGAGCGTTTGTTTTGTGTCGTCGTCTTCCCACAGCCCACTGTCGCCGGGGTAGGTGGATAATCCTCCGGGATACATTCGCTGCACGTCTTCTTTAGTAACGAACTCGGTGACAAGACCAAGCGCATTTCCCACCGCCTGCCCATAAAGGCAGCCCAGCATTCTGTTTCGTATCTGCTGGATATCATTCATTGTTGTAGCGCGCTGTTGAATTGTGTAATAACTTCTTTCATGTCAAGTGGAAGGCGGCTGTTGCATTCTTTAAGAATGTAGTGGGGGATGCAGCCGTAGAATGCCGCGGCTATTCCTCCTGTTATGGCGGCTTGCGTGTCGGCATCTCCGCCGTATGCTACAGCCATGCGTACTGCCGACTCAAAATCCCGGCTTTCAAGGAAGGCAATAATTGCCTCCGGGACAGACCCTTGGCAACTTACGTCGAAACTATAATTCGGTTGGATATCAGAATACCTTCGGTTCAGGTCATAGCCGAAACGGCTTCCAATCTGCTCTTTGATAGTCTCTTTGCTGTTCCCCTCCAGAGCGAGATAAATTGCTATGGCTGTGGCTTGAGCGCCCTTTATCCCTTCGGGATGATTATGGCTTACAATAGCAGAGGCCTCCGCCATATCGAGAACTTCTTCAATAGACTGTGCATAAGCACCTACGGCGCTTACTCGCATCGCCGAACCATTTCCCCAACTATAGTAAGGCTGTGGCTCGGCCTGTGCAAACCACCGGCGAAAATGGCGCCCGTAGCCCGCTCTCCGATATCTAAGACACCATTGTTTAAGCTTGCCCGCGAAGTCGCGCCCATTCATCAGTGCGTCGGCAATAGCAATTGAACATACTGTGTCATCAGTGAAACGGCTCCTGTAAGTGAACAACTCGAAATCAGCACGCTTTGTGGGGTGAAATTCGTAGCATGAACCAATAATGTCGCCGCAGATAGCTCCTATCAGAGCTAATACTTTCGGCGCAGGAAGTCGCGCACCTCGTGGGGTCTGCTCATATTCGTCAATCATTCTATTATTAGCTTTAGTCGTTGTAAAGGTAAACCGGTACTGTTTCAGAACTCGAGGCGGAAGCCGCGGCGCTTTAATTCGTTGTACTTTCCAAGGTTGAAGGCGAACAGGTTGGCCTCTCTTTTAGGTGTGGGCCACACGGTTTCATCCAGTGGGGTGAGGATGTCGAGGTGGAGCATCTTCTTGGCGAAGTTGCGGCGGTCGAACCTTATTCCCAGCACGGCCTCGTAGAGCGATTGCAGCTGTTTGAGCGTGAATTTTTCGGGTAAGAGTTCATAGCCCACCGGGTGGAAATGAATGCGTTCGCGCAGACGCGTAAGTGCATCCCGCAAAATCACATCGTGGTCGAAGGCAAGATGAGGCACCTTTTCGATGGGAAACCATTGGGCTTCAATTGCATCATCGCCACCTTTCACCTCCGATAATTTTACCAATGCCAGGTAGGCGACGGTGATGACACGCTCCCTGGGGTCGCGCCCGGGCGAGGAATAGGTGTGCAGCTGCTCCATATAGCCGGTGGAGAGCTGCGTCTCCTCTTTCAACTCTCGCAGTGCACCCTCCTCGGCACTCTCATCGATTTTTACAAATCCTCCGGGAAATGCCCACCACCCGGCGTACGGCTCCACTCCGCGTTTGACCAGCAGAACGTTTAGCCGCTCGCCGTCAAACCCGAAAATCACGCAGTCCGTAGTGACCGCCGGATGCGGGTATTGGTAACAATAGTTCTTTTCCTCCATAAAACTGCTTGTGTAATAATTACACCGCAAAATTATGAATAAGTTTCCAATCTGCAAAATATTATTGCGTAAATTTTACGCCGGAGGTAAATGGGGGGGGGAGGTGGCGGCCGGAACCTATGGCTGCGCACCGCTAAACGCGGCGCTTGCCATAGGCTAACATCGGCGCGCCGCTAAACGCGGCGCCAACGCAGCTAACGCCGCTGGCCATCCGGGGCCGGCCTGGCGGGAGTCCATGATGGGGCGGAAGCTTTGAAAGCGTCCCAACTGCGCTGTTTAACAAAACCTTAGTTTCTATCTGCGCCTACTGTAGAGCAAATATATGGTGGCGCAGAGTATTTATTAATTTGAAACTCAGATTAAAAGCCGCGTCGAAGATGCGATGTCTTTACTCAAATCTTTGTGAGAAAACAGCGCATCTCCGAAGCGCCGGAGCCATTTGGGGTAGTCCCTCAGGCCTCGCTGCGCTCGACCTGAGGCTAAGGAATGTCGCGTTTCCGACGCTCTTCAACCCCGATTTTCAGCTCTTTATCTATTTCTCTGCGCTTCTGCGCGAGTTTTCTCCTTACGACTTAGCGTAGCTGAATAGTTACGGCTGAGACTGACGTCAGGCGAGGAGGAGCACGAGGGCGATGCCGAAGATGATGAGCACGGTGTTGGACACGGCGTAGGTGATGGTGTAGCCGATGGCGGGGACGGAGCTGCCGAGGCGTTCCTGGATGGCGCCGAGGGCGGCGGTGGACTTGCGGGCGCCGGCGCAGCAGCCCAGCGCGATGGCGGGATGGAATTTAAACACCTTGTAGCTGAGCCACAGACCGATGAACAGGGGCACGAGGGTTACTATCAGGCCGCCGACGAAAATTTTGGGTCCCACGGCCATGAAGGAGTCAACGAATGTGGGGCCGGAGGCGATACCTATTACTGCAATATAGAGGTTCAGTCCCAGGTTGTTGAACACCCAGAGGGATGCCTTGGGGATGGCGCCGTAGACGGGCCGTTTTGAGCGCAGCCAGCCCAGGATGAGGCCCATCACGAGGGCGCCGCCGCTGGTGCCGAGGCTCACGGTGACATTGCCGAACTTCACCGCCAGGCAGCCCAGCAGGCCGCCGAGCAGCACGCCGAGGCCCACGAACACGAAGTCGGTGGCCAGCGTGGGCTTGTCGGCGTAGCCCAGCGTGGCGGCGGCTTTTTCAAGATATTTCTTGCGGCCTACGACCTCGAGAATATCTCCCGCGTTTATTTTTACGTCTTTCGCAGGGGCAACCATGCGGCCGTCGCGGCGGATGCGCTTGATCTCCACGCCGTACATGAAATCGTTGTCCATCAGTTCCGCCAGGGTAGTGCCGCCGTGTTCTTTGCTGACGGTGACTTCAACGTCTTCCACCGGAAATGTCAAGATGCCTATTCCTGCCACTTCTTCGCCCAGCCACTCGTTGTCGCCCACGATGAACTCGCGGCGCCCGGACAGCACAATAACGTCGCCGGGGCGAACCATTGAATCCTTCACGGCATCCGTCACGGTGCCGTCGGCCGCTTTAATGCGCTCCACGAGCAGGCGGCGCCCCGACTCCTCGAAGCGGGCCTGGATTTCCTCGACGGTGCGCGGCGTGTTCATCCACGAGCCTGTGGCTTTAAAAGCCCTGAAGGCCACGGGGCGGCAGGCGTCGAAGAATGCGGGGTCGTCGGTGATGCCTCCTTGCGCCATGTTGCTTTCGTAGTCCTTGGTCATGCGCTTCACCTTGTCGATGCCGCCCATCAGCATGGGGCCTATATATCCCACGAGCCACACTGCGCCGAGGGTGCCGAACACGTAGGTCATGGCGTAGCACACCGGGATGGCGTCGACCATAGCCTTGATGCGGTCCGGCGAGCCGGGAAGGGCGCCCACGGTGTCCTCGGCAGCTCCCACGACGGGCGAAGCTGTAGAGGCGCCGGCCATCATGCCCGCGGCTTGCCCGGGGTCGAGGCCCAGCCAGAGGGCCACGGCCCACGACATGCCCAATATCATGACGCACATCACCACGGCGAAGAGCACCTGCTTCAGGCCCTCGCCTTTCATTGCCTTGACGAACTGCGGGCCCACGCTGTAGCCTATGCAGAAAAGGAACAGCATGAATGAAAAGGTCTTGAGCGGGCCGCCCACGTTGATATTCATCTGCCCCACAAGTACGCCCACTATAAGCACGGAGGTGACGGTTCCGAGAGAAAATCCCTTGAATTTTATGCGACCAATCAGAAAGCCGAGTCCGATGGTCAGAAACACGGCCAGGGCCGGGTTGTGTCTAAAAGTTTCTAATAACCACATTATAAGCTGAGTGATGAATTTCAAATCTGAGTTGCGGCAGCGGCACGGCAGTTGCGCAACTGCTCTTATATATAGAACACCCTATGGGCCACATTGTTTATACAACGGCACAAGCCTTTCTTCCGGTGCATAGGAGCAACAATGTAACAATTACTATTATCAAACGCGTAATCCTGTAGGGACGCTCCATGGAGCGTCCGGCAGGGTGGCAGGGTAACTTTTTAATATCCAACGATTTGCGCACCGTAGATAACCGCTGTCGCCGGCGGGCGCTCCATGGAGCATCCCTACAGGAATTCATCTTTGTCTATTTTTTTATCTTATGCACCGGAAATACGGCTGATGCCTATAAAACATAAAAAAAACGGGCTGCGCGGTGGAAACGGCGCAGCCCGGTGTGTGGGGGATTCAGAGGCGGTGGCTTATTCTGCGCACTTGGCCTTGATGAACTCGCGGTTGAGGCGGGCGATGTTGCTCAGGGAGATGTTCTTGGGGCACTCGGCGGCGCAGGCACCGGTGTTGGTGCAGTTGCCGAAGCCGAGCTCGTCCATCTTCTTCACCATGGCGCGGGCGCGACGCTTGCGCTCTACCTGGCCCTGGGGCAGGAGGGCAAACTGGCTCACCTTGGCCGACACGAACAGCATGGCCGAGCCGTTTTTGCAGGCTGCCACGCATGCGCCGCAACCGATGCAGGTGGCGGAGTCCATGGCTTCGTCGGCGATGGCCTTCGAGATGGGCAGGTTGTTGGCATCCTGGGCGCCGCCGCAGTTGAACGACACGTAGCCGCCGGCCTGCTGGATCTGGTCGAAAGCATTGCGGTTGACCATGAGGTCGCGGATCACGGGGAAGGCTGCCGAGCGCCAGGGCTCGATGGTGATGGTGTCGCCGTCCTTGAACTTGCGCATGTGCAGCTGGCAGGTGGTGATGCCCTGCACGGGGCCGTGGGGGTGGCCGTTGATGTAGAGCGAGCACATGCCGCAGATGCCCTCGCGGCAGTCGTTGT
>CAYUUN010000052.1:0-16132 GCA_964447895.1 uncultured Bacteroides sp. | reverse complement strand
CTTTTTCAAGCTGCCGATTCATCTTTTTGGTCTTTTCTTATCCCGAACTCACGTTTTTATGAAGCGCCGCTGCGGCTTTTTGCGAAAAAAGTCGTAACTTTGTCGCTATCAAGAAAAACACAAATCAACAGCAATGTATAAACGAATCAAAGCAATCGCAGCGGCACTGTGTGCCACGGCTGCAATCTGGGCCTGCTCGGACAAGACAAACGAGCCCGAACCCGTGCCCACTCCGCAACCCGTCGAGGCTTATCTCTCAGTAGAGACCGTAAGCGGCACCCCCGTTGCCGCCGAGGGAGGCGAAGTCACCGTCACGGTCAAGTCTCACCGCGTGCCCACGGCCAAGAGCGCCGACAGCTGGGCCACCCGCAAGTCGAGCGACCGCAAGGACGACCTCTCTACATTCATCTTCACCGTAGCAGCCAATGATGGCGATGCCCGCAGCACCACCATCACCTTCAGCGCCGGCGACCTCACGGCCACCACCACCATCGAGCAGCTGGCCGCCGTGCAGATAGAGCCCACGCCTCTGCCCCTGCCGTCGCTCGACGACATCGACAACAGCGTGGACTTTGCCCGCGCCCTGGCCATGGGATGGAACCTGGGCAACCAGTTTGACGCCCAGAACAATGGCGTGGCATCCGAGACTGCCTGGGGCAACCAGCCCACCACCCCGCAGCTCTTCCAGGCTCTCGCCGCCGCCGGCTTCCGCGCCGTGCGCATCCCCGTGACCTGGCTGGGCCACTTCGGCGATGCCCCCGACTATGCCCTCGACCAGGCTTGGCTCGACCGCATCGACGAAGTCATAGGCTACGCCCGCGAGGCCGGTCTGCGCTCCATCATCAACATCCACCACGACGGCGGCACATGGCTCGACATCAAGACCGCCGCTGCCGACGGCAAGAAAAACGCCGCCGTGACGGCGCAGATCAAAGCCATGTGGAAGCAGATAGCCGAGCGCTTCGAGCACCACGGCCAGTATCTCATCTTCGAGGCCTTCAACGAGATTCACGACGGCGGCTGGGGCTGGGGCGACAACCGCAAGGACGGCGGCAAGCAGTATGCCACCCTCAACGGCTGGAACCAGGCCTTCGTGGACGCCGTGCGCGCCACCGGCGGCAACAACGCCACGCGCTACCTGGGCATCCCCGGCTACTGCACCAACCCGGCCCTGACCGTGGAGAGCCTCGTGCTGCCCACCGACCCCGCCACCGACCGCATGCTCGTGGCCGTGCACTTCTACGACCCCACCGAGTTTGCCATCAATGCCAAGTACACCGAGTGGGGCCACACCGGCAGCGCCTCCAAGAAAGCCGGCTGGGGCGACGAGGACAACGTGACCTCCACTTTCGACTCGCTCATCAACAAGTATGTGCGCTCCGGCGTGGGCGTCTACGTGGGCGAGTGCGGCGCCACCACCCGCAGCAACGACCGCGACGAGAAATTCCGCATCTACTATCTCGAGTATGTGTGGAAAGCCGCTACGGACCGCGGCCTGCCCCTCTTCTTCTGGGACAACGGCTCCACCGGCACCGGCAACGAGGCCTTCGGCCTGTTCAACCACGCCACCGGCGCCTTCATTGGCAAGCGCTCCGAGCCGGCAGTGAACATCATGAACAAGGCCTACTACACCACCGACCCGGCCTACACGCTGCAGAGCGTCTACGCCGGCGCTCCCAAGTGATGCAAACTGCCTTTCCGGCACTAAAAAAGTGCGTTGGTCTCGCGGCCAATGCACTTTTTTTTGTATTTTTGCAGAGTTATGAAGAAGATTTGTCTCTATCTCCTTTTCATGCTCGCGGCCGTGACGCCGGCCGTGGCTCAGAATGACCTCTACGCCGTGGGGCCCTTCAACGGCTGGGACGCCAAGGCGCCCCTGGCTTTTGACCTGAAAGAGGGAGTTTTCACCCTCTCTATCGACTTCACCGACAGCCCTGACTTCAAGATGAGCACCGTGAGCGGTGCCGGCTCGCAGGGCAACGGCTGGACCGAATTCGACTCCGGTGCGCTCAAGCCCGCCGGCACTCCCCGCACGGGCCAGTGGATAGAAATAGCCCCCAATCCCTCGGGCAACATCCAGGCGCCGGAGCGCCGGATGCTCTCGGTGCAGGTCGACCTCGACAACATGCGCATGCGCTTCGTGGCCGACCCCGCGCTGGAATGGTCGGGCACGCTGCCCGTGCTGCACATCGACACGGAAAACTTCGACCCCATAGTGTCGAAAGACGAATACCTCAACGCCACCTACCGCCTCGACCCCATGGGCATCGAGGGCGTGGAGGCGTTCGGCACCGAGGCGGCTCCCCTGCCCTTGCATATACGCGGCCGCGGCAACTATTCCTGGACCGGATTCGACAAGAAACCCTATCGCATAAAGCTCGGCGCCAAGGCCGCACTGCTGGGCATGGACAAGAGCAAGCACTTCGTGCTGCTGGCCCATGCCGACGACACCGTGGGCTTCATGCGCAACACCCTGGGCTTCGCGTCGTCGGCCGGAATCGGCCTGGCGTGGACGCCGGCCCAGCAGCCAGTGGAGCTGGTGCTCAACGGCCGCTATGAAGGCCTGTATTTCCTCACCGAAAACATCCGCGTGGACAAAGACCGCGTTGACATCACCGAGCAGGCCGACCTGGCCGAGACCGACGTGGACGGCGGCTGGCTCGTGGAAATCGACAACTACGACAGCGACCCGCACATCACCGTCTACGAAGGTTCCTACCCCGTCTGGTTCACCTACAAATCGCCCGAGGAGCTCTCCGCCGCGCAGAGCGACTATCTCACGGACGCCATGCAGGGCATCCAGGATGCCATCGCCGCGGCCGACTACACGGCATTCTCGGCGCTCGTAGACCCCGCCGTGCTCGCCCGCTACTACATAGTGCAGGAAATGATGAACGACTACGAGTCGTTCCACGGCAGCTGCTATCTCTTCCGCCAGCGCGGCGAGGGCGAGCGCTGGCAGTTCGGGCCCGTGTGGGACTTCGGCAGCGCGCTGTTCACCGACGACAACGGCTTCATCTACAACGGCATATACCACCAGGTGTGGATAGGCGCCATCTGCGCCGCCTTCCCGGAGTTCCTCGACGTGGTGCGCGCGGAATGGTCGGCATTCCTCGACGCCCGCGGCCCGGAGGCCGTGATAGAGTGCGGCCGCCAGCTCGCTGCCCGTATCTCTGAGGCGGCTGCCGCCAACTACCGCCGCTGGCCGGCCTACGGCAACGCCGACGAGGAAGCTGCAGCCCGGGTGGCCTTCGACCGCTTCTCGTCGAAAGTGGAATGGCTCAAGGCCCGCTGGGGCAGCGGCGCGTCGCTGGCCGAGCACGTGGTGCCGGAGCTTAAGGTATCCGCTGCCGCCGGCGTGCTCAGCGTCGAGGCTCCGGAAGCCGGGCGTGTCGACATAGTGGCCGTGAGCGGTTTCGCGCGCACCCTCGAGCTGCGCGCCGGCATCAACACCTTCGCCGGCCTCGCCCCGGGTGTCTACATTATCAATCATCGCAAAATAATACTCTGACCCATATATGAAAAAGATTCTTGCATTGCTGGCTCTCGCAGCCCCCGCGGCATTCGGCGCCCCCACCACCCCGCTGTGGCTGCGCGACGTGCGCATCTCGCCGGACGGCGCCGCCATAGCCTTCTGCTACAAGGGCGACGTATGGACAGTGCCCGCCGCAGGCGGCACGGCCACACGCCTCACCTCCGGAAACTCCTACGAGGCAAACCCCGTGTGGAGCCCGGACGGCCGCAGCATAGCCTTCGCCTCCGACCGCAACGGCAACATGGACGTCTACATCGTCGAGGCCGCCGGCGGCGCTCCCGTGCGTCTCACGTTCAACTCCGCATCCGAGATTCCGGAAGCCTTCACGCCCGACGGCTCGCAAGTGCTCTTCTCCGCCGCCATCCAGGACCCCGCCGCCAGCGCCCTCTTCCCAACGGGCCGCATGACCGAGCTCTATGCCGTGCCGGCCGCCGGCGGAGCCACCACCCGTGTGCTCGCCACACCGGCGCGCTACGTGAGCTGGGAGCCCGGCGGCGAATCTTTTCTGTATCAGGACGTAAAAGGATTTGAAGACGAGTGGCGCAAGCACCACACCTCAGGCGTGACGCGCGACATCTGGCGCTACGACACCCGCACTGGAGCCCACACCAACCTCACCGCCCGCCGCGGCGAGGACACCAACCCCGTGGCCGCGCCCGGCAGCATATACTTCCTGAGCGAGCGCGACGGCGGCAGCAGCAACGTCTACACCATGGACGCAGCCGGCAGGGTCTCGCCCGTCACCTCGTTCGCCACCCACCCCGTGCGCTTCCTCTCCCGCGGCGCCGACGGCACCCTGTGCTTCACCTACGACGGCGAAATCTACACCATGCGCCCCGGCGGCGAGCCCGCCAAGGTGGCAATCAGCCTCATCGACGAGTCGCTGCCCGACGTTGAGAAGCTTTCGGCCACGCGCGGAGCCTCCGAGGCCACTCCCTCGCCCGACGGTGAAATGATGGCGCTGGTTTACCGCGGCAACGTGTTCGTCACCTCCGTGGAATACGGCACCACGGCGCAGGTCACCGACACCCCGGCCGCCGAGAGCGACGTGCAGTGGAGCCCGGACGGCAAAAAACTCGTCTACGCTTCCGACCGCAACGGCCGCAGCAACATCTACACCGCCGAGATGAGCCGAGCGGACGCCGAAGGCAACTTCGCCAACGCCACCTCGTTCACCGAAAAGGCCCTCTTCCCGGACGACGGCCACGAACGCACCTCGCCCGAATTTTCGCCCGACGGCAAGCAGCTCGCCTTCGTGCTCGACCGCGCCCGCCTGGCCGTGATGGACATGGCCACCGGTGCCGTGCGCGAGCTGGCCGACGGCTCCACCCACCCCCAGCGCGACGGCGGCTTCAACTACGGCTGGAGCCCTGATTCTCGCTGGATTGCGCTCGACATCACGGCACGTCGCCACGAGCCCTACTCCGACGTGGCCATCATCAACGTGGCCGACGGCACCATGACCAATCTCACCAACAGCGGCTACTTCGACGAGACCATGCGCTGGGTGCTCGACGGCAACGCCATCCTCTTCGGCAGCGAGCGCTACGGCATGCGCAACCACGCCTCGTGGGGCTCGCAGTACGACGCCATGCTCGTGTTCCTCAACCAGGACGCCTACGACCGTTTCGCCCTCAGCGAGGAAGACTACAAGCTGCGCAAGGAGCTGGAAAAGAGCGCCTCAAAGAGCGAGCCGGCCGCCAAAAAGGATAAAAAAGGCAAAGACGCCGCTGCCGAGAAGAAAGACGACGACAGCGTGAAGCCCATCAAGGTGGAGCTCGACGGCATCGACAAGCGCATAGTGCGCCTCACGCCCCTGTCGTCCGACCTCATCGACGCCATCCTCACCTCCGACGGCGAGACCCTCTACTACACCACCCGGGCCGACGACGGCGCCATGCTGTGGAAGCTGGTGCTCCGCGAGGGCGCCGACGATGCCGGCTCCGTGGAGATGCTGCGCAAGATTTCCGGCGGCGCATCGTTCAGCTCCACGCCGGACCTCTCTAAGATGTTCCTCATCGGTTCGTCGCTGCGCAAGTTCGACCCCAAGACGGGCAAGCCCACCCCCATCAGCTACAACGCCCGGATGCGCCTCGACCACGACGCCGAGCGGGCCTATATGTTCGACTACGTGGCCCGCGAGGAAGCCGAGCGTTTCTACACCGCCGACATGCACGGCGTGGACTGGCCCGCCATGACCGAGGCCTACCGCAAGTTCATGCCCCATATCGCGAACAACTACGACTTCGCCGAGCTCCTCAGCGAGTGGCTGGGCGAGCTCAACGTGAGCCACACCGGCGGCCGCTACTCGGCACCCGGCTCGTCGCAGGCCGACCGCACCGCATCCCTCGGCCTGCTCTACGACTACTCCTTCGCGGGCCCCGGCCTGCGGGTAGACGAGGTGGTGGCCGGCGGCCCCTTCTACAAGGCCGCCTCGCGGATGGCCGCCGGCTGCATCATCGAGGCCATCAACGGCAAGCCCCTCAGCCACGACACCGACTACTCCGAGCTGCTGGCCGACATCGCCGGCCGCAAGACCCTCGTGACGTTCCGCACCCCCGCGGGCGAGAGCGTGGAGGAAGTGGTGCTCCCCGTGAGCTCCGGCGCCTTCTCCGAGCTTCTCTACGAGCGCTGGGTCGACGCCCGCCGCGCCGAGGTGGACAGCCTCTCCGGCGGCCGCCTGGGCTACGTGCACATCCAGTCGATGGGCGACGACAGCTTCCGCCGCGTCTACAGCGACCTGCTCGGCCGCTTCAACGACCGCGAGGGCGTGGTGGTGGACATCCGCTGGAACGGCGGCGGACGCCTCCACGAAGACATCGAGGTGCTGCTCAGCGGCGAGAAATACCTCACCCAGGAAATCCGCGGCACAGCCACCTGCGACATGCCCTCGCGCCGCTGGAACAAGCCCAGCATCATGCTCATGAGCGAGGCTTGCTACAGCAACGCCCACGGCACGCCCTGGGTGTATAAGCACCGCGGCATAGGCCGCCTCGTGGGCGCCCCCGTGGCCGGCACCATGACGTCGGTCAACTGGGTGCGCATGCAGGACCCCTCGATGGTGTTCGGCATCCCCGTCATAGGCTACCGCCTGGCCGACGGCTCCGTGCTTGAGAATCAGGAGCTCGAGCCGGACGTGTACGTGCTCAACACCCCCGAGGGCATAGCCGCCGGACGCGACGACCAGCTCCGCCGCGCCGTCGAGGAACTTCTCAACGAAATAGACGCAGCTAAATAATGAATATAGAAGGACTTATCTCCGACCTGGCCTTCATCCTGCTGTTAGGTGCGGGCGTCACCGTGCTGTTCAAATGGATAAAGCAGCCGGTGGTGCTGGGCTACATCGTGGCGGGTTTCCTCGCCAGTCCCCACTTTGAATACCTGCCCTCGGTCACCACCGAGGCCAACATCGACTTCTGGGCCGAAATAGGCATCATCGTGCTGCTCTTCTCCCTGGGCCTCGAGTTCAGTTTCAAGAAGCTCGTGAGTGCCGGCGGCTCGGCCGTCGTCACCGCCCTCATCATCGTGGCGGGCATGATGGTGGCCGGCTACAGCGCCGGGCGCCTCATGGGCATGAACAGCATCAACAGCCTCTTCCTGGGCGGCATGCTCTCCATGTCGTCCACCACCATCATCATCAAGGCTTTCACGGATATGGGCCTGCGGCAGCAGAAATTCGCCTCGCTCGTGCTGGCCGTGCTCATCGTCGAAGACCTCTTCGCGGTGGTCATGATGGTGATACTGTCGTCCATCGCCGTCAACAACTCCGTCGAGGGCGTCGACCTGCTCTTCAGCGTGGCCAAGCTGATGTTCTTCCTCATCATCTGGTTTCTCGTGGGCGTCTACGTGCTGCCCTCGCTGCTCAACCGCTGGCGCCGCTTCCTCAACAGCGAGACCCTGCTGGTGGTGTCCATGGGCCTGTGCCTGGGCATGAGCGTGTTCAGCGTGGCCTGCGGCTTCTCGCTGGCCCTGGGCGCCTTCGTCATGGGCAGCATCCTGGCCGGCACCAGCTATGCCGAGCGCATCGAGCACGTGGTCACCCCCGTCAAGGACCTCTTCGGCGCCGTGTTCTTCATCTCCGTGGGCATGATGGTGCAGCCCCACATCCTCGTTGAATACTGGCAGTCGATTCTCATCCTCTCGGCCGTCGTGATCGTGGGCATGATCATCTTCGGCACCACCGGTATGCTCGTTACGGGCCAGACGCTCAAGGTGGCTATCCAGAGCGGCTTCTCGCTCACGCAGATAGGCGAATTTGCCTTCATCATCGCCACCCTGGGCATGAGCCTGGGTGTGCTCGAGCCCACGCTCTACCCCATCGTGGTGGCCGTGTCGGTGATCACCACCTTCACCACCCCCTACTTCATCAAGATGTCGCAGCCCGTCTACAACTTCGTGGAGCGCCACCTGCCCGAGCGCTGGCGCGGCATGATCGACCGCTACCGCAGCGACGCCGTGCGCGAGCAGGCCACCCCGGGCGTGTGGCAGGCCATGCTGCAGCGCAACGGCGCCACCACCGTGAGCTACACCGTCGTGGGCATCGCCATCATCATCGTGTGCCGCCGCTTCCTGCTGCCGCTGATGGAGCGCTGGACCCCGCAGTGGGCCGACATCGTCACCGCCGTCTGCACCCTGGCCGTGCTCTCTCCCTTCATCTTCGCCCTCTCGGTGCCCGCCCGCGTGCCCCGCGGACTGGACCTTTCGCTGGCGCGTATGCCGGCCCTGGTCATCAACATCTTCCGCCGCATCGTGGCTCTGGCCCTTGCGGCCTACGCCGTGAGCATCGGCTTCTCCTCGGGCTTCATGGTGGCCGCCGTCACACTGCTCGTGGTGGTGGCGATAGTGCTGCTGTCGCGCCGCCTGCACCTGCGCCTCGACCGCATCGAAAACAAGTTTCGCGACAACCTCAACGAGCGCGAGCTGCGCCGCAGCGGCCGCAACAATCTCCTGGTCAACGACCTGCACATGGCGTTCATGACCGTGGGCAGCGGCTGCGACTTCGTGGGCGAGCGCCTCATGGACAGCGACCTGCGCCACCGCTTCGGTGTCCACGTGGTGGGCATCCAGCGCGGCCAGCAGAACATACCCATCCCCAACGGCCGCACGCGCATCTTCCCCGGCGACGTCCTCTCCGTGATAGGCAACGACGAGCAGCTGCGCGCCGTGCTCCCGGCCATCGAGACCGAGCGCGAGCCCGACGCCATCCCCGCCGGCCGCGTGGGGCTGCAGTCGGTGGTGCTCACGCCCGGCTCGCCGCTCATCGGCGCCACGCCCCGCTCGGCCAATCTCCGCGACAGCTACGACGCCGTGGTGGTGGCCGTGCATCGAGGCGACGAATTCATCGACTCCGACCCCGACCTGGTCTTCGCCGCCGGCGACATCCTCTGGCTCGTGGGCGACAAGACCCGCATAGAACGCGCGTTCAAACCCGCGCGCTGACACCCCGCCCGTTAACTTTCCGCTCCCGCAGGCGTTATAGAGATATGAAAACCCGCCACATCATAGCCATTGCCGCAGCCGCCCTCGCCATGGGAGCGGCCCTGGCATCCTGCGGCGGCCACTCCGGCGATAGCGCCGCACGCCTGCCCGACACCCTCCGCGTGGCCACCCTCTACAGCCCCACCACATATTTTATATACCGCGACGAGCCCATGGGCTACGACTACTCCCTCGTCAGCGACTTCGCCAGCGCCAAGGGCATGGTGCTCGACCTGCGCGTGGCCCGCAGCCTGGGCGAAGCCGTGGCCATGCTCGACAGCGGCACCGTCGACCTCCTGGCCTGCGACGTGCCCGTGACGTCGCAGTATCGCGGCCGCGTGGTGTCCTGCGGCCCAGAGCAGCTCACCACCCAGGTGCTCGTGCAGCCCAAAATCAAGGGCGAGGCCGCCATCACCGACGTGACGCAGCTCGTGGGCCGCGACGTCTACGTGGAGGCCGGCTCCAAATACGAGCAGCGTATGCGCCATCTCAACGACGAGCTGGGCGGCGGCATCAACATCCACCCCATCGATGCGGACACCATCGTGGATGAAGACCTCATACGCATGGTGAGCGAGGGCACCATCCCCCTCACCGTGGTGAGCCGCGACATAGCCCGCCTCAACGCCACCTACTACCGCGACCTCGACGTGGGGCTCGACATCAGTTTCCCGCAGAAAGCCGCCTGGGGTGTGGCTCCGGACCGCCGCTGGCTGGCCGACAGTGTCAACACCTGGCTCGCCACGGCCGACGCCCGCCGCGACAACGCCGAGCTGCTCAAGCGCTACTTCGAGATGAGCAAGGGCCGCACCTTCGAGCGTTTCGACTTCAGCAAAGGCTACATCTCCAGCTACGACAACCTCTTCAAGACCTATGCCGAACGCATAGGCTGGGACTGGCGCCTGCTCGCAGCCCAGGGATGGGCCGAAAGCCGTTTCCGCCCCAACGCCCGCTCGTGGGTGGGCGCCCGCGGCCTCATGCAGATAATGCCCCGCACGGCCCGCGGCTACAACACGCCCGTCTCGGCCCTCAACAATCCCGAGACCAGCATCAACGTGGCCACGCGCCTCCTCAGCGACCTCGACCGGCAGCTGCAGACCTACGTGCCCAACGACGGCGAGCGCCTCAAGTTCGTGGTGGGCAGCTACAACGTGGGCCTCGCCCACGTGCTCGACGCCATGCGCCTGTGCGAAAAATACGGCATGGACCCGCAGGTGTGGGACGGCAACGTGGAGAAAGCGCTGCTCATGAAATCAAAACCCGAATACTACAACGACCCCGTCGTGCGCTACGGCTACTGCCGAGGCTCCGAACCCGTGGGCTACGTCCGCGAGATAATGGCCTTCTACGACACCGCCAAACGCGCCATCCAGGCATAATCATTCCAAACGAATAAACCACTCAAAAAACCATCACATTATGAAAAAAACCTATCTGAGCGTGGCCCTCGTGTGCCTCCTGAGCGTTTCGCTCCTCGGCTCGTCCTGCATCGGCAGCTTCAGCCTCACCAACAAGCTCCTCTCCTGGAACCGCCAGATCAGCAACAAGTTCGTGAACGAACTGGTGTTCTTCGCCTTCTGGATTCTGCCCGTCTACGAAGTGAGCGCCCTCGCCGACGTGCTCGTGCTAAACAGCATCGAATTCTGGAGCGGCAACAACCCCGTGGCCTGCGGCACACGCGTGATCGACGGCGCCGACGGCCGCTACCTCGTGCACTGCGACGGCAAGGGCTACACCATCACCTCGCAGAACGACGGCTCCAGCGTGCGCCTCGACTTCGACGCCGACAGCCAGTCGTGGAGCGTTGACGTGGACGGCACCAGCCACACCATCCTCACCTTCATCGACGACACCCACGTGTCGATGCCCGCTGCCGACGGCACCATGCGCACCGTAGAGCTCTCCACCGCCGGCGTCTATGCCTACCAGGAGATGACCACCGGTTCCTGCTTCGCCGCCAACAACTAATCTACCCGCCACAAAGCGGCGCCGCCTTTAAAGGGCTCATGCCGTATTTCCGGTGCATAAGACAAAAAAATAGACAACGATAAAGTGCTGTAGGGACGCTCCATTGAGCGTCCGGCAGCGACTGCGGCTATCTATAGTGCGCAATTCGTTGGATATTAAGAAGTTACCCTATACCCTGCCGGGCACTCCATGGAGCGTCCATACAGGATTAGGCGTTTGATAATAGTAATTGCTGCATTGTTGCTCCTATGCACCGGAAGAAAGTCTTGTGCCTTTAATAGCAGGCAATTCTCTGCATCCGCCCAAAACTCCACAAAAAGAGCGCCACGCCTCAAGGTTGGCGCTCTTTTTGTAGCAAATTGCCACATTCTCACCCCCTCATTAGAAATATTCAAATATTATCACAAATTTTACCCTAAATATTTGGAAATATAAAAAAGAGGCCGTAATTTTGTGCCAAATGATGTTGTACGACATATTTTTGCAACACATCACAACCGACCATATCACTAACAAATAAAGCGTAAAGCATGAAAAAACTCTACACAATCGCTCTCGCTGCCGCAGTTGCATTCTCCGCCTCTGCCGCAGCTCCCCTCAAGGCTCCTAAAGCCAGCGACGTAAACTTCGCTTTCAAGGGTGCTACTGTAAAGGAACTCGCCACAAAAGCACAGTTCGAGCGCAACGCCACTATCGGCGCCCGTCCCGCCACCACCGCCGTAAAGCACGGCTCACCCGCCAAGGCTGCTATCTCCAGCATGGCTGAACTCCTTGGTCCCTACGACTACACCATCACCATCTACGCCAACGGAAGCGCTAATACCGCCAACAGCGTCCTCTCTATCGTTGAAGGCACCGAAGAAAACGAAGTTATCTTCCAGGGTCTCCGCTACTCCGATGTAGATGTAAAGGGTATCGTCGACTTCGCAGCCGGCACCATCACCTGCTACCCCCAGCTGCTCATGGAAATGGATGAGGATCCCAACTTCCCCGGCACCAGCATGAACATGTACCTCTACGGCTGGAATGAGACCCTCGACCAGGAGGACCGCCAGGGCAATTGCGTGTTCACCCTCAACGCCGATGGCACCATCTCCAGCGACGATGTGTTCACCTATGGCGTTGAAGGTCTTCCCGGCTATTCCTACGCCCTCTTCGATGGCCTTGTGCTCACCAAATCTTCGCTCAACACCAAGATTGAGTTCTCCGAGCGCGACACCGACAACGAAGGCTATTTCCTCAACACCTATACCGACTACATTGACTGGTGCGAAAGCGAGTATGTAGAAAATGCAGTTGTTGGCGGTGAGTCCCTCGGTGAGTGTGTATTCCTCAAGAATTTCCTCTACGCCCCCAACAGCGCTATCACTGAAGTCTACAACATCCCCGTTCAGATCGACCGCGATTCCGAGACTATCTTCATCGACACCTGGTATTGGTTTGCTTACAGCATCCAGGGTCAGACCGGTAAAGCTGCTATCATAGGTCTCAACGGCAACAGCATCGAACTCATCGAAGGAACCTACAGCGGCAACACCATCAGCTGGGACGGCATCTGGGGTGCATATGACAGCGGCTGGTTCGGCCAGTACAAGGGCTGCACCCTCACCCTCCCCTTCTCGCTTGGTGAAGATGGCATCCGCGACGTAGCTGTCGACAACGAAAACGCTCCCGTTGAGTACTTCAACCTGCAGGGCATGCGCATCAGCGAGCCCGCCGCCGGTCAGATCGTGATCCGCCGCCAGGGCAACAAGACCACCAAGCTCTACGTGAAGTAATCCCCTCCATCTCCCTCACCCCTATACAGGCCGCGCCCCCGCGCGGCCTGTTTTTTTATATATATCACATCTGTATATAGATGTAACATTGATTGTAGAGTGGACAAATCGCGCAGAGTACCCCGATATGGCGTTGCCCTATATCATAAATGGGAGAGAACGGGGTGCGCATCTGATGGCAGGGCCGGAGGCCCTCCCTTTGGTTAACCGCGGGCGGGTCGCCCGTGGAACGCTGTATCTGCGGCGACAGCCCGGGAAGGGCTGTCATGCCGGCCATTGAGGTGGGGACACCCCCTCCGGGGCTAATTGTCTTGGCTATACCTACCCCGTGCGGCCCGCACGGGGTTAACAAACGGGCTGACCTCCGGCCCGCTCTCCCGGGCATCCCCGCGTATTTGTTCCATAGTAGGTGCAGAGGAATATATAACGAGCTACAAATCAACCGTTAGGGCATTTCTTAAAGAATAAAAAAGTACGCCCATTAAAAAGCGTCCGCCCCCTCAAAGGCGAAATACAAGCGACGCGCCGGGGGCGCGTCCCGAGACATAGCCGTGGGGTAAGCGTAGCGCACCCCGCGGTCAGAAGAACCTCCTTCGTTTTTTATCCGGCGAGCGCCCCCCGAGGGCGTAGCACGAGCGGGGGCATGCGAGCCTGATTCCCCCTTTTGCGCGCGGCTGCTCGCCGCGCGCAAAAGGGGGTGGAAAGGGGCGGCTGTAACCGCGGGGTGCGCTACGCTTACCCCACGGCTATAACTCGGAACGCGCTCTCCGGCGCGTTCTTTCTCAATTGGCTGAACAGTTACTGTAGGCGCAGATAATTACGAAAGTATGTGAATCAATAATCGAGAACATCGCGTCTCCGGCGTGTCATTAACTCTGCTGTGCCAGATTGCTACGGTCCACGTTTTTGTTTCTTTTAATCCTTCTGATCTTTTGTATCTTTACACTCTTGGATGGTACCAAAAAGCCCCGGGGCGCGGGGCTCCGGGGCTGGGATGGGGGAGAGGGGGAGGATGTTATTTCAGGCGGTTCTGAACGTCCTGGAGGTTCTGCTCGTCGTGCAGGTTGTAGTAGGCGTTCTCGAGGTAGCGCAGGGCGTCGGTGTTGTTGTTGTCGGCGTCGTAGGCGCGCTCGAGATACTCGGCAGCCTCAATGAACACGGGCTTGATTTTCTCCTCGAAGAAGATTTCGCTTTCCTTGGGGCTGGTGGGAGCGGCGTCGCCCAGGGCATAGGCCTCTTCGCAGAGAGCGCGGCCATACTGGTAGAGAGCCATCGAGTTGGAGGCGTCAAGGCTGATAGCCTTCTTGAAGAAGTCTTTGGCCTCGGCCTTCTTGTCGTTTTCGCTCAGGAGAATACCCTTGACCACGTAGTACTGGGCGTTGTCAGGATCGGTGGCTATGGCCTCGTTGATGATGGAGTAGGCCTTGTCGTAGTCCTGGTTCTGCAGATAGCGGTTGATCATGTAGCCCACGTAGTTGGGGTCTTCCTTGCCGTAGAGACCCTGTGCTTCCTGGGCCAGTGCAAATACTGCATCGTCGTTCTTGGCCTGGCTGGCCACTGCGATAGCGTAGTCGTAGAGGTTCTTCTTGTTGTAGCCCAGGTCCTTGGCCTTGAGGAAGGAAGCCAGGGAAGCCTCGAAGTTCTCGTTCTGCCATGCGGCGAGAGCCTGGTTGTAGCGGATTTCGCCCATGGTGGTGTCGGCGGGTGCGTTCACGGCAAACTTGCCGGGGATGGTGCAGAAGAGCTCCCATGCCTCATAGGCCTTGCCATAGTCCTTGGCCTCCCAAAAAGCGATGGCGGCGTTGTTGTAGTCGGTGTAGTGGCCGGCGATGGTGTTGTGGATTTCCTTGGAGTATTTAGGCTTCACCTTGCCCTTTTCGTTGGGCAGGCTGTCGAAGGGCAGAGCCTTGGTGTAGTAGCCGTAGCCGTCGATGAGCAGGTTGCCCATGAGCACTTCACCGCCCTCGGGCAGCTTGCCGAAGGCCTTCTTGCCCAGCAGGTCGTCGTACTGCGCGAAGCTTGCCTTGCCGGGGATGTACCAGGTCTGGGCGAGGGTTGCGGTCTCGGGGTCGGTGAAGGCGGGGGTGACCACTGCCACTACTTCGGCGGCAGACTTGCCTTCCTTGAGAGCGCGCTCGGCGTCTTTAATCACTGTCTGTTGGGCGTTGGCTGCGGTGGCAGCGAGGATGCATGCGCCCAGAATGACGATTTTTCTCATGATGGTAATGAGGTGATATTAAATGTTGAGGTTAATTATTGTCGTTGTCGGTGGGGTCGAGAGCGTCGGTGTCGCGCAGCAGCTGCTCGGTCTCGTTTTCAATATCCATGGCTTCCTCGCCTTCGGCTTCGACGGCCATATCGGCCTCGCTCATTTCGGGGAGTGCCTCGCCCTCTTCGATAGCCTCGACTTCCTCCTCGGGGTCGGTGTCGACGCAGCAGATGCTGGCTATCACGTCGTTGCGCTTGCCCAGGTTGATGATGCGCACGCCCTGGGTGGCGCGTCCCATCAGGCGGATGTCGGCCACGTGGAAGCGGATGGTGATACCGCTCTGGTTGATTATGACGATGTCGTTGCCGTCGTTCACGGCCTTGAAGCCCACAAGGTTGCCGGTGCGGTCGGTGATGTTCATGGTCTTCACGCCCTTGCCGCCGCGGTTGGTGATGCGGTAGGCGTCGAGCTCGGTGCGCTTGCCGTAGCCTTCGGCCGAGATGGCCATCACGCTGTCGGTGGTGTCGGCGGCCATGGTGATGAGGCCTATCACGGCATCGTCGTCGCCGTCGAGGCGCATGCCGCGCACGCCGGCGCTCACGCGGCCCATGGCGCGCAGGGCGCTCTCGTGGAAGCGTATGGCGCGGCCGCCGCGGTTGGCCATCAGAATCTCGGAGTTGCCGTCGGTGAGCTCCACGCCTATGAGGCTGTCGCCCTCACGCAGCACGATGGCCTTCTTGCCCTTGGCGAGCACGCGGGCATATTCGGCCAGCGATGTCTTCTTGATGACGCCGCGGGCGGTGGCGAACACCAGGTAGTGCGAGCCGGTGAATTCCGGGTCGTCGAGCTGCTTGCAGGCCACGAATGCCTGCACCACGTCGCCTGCCTCGATGTTGAGCAGGTTCTGCAGCGCGCGGCCCTTGCTGGTCTTGGTGCCCTCGGGCAGCTCGTAGACCTTGAGCTTGTAGACGAGGCCGCGGGCCGTGAAGAAGAGCATGGTGTTGTGCATCGACGCCGTGTAGATGTGCTCCACGAAGTCCTGGTCGCGGGTCACGCTGCCGCGCGAGCCCATGCCGCCGCGGTTCTGGGCGCGGAATTCGCTCAGGGGCGTGCGCTTGATGTAGCCCAGGTGGGAGATGGTGATGATCATGTCGTCGTCGGCAT
>CAYUUN010000051.1:0-16795 GCA_964447895.1 uncultured Bacteroides sp. | reverse complement strand
GCGACGCGCCGGGGGCGCGTCCCGAGCCATAGCCGTGGGGTAAGCTTAGCGCACCCCGCGGTCAGAAGAACCCCTTCCTTTTTTATCCGGCGAGCGCCCCCCCGAGGGCGTAGCCCGAGCGGGGGCATGCGAGCCTGATTCCCCCTTTTGCGCGCGGCTGGTCGCCGCGCGCAAAAGGGGGTGGAGAGGGGGCGCTGTAACCGCGGGGTGCGCTGCGCTTACCCCACGGCTATGGCTCGGAACGCGCTCTCCGGCGCGTTCTTTCTCTCAAAAAAACAGGGGGTAGCTGCCGCGCGGCAGCTACCCCCTGCGGGGAAGGGATATTAGGTTTCAGTGTCGATTATTCCCAGCCGGGGTTCTGAGGAGCGAGAGCCGGGTTGAGAGCTATCTGGCCCGAGGGAACGGGATAGAGATAGTACTTCTCGTGGAAAGTGCGGTCCTGGCCGTAGCTGCCGTCTACGTAGCCGTTCTTCTGGGGAATGGCGGAAGCGTAGTCGGCGGGAGCGTTGCTCACGTTGGCACCCAGCAGGATGTCGGGATGCTGGTAGCTGTCGAGCAGGTCGAGCTTGTGCCAGCGCACGAGGTCCCAGTAGCGGATGTTGTCGTCCATGATGAGCTCGCAACGGCGGCAGCGGCGGATTTCCCACAGCAGGCTGCTGATGCCCATGTTGTTCTTGGGGTCGTTGAGGTTTTCGAGCCAGGCCTTGTTCAGCACGCTGGTGTCGATGCCGGCACGGTCCCAGAGGGGCTTGAAGTAGGTGGTGATGTCGGCGTCGGTGAGAGTGCCCAGTTCGGCCTTAGCCTCGACGATGCCCAGGTAGAGGCGGGCGCCCCAGTAGAGTGGAGCACAGAGGTAGCCCTTGCTTGCTTCATTGGTTGCCGACAGAGGCAGAGCGGGGTTATTGAACTTGCTCACACCATACCCGGTACCAGACCAGAATGCGACTGTATTAGACGGACCCCAGGACATACCGCGTGCACCAATTGCGGGGTATGTGGTCTGAGCGAGACGCTGGTCGCGCACGGCCAGCAGGTTGCTGATGTCGATGCCGTTGTCGGTGGGAACGCCCAGGTCGGTATTGTCAAGAGTGGTGGTAGCTGCGGGACGGCCGTCGAGGAAGAGGTAGTTCTCGAAAGCGTCCTTGGTGATACCGGCCACACCGTCGGAAGCGTTGCTGTAGTCGGTGATGGAGTTGCCGAATACGCCATCGTTATATTCCTTGATGAAAATCATCTCGCTGTTCGACGAAAGAGCGGCATAGGCACCGAGAGCTGTACGGGCCGACTTGTAGTTTGCACCGTAGTCAGCACCGATGGGATAGCGGGCTGCGATAGCCTCACCGGCCTTCACTGCTTCCTCGAAGAACTTCTTGGCGCGGGCCTCGTCCTTCTGGTGGTAGCGTGCCCAGCTGCCCTCGAAGAGGCAGAACTCGAGCTTCTGAGCCAGAGCAAGGTCCTTCGAGAAGGTGGTCTTGCTGCTTTGTGCTCCGATATTAGCGGCTGCGAAATCGAAATCTTTCAGAATATACTCAGCTACTTCGTTGCGGGGAGTGCGCGGACCGAAGAGAGCGGCCTCATCGGTGGGATCAAGAGCTTTTTCTACCAGGGGCACATCGTTGTAGCGATGAATCAGGTCGGTGTAGCTGCGCGCGCGGTGCAGGCGAGCCATGCCCAGGAAGTTGTTTTTCTCATTTTCGGTGAGGTTAGAGCTTTCGACACCGGCAATGACGAGATTTGCACGGCGGATTTCTACGTAGGGAGCCGACCACGACCCGCTGCTCGGAAGAACGGAAGTATTTGTCCAGTTAGCGAAATTGGTACGACCGGTTTGGTCATCGCTCAGCCAGCTCCAGTAGAATGTACCGCTGCCACCTGCGTTGCCGTAGCCGGAATAATCCTCGTAGAAGTAGTTGATCTGATTCTGTACGTTCACAGAATTGCTCCAGAACGTAGTGTTTACCACTTGCTGTGAAAGAGGGTAGCGGTTGTCGTTGATGAAGTCGTCACAGCTCGTGGTGGCCATGGCGGCAGCAACGGCGATTGCACCCAGAATATATTTATTTTTCATGTGTTCTGTAGTGAGTTGTTAGAATGTAACCTGAAGACCGAACGACAGCACGCGCTGGTAGGGCGTTACACGGCCGTATGTGGCCTGGCCGCCGTTTGCTCCCTGGGTAGCAGCGTTTGCCGAGCTGGTCTGCTCGGGGTCGAGCTGATACTTGCCGGCTCCGTTGTAGAGGAAGAAGAGGTTGTCGGCGCTGAAGTAAACGCGAGCCTTCTGCACGAGAGCCTTCTTGGTGATGTCGGCAGGCAGGGTGTAGCCGAAGGTGAGGTTCTTCAGACGCAGATATGCCAGGTTCATCAGGTAGCGGCTCTGGGGATAGAAGTTGAAGTGGCCCTGACCGATATTGGCAACCTGACCTGTTCCATCAGCTCCGCTGAACATGCGGGGATAATCGTTGTTCTGGTCGATTTCACACTGGGTGAGCATACCGGTCTCGCTGTCGTATTTCACGAGGTTGTAGTTGCCCAGCTGGTTGGTGAAGGTGCCAAGTGCGCTCTGACACATGGGGATGATGGTCGAGCCGGTAGCCCACATGTTGCGCTTGCCCACGCCCTGGAAGAACAGGTCGATGTCGAAGCCCTTCCATGCGCCGCCCAGGCGGAACGAATACTCGTAGCGGGGCAGAGCGTTGCCTATCACCTTGAGGTCGCCGTGGTTGCGCAGGGTGCCAACCGGAATAGGATTACCATCGGCATCTTTCATATCAGGGTCGCCGTTGTTGATAACACCATCGCCGTTAAGGTCCTTGAACTTGATATCGCCGGGGCCATAGCGGAACGAGCCGTTACCGGCAAGGAAATCCTGATTGGGAATACCATCAACATATATATACTTACCGGGCTTATTGGGTTCAGCGCTGGGAACGAAGGTAAAGTCGTCCTGAGTGAAGTAGCGCTCGGTCTCGAAGCCCCAGATATCGCCGAAGTACTGGCCGGGGGTGTAAGTGGTAGTATTTTGGGGAAGGTAGGAGTAGATCAGGCCATTGGCGTTGTTCCACTTGGTGATTTTGGTGCGTGCGTCGCCAATGTTGAAGCTTGCGTAGAAGTCGGCATCGCCGAAGCTGTGGTTGAAGCTGATGCCCAGTTCCCAGCCGCGGGTGCGGAGCTCACCGTTGTTCTGATAGGGTGCGCCGGCGCCCAGTACCTGAGGCAGTTCGGAGCCCGGGCCAAGCATATCCTTAGTATCGCGCTGATACCAGTCGAAGGTGAGGTTCAGGGCATTGTTGAAGAAGCCGAGGTCGAGACCCACGTCGGTGGTCACGATGCGCTCCCAGGTGAGGCTGCTGGACACAAGAGTGGGCATCGAGTATTCGGTAATCTTCTGGGTGCCGTTTAACCAATGCACATTGCCCTGTGCAACCTGGCCAACTGTAGAGAGGAAACGGTTGTCACCTACAGCTTCATTGCCGATGTGGCCGTAGCTGGCGCGGACCTTACCGTTGCTCCACCAGCTCTTCACGGGCTCGAAGTAGCCTTCTTCGGAGAAGCGGTAGCCGGCCGAGAAAGAGGGGAAGAATGCCCATTGGTCATTTGCGGGGAACTTGCTGGAAGCATCGTAGCGGCCGTTGGCCTCGAAGAGGTAGATACCCTTGTAGTCGTAGTTCACGCGGCCGAAGAAACCGGTAGTGGCACGATGTGTGTGTGTGCCTTTTGTCTCATATGTGCTGCCGTCAGTAAGTTGAATATTGGGCAAGTCATAGTCTACAAGACCGGTACGACGTGCATAGAAAGATCTGTATTCCTCCTGTTCTGCCGTCCAACCGAGCATCACCTTGAGGTTGTGCTTTTCTACGAATGTCTTTTCATAAGTTCCATATACGTTTGCAGTCCACATAGCATCGCGATAGTTGCTCTGGGCAGCCTGAGAAGTGGCCTGCGAGATGGGGGCATACACACCGAGACCATCCTTACCGGGACTCCAGTTGTTCCAGGCGGTATAAGGAACAAGGGCAGCATCGCTGTTCTGATTGCGAAGTGCGTAGGTAAAGTCAGCTTGTAGGGTGAGACCCTTCAGCAGCGTGGCGCGCATCCAGGCCTGCATACGGGTCTGCGTTGTGATGGTCTTGTCTTTGTGACCGTTGTTGCGAACGGTAACGTCGTTTCGGAAGCTCTGGGGCTGTCCGTTGGCGTTAAGTACATAACCGGGTATCTCGAAGAACGAGGGGAAACGCCACAGATACTGATAAGAGTCGCGAGAAGCTGTTGCACTGTAATAGAGATTGGGGTTCTCATACTCGCGGTCGCTGAAACTGAAGCGTGCACCGGCCTTCAGGAAGCTGAAGATTTCGGTGTCGATACTTGCGTTGGCCATATAGCGGGCCAGCTTGTCGGGCGAAAATTTATAAAGACCTTCGCGGCTGTCGTAGCCGAAGCTCACGCGGTAGTTGGTCTTGCCGCTCGAACCTTCGAGGCTCACATTGTGCTTCTGGCCGGGAGCTGCGCGGAAGTAGGTCTTGGCCACATCCCAGTCGGCATAGCTCAGGAAGCGGGTGGTCTGCATTGCCTGGCCGGTAAAGGGCGAGATGTTGTCCACGTTGAAGTTGGGAGCATAGTAGTCGCCCACGTTCGAGGTGCTCTGGAACGGCTGCAGCTCCACATAGGAGGTGTAGGGTTTGTAGTTGTGCTGGGCGGCCCATGCCTCGGCGAAGGGAAGCAGGTCTGCGTAGTACATCGAGAAGATTTCCGTGTCGCCGCCGGGGTTGGTGTCGTCCATAGCCACCTTGAGCTGGTTCACGGTGGTGTTGGGATCAGGCAGCACGGTAGCGCGGCCCCACGAGAAGTTGTTGGTGTACTTCACCGACACGCGATCCTTCTTGTTGGCAGTCTTGGTGGTGATCAGAATCACACCGAAAGCGGCACGAGTACCATAGACGGCGCTCGAGGCAGCATCTTTCAGCACCGAGATGTCCTCGATGTCCTCGGGGTTCAGGAAGCTCATGTCGTCCACAGGCACACCGTCCACCACGATGAGGGGGTTGGAAGTGTGGCTGTTCGACAGCGTTCCGACGCCGCGGATATTGATGGTGGGATTGCCGGCGATATCACCGCTTGCGGTGGTGATAGTGAGGCCGGGGACGGCGCCCTGCAGGGCCTTGGCTACATCCGTAGCGGGGCGGCTGTCCATAACGCGGGCGACGTCGACGGTGGCGACGGCGCCGGTGAGGTTGGCTTTCTTCTGGGTGCCGTAGCCCACGACCACGAGCTGGTCGAGCTGCTCGGTGGTGGGCTGCAGGTACACCATCATGCCCTGGGCGGCAGCCAGGGTCTCGGTCTTGTAGCCCACGTAGCTCACCTGAAGCGGAGTGCCGGGAGCTACCTTGATGGTGAAGTTACCGTCGAAGTTGGTGGTGACGGCATTGGCCTTCACGCCCTTCTGCATTACACTTGCACCAATCACCGGCTCGTTGTTCTCATCGAGAACCTCCCCTATATATTAATGTGTAGCGGGGCGTTTTTGTCTGCAAAGTGTATGCGCCCGGGGGCGCTGACGGGCTATTCCCAGGCCACTACGACAATGCCTCCGCGGGGGGCGAGGCGGATGGCGGCGGGCAGAGCGGCGGTGTCGGCGATGGCCCAGGGCGAGGCGGCATCGCCGCTGTCGGCGAAGGTGCGCACGGCGCTGAAGGCGGCCGGGAGGCGGGAGTAGTCGGGCTCGATGTGCATGGGGGCGTCGGTGCCGTTGATGGCGGCGATATACCAGGTGTTGCCGCTGCGGCGGGCCATCATGGCGTAGCGGCCGGGGTAGCCGCCGAGCAGGATGGTGGCATCCCAGGCGGCGGGCAGGGTGGCCAGGTAGTGCTGCACGGCTTCGGGTTGCGCGAGCAGGCTCTCGGGGCGGTCGGCAAGGTGCTGGATGCCGCTCTCGTAGAGGGCTGTGAGGGCGAGCTCGTGGGCGTGGGTGGTGATGTGGGGATGCTGGGAGTCGGAGAAAGCGCAGGGGGTGTAGTCCATGCTTCCCACCACGTTGCGGGTGAAGGGAAGGGTGGCGTTGTGGGCGGCGGCGCGGGCGGTGAAGGTGGGCACGTTGTTGTACCACTCGGCGCCGTAGACGGCTTCGGTGGTGATGAGGTGCGGATAGGTGCGCTGCCAGCCGCGCGGCAGGGGGGCACCGTGGAAGTTTACGAGCAGATGGTGGCGGGCGGCGCATTCGAGGATGTCGTGCATCAGGCGCTGGTTTTGGGAGGTGTCGCCGGAGAAGAAGTCGACCTTCACGCCGGCGATGCCGCGGGCCTCGCACCAGGCAAACTCGCGTTCCATGTCGTCAGGGGTGTTGAGGCGGTACTGCGGCCCCGGGGCGCCGTTCACCCAGCCTATGGAGCTGTTGTACCATATCATGGGGCGCACGCCGCGGGCGGCGGCCAGGGCGAGGGCATCGTCGATGGTGTGGCGGCCCTGCATCAGATGCCAGTCGGCGTCGATGAGCACATAGGGCAGGTGCAGGCGTGCGGCCAGGTCGATATATGAGGCCACGGTGTCGTAGTCGCGCGAGCCGTCGTTGTGGGCCCAGTAGACCCACGATGCCACGCCGGGGTGCACCCAGGTGATGTCGTCGAGGGCGCAAGCTTCGGAGTTGTCGAGCACGAGCGACGATTCCACCACGCGGGCCAGGGGGCCTGCTATGGCCGTCTGCCAGCCGGGCTCGCCGGGCCCGTCGGGGCGCAGCTCGAACTGTAGCGGGCGCCCTGTGGCATACATGCTCGTGCCGGCGCCGTCGGCCCCGAGGCCCGACTCTGTCAGGAGCATGAACACTCCGCCCGGATATTCCAGCAGCGCGGGATAGCCCAGCCGCTTGCCGGGGGCGAGGTCGGTGCGGTCCGGCTCGAAGAATTCCTCGTAGCAGTCGGTCCACGACATGAGCCACGAGTGGGTGGCGCCAGTGAGGTCGACGGTGTATTCCCGGACGCCCCGCCAGCACACGCCGTCGTCGTAGACGCGCAACTGCAGCCGGGAGCCGTCGGCCAGCGTGTAGGCGGTCTCGGCATAGCGGCAGCCGTACTGCGAGCGCTTGCCGGCGGGTAGCGAATAGGCCGCCTCATGCAGCTCCGGAGCTGTGGCCGAGGCTATCTCTCCGGTGGCTATGCGCATCACGGGCTGCCAGGCGCCTGCTGCATCCTTGCAGGCCACCTCGAGGGCATCCGCGGCGGGGCTTACCCTCACGTCGCCCCCGGGGGCGAGCTGGGCACGGGCGGGAATGGCTGCGGCCAGGGCGGCAGCGATAAAGAGCAGGTGTGTTTTCATGGCAATGATATGTTTTTAGCGATGGAGGCGGCGCAGGAGCTCGCCCAGCAGGAGCACGGGCGAGGTGCCGGCGACGATGATGAGCCAGTCGGAGAGGCGCAGGGGTGTGACGCTGAAGGCGGCTCCGCCCAGGGTCACAATCGCCACCTGGCCCACGACGATGAGGGCCACGATGAACAGGAATTCGCCGCAGTGGCCCAGATGGAAGGCCGAGCGCCGGGTGGCGAAGGCGCGGGCGTTGAAGAGGTTCCACAGCTGCATGAACACGAAGATGGTGAAGAAGAGCGAGAGCTCGTAGGGCGAGAGTTCGCCTTCCGGACCGAGGTGCAGCCCGGCAAGCTGCGTGAGCGACGTGATGTGGGAGTGGTGGAACACGTAGAGCAGCCCCAGCAGCACGGCGAAGAATATGAGACCCGTGGAGATGATGAGGCGCCACATGGCGGGGGAGATGATGAAATCCTCGCGCGAACGCGGCCTCTCGCGCATCACCGACTCCGACGGTGGCAGCGAGGCCAGCGCCATGGCGGCGAAGGTGTCCATGATGAGGTTCACCCACAGCATCTGCGTGACCGTAAGCGGCGACTCGGTGCCCATATAGGCGCCGGCCATCACGATGAGGCATGCCACGACGTTCACGGTCATCTGGAAGAGGATGAAGCGCTGGATGTTGCGGTAGAGCGAGCGGCCCCACATCACGGCGCGCGCGATGGAGGCGAAGCTGTTGTCGATGATGGTGATGTCGGAGGCCTCCTTGGCCACGGCGGTGCCGTCGCCCATGGAGAGGCCCACGTGGGCTGCCTTCAGGGCCGGGGCGTCGTTGGTGCCGTCGCCGGTCACGGCCACCACCTCGCCGCGCGCCTGGAGGGCCTGCACGAGGCGTTTTTTGTCGAGAGGCCGCGCGCGGGCTATGATTTTGATTTCGGGGGCGCGGGCGGAGAGGTCGGCATCCGGGATGGCCTCGAACTCGGAGCCGGTGACGATGGCGCGCGCGGGGTCGTCCACGGCATCGTCCCACAGGCCGGTGCAGCGGCCTATCTCGCGGGCTATCACGGGGGTGTCGCCGGTCACTATCTTCACTTCGATGCCGGCGCGGCGGCAGCGCTCGATGGCATCGGGCACGTCGGCTCGCACGGGGTCGGAGATGGCCGTGATGCCCACCAGCGAGAGGCTGCAGGCGGGGTCGATGCCCGCTGGGGTGATTCCGTCAGTGCCGGGCGCGAGCGGAGCTTCGGCAAAGGCCAGCGTGCGCATTCCGCGGGCCTGCATGGCGCGCAGCGTGGAGGCCACACCGGCCATGTCGCGGCCGTCGGCGGCTCCGCGGCACATGGCCATCACGATTTCCGGCGCGCCCTTGACGCACAGCCGCGCCGTGCCGTCGGGCAGGGTTATGGCCGTGGCCATATACTTGTGCTCGGTGGAGAAAGGCAGCTGGGCCAGCACCGTGAAGCTCTCGCGCAGGCTGCGGTAGTCGATGCCGCGGGCATGGAGCAGGAGCAGCAGGGCGGCCTCCGTGGGGTTGCCCAGCGGCGAGGGGTGCGCCGGGTCGGTGAGGTCGAGCTCGGCGGTGCTGTTGGCGGCAATGTCAGCGGCCGCCAGGTCGAAGGGCACGAAGAAGTCGGCGGTTTCCACCTGCATGCGGTTCTGCGTGAGGGTGCCGGTCTTGTCGGTGCATATCACGGTGGTGGCGCCCATGGTCTCGCAGGCGTGGAGCTTGCGCACGAGATTGTTGGTGCGCAGCATCCGGCGCATGCTGTAGGCCAGGCTCAGGGTCACGGCCATGGGCAGGCCCTCCGGGATGGACACGCACATCAGGGCCACGGCTATCATGAGCGTCTGCAGCGAATAGGTGATGATCTCGACGGTGGAGGCGGGGTCGCCGCTGTGGTCGATGAAGAACATGACCATGCGGCCCGCTATCACGAGCGCGGCCACGGCATAGCTCACGAGGGTGATCATGCGGCCCAGGCGGGCCAGCTGCAGGTCGAGGGGGGTGCGCACGCCGCTGTCGATGCGCGCGGCGGCCAGCGTGCGGCCGTTTTCGGTGGCGTCGCCCACGGCGTCCACGCGGGCCACGGCATGGCCTTCCATCACCTTGGTGCCGCGCATCACGCGGTCCGAGGCATAGGTGGCGTCCGGGTCGGCCTGGGCGGGGTCGGCGCTCTTGCGGCACAGCGACTCGCCCGTGAGGGTCGACTCGTCGACGGTGAGCTGCGTCGATTCCAGCAGTGTGGCGTCGGCCGGCACCTCGTTGCCGGTCTCGAGCAGGATGATGTCGCCCACCACGATGTCGCGGCGGGGCACCTGCGTGGCCGTGGCGTTGCGCACCACCTGCACGGGCTCGTCGTCGTTGATGCGGTTGAGCACGGCAAACTCGCGCTCGGCCCTGAGCTCGAAGAAGAACGACAGGCCGGTGGCCAGAATGATGGCTATGATGATGCCCACGGGCTCGAAGAACACCTGCGGGCCGGCTCCGGTGCAATATTCATAGACGGAGATGGCCAGGCTGAGCACGCCGGCCACGCACAGGATTATGATGAGCGGGTCGGTGAACTTGGCGAGAAACTGGCGCCACAGGGGCACCTCGGGCGGCGGAGTGAGCACGTTCGGGCCGTGCTCGCGGCGCGATTCTTCTACTTGGGCGGTGGTGAGGCCCGGGTGGTGGAATTCTGGCATGGCTGTGAATGAAATAGGCGCACAGGCCGGCCGGTGCCGGAGCCTGTGCGCCTGTTCTTTATCAGAGGCCGCGGCCGTGGCAGTTCTTGTACTTCTTGCCGCTGCCGCAGGGACAGGGGTCGTTGCGGCCCACGCGGGGGCCGGAGTTGCGCACCGTCACGGGTGCCTGCGGTGCTCCCTGGCGGGCTGCCGCGGCGCTGCGCTGGGCTTCCTCGCCGGGCAGGCCGGGACGCGACGTGCGGTAGTTGTAGCTGCGGGGGGCCTCCGGGGCGGCCTGCTTCACCTCGGGAGCGGGGCGGCTCTGGGGCTCGGCGCTCGGGGCGGCCTGCTCCTGGGGCTCGGCGGCGCGCACGGGAATCTGGCCGCGCATCAGGGCCGAGAGGGCCTTGACGTTGAGCTGGTTGAGCATATTCTCGAAGAGGTGGAACGACTCCACCTTGTAGATCACCAGCGGGTCTTTCTGCTCGTAGGAGGCATTCTGCACGCTCTGGCGCAGCTGGTCGAGCTCGCGCAGGTGTTCTTTCCAGAGCTCGTCGATGGTCACGAGCAGGATGGCCTTGTGCCATTCGCGCACGATGTTGTTGCAGCGTGTGTCGTAGGCCTGCTGCAGGTTGATGCGCAGGTTGAAGATGCGCTTGCCGTCGGTGATGGGCACGATGATATTGCCGGTGTATTCGTTGTTTTCGACGATGCGGGCAATCACGGGCATGGCCACCTCGCGGATGCGCTGGCTGCGGCGGGCGAGGGCCTTGATGGCGGCGTCGTGCAGGCGCTCCACGCGCTCTTCGGTGTCGAGGTTGCGGTATTCTTCCTCGCTCACGGGCATTTCCAGGGTGAGGGCGCGGTAGAGCTCGAGCTGCAGGTCGGCGTAGTCGTTGGGGCCGTCGTAGGTCTTCACGAGGTTCTCGATGCAGTCGTAGAGCATGTTGGCGATGTCGATGCCCACGCGTTCGCCTATGAGGGCGTGGTGGCGGCGCGCATAGATGTAGGTGCGCTGCTTGTTCATGACGTCGTCGTATTCAAGCAGGCGCTTGCGGATGCCGAAGTTGTTCTCCTCCACGCGCTTCTGGGCTTTCTCGATGGCGCTGTTCACCATCTTGTGCTCAATCACCTCGCCTTCCTTGAGGCCGAAGGTGTCGAGCATCTTCATCACGCGGTCGGTGGCGAAGAGGCGCATGAGCTGGTCTTCGAACGACACGAAGAACACGGACGAACCCGGGTCGCCCTGGCGGCCGGCGCGGCCGCGCAGCTGGCGGTCGACGCGGCGGCTCTCGTGGCGCTCGGTGCCGATGATGGCAAGACCGCCGGCGTCCTTCACCTCGGGGGTGAGCTTGATGTCGGTGCCGCGGCCGGCCATGTTGGTGGCGATGGTGACGGTGCCCTTGCGGCCGGCGAGGGCCACGATTTCAGCCTCGCGCTGGTGCAGCTTGGCGTTGAGCACGTTGTGGGGGATGCGGCGGCCGGTGAGCATGCGGCTGAGCAGCTCGGAGATTTCCACCGAGGTGGTGCCCACCAGCACGGGGCGGCCTTCCTGCACCAGGCGCTCGATTTCGGCGATGACGGCGGCGTATTTCTCGCGCTTGGTCTTGTACACGCGGTCGTTCATGTCGATGCGCGCCACGGGGCGGTTGGTGGGGATGCTCACTACGTCGAGCTTGTAGATGTCCCAGAGCTCGCCGGCCTCGGTGGAGGCCGTGCCGGTCATGCCGGCCAGCTTGTGGTACATGCGGAAGTAGTTCTGCAGGGTGATGGTGGCGAAGGTCTGCGTGGCGGCTTCCACCTTCACGCCCTCCTTGGCCTCGATGGCCTGGTGGAGTCCGTCGCTGTAGCGGCGGCCTTCCATGATGCGGCCCGTCTGCTCGTCGACGATCTTGATCTTGTTGTCGTCGATGACGTATTCCACGTCCTTCTCGAAGAGGGTGTAGGCCTTGAGCAGCTGCGTCACGGTGTGCACGCGCTCGGCCTTCACGGCATAGTCGGCCATGAGGGCGTCTTTCTTCTCGGCGCGCTCGGGGGTGTCGGGCTCGTGCTCGAGCTCGCTCAGCTGCGAGGCTATATCGGGCAGCACGAAGAACTGCGGGTCGTTGATTTTGCCGGTGAGCTCGTCAAGGCCTTTGTCCGTGAGTTCCACGCTGCGGTTTTTCTCGTCGATGACGAAGTAGAGCGGGTCGGTCACCACGGGCATCTCGCGGGCGTTGTCCTGGAGGTAGTAGGCCTCGGTCTGCAGCAGGGTGTTCTTCATGCCCTCCTGGCTCAGGAACTTGATGAGTGCGCCGTTCTTGGGCAGGCCCTTATATGCGCGGAACAGCAGCAGGGCGCCTTCCTTGCGCTCGTTTTTGTCTTCGCTGGCCAGCTTGGTCTTGGCCTCGGCCAGGATGTTGGTGACGAGGCGTCGCTGGGCCTGCACCACTTTCTCCACGTTGGCCTTGTAGTCGTTGAAATACTGGTCGTCGCCCTTGGGCACGGGGCCGGAGATGATCAGAGGGGTGCGGGCGTCGTCGATGAGCACGGAGTCGACCTCGTCGACGATGGCGTAGTAGTGCTTGCGCTGCACCAGGTCGTCGGGCGACATGGCCATGTTGTCGCGCAGGTAGTCGAATCCGAACTCGTTGTTGGTGCCGAAGGTGATGTCGCACATGTAGGCGGCGCGGCGGGCGGGCGAGTTGGGCTCGTGCTTGTCGATGCAGTCGACGGTGGAGCCGTGGAACATGTAGAGCGGGCCCATCCACTCGGAGTCGCGCTTGGAGAGGTAGTCGTTGACGGTGACCACGTGCACGCCGCGGCCTGCGAGCGAGCGCAGGAACACGGGCAGCGTGGCCACGAGGGTCTTGCCCTCGCCGGTGGCCATCTCGGCTATCTTGCCCTGATGCAGGGCTATGCCGCCGATGAGCTGCACGTCGTAGTGCACCATGTCCCAGGTCACTTCGTTGCCGCCGGCCATCCAGTGGTTGCGCCAGATGGCCTTGTCGCCCTCGATGGTCACGAAGTCGCGTCCCTCGCCGGCCAGCTGGCGGTCGAGGTCGGTAGCGGTCACTTCGATGGTCTCGTTTTTGGCGAATCGCGCGGCGGTCTCGCGGATGGCGGCGAACACCACGGGCAGGTGGTCGTTGAGCTGTGTCTCGAGGGTGTCGAGGATGTTTTTCTCGTGCTTGTCTATCTGGTCCCACAGGCCCTGACGCTTGTCGAAGGGCAGTGTCTCGACCTCGGCGCGCAGCTGCTCGATGGCTTCGCGGTCGGGCGCGGTGGCGGCGGCGATATCGGCGCGCACCTTGTCGATTTCGGCACGCAGCTCGTCGTTCGACATCGCGGCCAGGCGGGGGCCTTCGGCCTGTATCTGTGCCACGATGGGGCGGATGGCTTTAAGGTCGCGGCTGCTCTTGTCGCCGAATATTTTGGATATTATACTTGTTAAACCCATTGGTTATATTGATTTTGTCGTGTTGTGTGTGTATTTGATTCTTGAACGCTCCGGGGGCCGCTCAGAGGGCGAGCGGCGGCAGGGAGGCGCCGTTGGGCGAGCGGATGCGCAGCAGCCGCGCCACGGTGGGCGCTATGGTGCGGGCGTCGACAGGCGTGGCTATCGTGCGCGCCTCTACGCCGGGAGCCATTATCACGGCTATGCCGGTGGGGGCCACCTCGCGGTGCACCATGGGGGTGTGGCCGGGGGCCACGGCCGTCTGCCAGTCGTCCACCACTTCCCAGCCTGCGGCGGGAGCTATGAACACGTCGCCGGCATGGGCGATCGAGGTGTTGCGCCGCAGGGCTTCGGAGCCCTCGCCTGCGCGTTCGTTGATGATATCGTCGATGGTGAAGGCGCGGCGCACACCGCTCATGCGCTCCAGGAAGTCGGCTGCCTCGGTGCGGATGGCGGCGGGGTCGATGTTGCGCTCGCCCACGAGTTTGTCGTTCAGGTAGAATGCGTTGCGGTGGTAGCCCTTCACCCACTCGCCGTTGCCGTGCAGGGCTATGAGATACATGTTGAGCAGCGAGATGGCCTTGCGGGTGGAGAACTCGCCGAAGGGCACGTTCCAGCGCTCGTCGTCGCGCCGCGAGCGCGAGCCGGGAGGCGTGGCGGCCAGGTAGATGAGCGTGCGGTCCATGCCGGGGCCGCGGTCGATGGCCTCGAAGAGGCGGGCCAGGTCGGCGTCGAGGCGCAGGTAGCTGTCCATGAGCTCGTAGCGCGTGTCGGCGCTCTTGCTGTCCACGAAGGGGGCTATCGTGTAGGCCAGGTTGAGCATGTCGGGCCCCTCGTGGGCTCCGAACTCGGGGGTGGCAATGATTTCAGTGGCCAGGCGCGTGATCTCGGTGTTGAGCAGCGGGGTGGTCATGAACTTGGCCACACGCTCGGCGCGGCTGCGGCCGAAGGTGTAGCGGAAGGGATAGCGCGTGAGGTGGTCGGGCAGGTGTGTGTAGGCTGCCGCCGGGCGCAGCGGCGTCCAGCTCATGGTGTCGAGGCTTATGGCCAGGGGGCGCTGGCGGTTGCGGGCGGCCAGGCCGGCGGGCGGCTCCTTGTAGAAGGTGGAGGTGGCCCAGTTGCCGCTCTCGGGGTCGAGCCACAGGGCGCTGTTGGCGGCGTGGCCGCCCAGCAGGATGGCCTGCTGGGGCTCGGCGGCTATGGCGTAGACTGCCGTGACGCCTCCGCCGGCTATGCGGGCTTCGTCGGCTATGGTGCTCACGGCCAGGGCCACGGGCGAATAGGTGGCGCTGGTGTAGCTGCCCATCACGTCGGGGTCGTGCAGCAGGGGCACGGTGCGCAGGGCCTCGCGGTCGAAGCGGGTGGCGGCGTCGATGCCGCTGATGTCGGCCGTGGCGCCGCTGGCTATCAGGGCCGTGGCGCCTGTGGCGTCGAGCGGCGTGCCGTAGTCGAGGGCCGGAATCACCACGCCGTTGCCCAGCAGGCGGTTGAAGCCACCTGCGCCGAAGCTTTCGCGCAGCAGGTCGAGATAGTCTTGCTCGAGGCCGTCCACCACAATGCCCACCACGAGCTGCGGACGCACCGGGGCGCCCGCCACGGCGGCCAGCGTGGCCACGGCGGAAGCGACTATCGCGAGTATCATGCGCGGAGCGCGGTGTGTGGGTTTCATCAAGGGCGTCGAAGATTGACGGTCACATAGTTAAGGGCTCGCAGGGCATCGGCGGCCACGAGGGGCCAGATGGCGGCGTCGGCGCGCTGGGGCAGCCACGGCCATGCCGCGCACAATGCGAGCAACACTGCAAAGTTAGCAATTTGATAGCACATTACAAGGCGTTGGGCCTTTTTTATCCAAATAAAAATAACGGGAATAAGGCACAAAGGGTTCACCCACCACAGCAGATAATTGGGCGACGTGGCCTCGTGGGTGGAGAAAACCACTAAAAAAAATACCAGGCAGCCGGCCAGGCCCAGCACGCCGTAGAGCGCGGCGTCGAACCAGCGCGTGACGCGCCGCCGCCGCTGGTCGCGCAGCGTAAAGGCCACGGCCAGGAGCAGCACCGCGAGCGCCACGGCCATGGGCGAGCGCCACCACGGCGTGGGAGGCTCCACGGCCGCCCGCTCGGGAAAATCGGCTATCACCCGGCTGCTCTCCACCAGTCGCCGGCCCGATGCCGTGCGTGCGCCGGGCAGCTGCCGGTCGAGCACCACCGGCGCGAAGGCTTTTTCGCGAGGCGAGAGCTCGTAGTCGATGCCGAAGCCCAGCGCCAGGTCGATGCCGAACTGATACCAGGGATAGCCCGCGTTGTAGCGCCGCATGATGCTGCGGAAGGTGTCGCCGGGCGCCTCCGTGTCGGGCAGCACGATGCTGTCGCCTATGGCCGCCTCAACCACCTGCAGCGGGCGCGTGGCGCAGTTGTCCTTCACATAGTTGTAGCGGTAGGTGCGGTTTTCGGGCATCAGGTTGCTGTCCAGCAGCTGCAGCAGGCGCTCCTTTTCGGCGCCGGTGAGCGCCAGGCGGTGCTCCGTGATGCGCCGGCCGCTGCGGCTGTAGGCCTCCTCGAAGTAGGGCCATGGCGTGGCGCCGCACATATAGTCGGTCTCGCCCAGGGCGAAGCGCCACACGAAGCCCGGCGCATTGAAATCGAAGAGCCCCCAGTGCACGGCCACATCGGCCAGCGGCGTGCGCACCCGCAGCGCCGCATGCCCCTCCAGCTCATAGACGTCGCTTCCCGCGTCGCACACCACATAGCTCACCACCGTGTCGGCCACGGCCTGCGCCCTCGCGCCGGCCGTCAACCCCCACACCGCCATCATCACCGCCAATATTTTCCTCATCATCATGTTCGTAAAGATACAAAAGGACAAAAATGCCAAAAGAAATTTTTACAAGACATTCTCGAAAAGATAATCGTCGTCGTACTCAATTCCATAACGATCGAGCATCATCTTTATTTCATCTTTTAAAGAAAGACCGCGGTGGTGCTCATTCTGATTATCTATATAAGCAGCAACTTTTTCCACCTGCGATTGCGAATAAGACATACAGGAATAGCCCTTCTGCCATTGAAAGTGAAATGGCGTAAGCCGGTTTTCATTAATAAAAGCGGTGGAAGCGGCCTTGACATCTCGCACCAGATCAGGAATCGGTATTTTAGCATCATATGCCATCAGGATATGAACATGGTCGGTAACGCCGTTGACACGTATAGGCGTCTGTCCCTTATTCTTTATGAGGCCGGTGATATAGGAATGCACTCTTCCCAATTGATACACCGGTATCAAGGCTTCGCGGTTTTTTACTGCGAAAACCAGGTGTAGATATATTTTTATATAGGTGTTTGCCATTCAGATGATTGTTGGACCGCTATGCGGCCCTTACTTATAGAGTTCTTTTTATTACCACAA
>CAYUUN010000050.1:0-17708 GCA_964447895.1 uncultured Bacteroides sp. | reverse complement strand
CGCCCCCTATACCGAGCCCCGCCCCTCCGAAAGGAAGAGCGGGGCTCACTTTTTTATGTGCAGTCGTGATTTTAATGCTCGCAGTGTGTTGTTGTTGGCCAAAAATCCATTAATTTTGTAGTAGATAATAAAACGCGTTATGAAAGGTATCGTATTGGCCGGTGGATCGGGCACGCGCCTGTATCCTATTACCAAGGGAGTGTCGAAGCAGCTGCTGCCTATCTACGACAAGCCCATGGTGTACTATCCTATTTCTACTCTGATGCTTGCCGGTATCCGGGATATTCTTGTGATTTCCACGCCTGACGATTTGCCTTCATTCAAGCGCCTCCTGGGCGACGGCTCGGATTTCGGCGTGCAGTTGAGCTATGCCGAGCAGCCTTCACCGGATGGTCTCGCTCAGGCCTTCATCATAGGACGCGAATTTATAGGCGACGATTCGGTGTGTCTCGTGCTTGGAGATAACATTTTTCATGGCGCGGGATTCAATCAGATTTTGAAAGACGCACGCGCCGCCGTTGAAAAGGACGATATGGCCACGGTTTTCGGCTATTGGGTGGACGACCCCGAGCGCTACGGCGTGGCGGAGTTCGATGCCCACGGCAATTGCCTGTCTATCGAGGAGAAACCCCAGAATCCGCGCAGTAATTATGCGGTTGTGGGTCTTTACTTTTACCCGAACAGGGTAGTGGATGTCGCTGCCGGCATCAAGCCTTCAGCCCGTGGCGAGTTGGAAATCACCACCTTGAACCAGGAATTCCTTCACAGCGGTCAGTTGCGCGTTCAGACGCTCCCGCGTGGATTTGCCTGGCTCGATACCGGCACGCACGATTCCCTGGCAGAAGCTTCAATATATGTTGAAGTGCTGGAAAAGCGCCAGGGGCTGAAAATAGGGTGCCTTGAAGGTATCGCCTACCGGCACGGATGGATTTCAAAAGAGCGCATGATGGAAATAGCCCGGCCTATGCTCAAAAATCAGTACGGCCAATACCTTATGAAGGTAGTGGACGAAATCGAACGGACCAAAAAACAGCCTGAAGAATGAAAGTGATTGAAACGGATATTCCCGGAGTGGTGATCATCGAGCCGGCTGTGTTCGGCGACAGCCGAGGGTATTTCTTCGAGAGCTACAATAAGAAGGCTTTCGATACAGAAGTCTGTGCGGTCGATTTCGTGCAGGACAACGAAAGCTGCTCATCGCGTGGTGTAATGCGCGGGCTGCACTTCCAGAGGCCGCCCTATGCGCAGGCCAAGCTCGTGCGATGCGTGCGCGGGAGTGTTCTCGACGTAGCCGTCGATATCCGCAAAGGTTCGCCCACCTACGGGCAACACGTTGCTGTAGAGCTGACAGAAACCAATAAGCGGCAACTGTTCATTCCGCGCGGTTTTGCCCACGGTTTTGCCGTGTTGAGCGACACGGCAGTGTTTCAGTATAAATGCGACAATTATTATCATCCCGAGGCAGAGGGCGGTATCAGTATCTGCGATGCGGCGCTGGGCATAGACTGGCACATTGAACCCTCCGGTGCGTTGCTCTCCGAAAAAGACAAGCACTACGGACTGTTTGCCGATTTTGATTCTCCATTCCTCTATTGATCAATCAGATGAAACGTTCGATTCTCATTACCGGCGGTGCCGGATTCATTGGTTCGCACGTCGTGCGGCTGTTCGTGAACAAGTATCCTGAATATCAGATAGTCAATGTCGACAAACTCACTTATGCCGGAAATCTCGCAAACCTTGCCGATATTGAAAATGCACCCAACTACACCTTCGTAAAGGCTGATATATCCGACATTGATGCCATGCGCGCCATCATCAGCGAGCACAAAATCGACGGCATAATTCACTTGGCCGCCGAAAGCCATGTCGACCGTTCGATAAAGGACCCGTTCACTTTTGCCCGCACCAATGTGATGGGCACTCTCGCGCTTCTTCAGGCCGCGAAAGAATATTGGGAATCATTGCCCGAAAAATACGAAGGCAAACTTTTCTATCACATCTCCACCGACGAAGTTTACGGAGCTCTCGAGCTCAGTCATCCCGAGGGAGTGGCGGCGCCGTTCACAACCCGTGCATCGTCAAACGACGACATGGCCTACGGCACGGACTTCTTTGTAGAGACAAGCAAATACAATCCTCACTCGCCATACTCGGCGTCCAAAGCCTCGAGCGACCATTTCGTGCGGGCCTATCATGACACCTACGGACTGCCCGCCATAGTGACCAACTGCTCTAACAACTACGGCCCATATCAGTTCCCCGAGAAACTTATACCCTTGTTTATAAATAATATACGCAAGGGCAAGAGTCTGCCGGTCTATGGCAAGGGCGAGAACGTGCGCGACTGGCTGTATGTGGAGGACCACGCGAGGGCTATCGATATGATTTTCCACAAAGGCAAGATTGCCGAAACCTACAACATCGGCGGCTTCAACGAGTGGAAGAACATCGACCTTATAAAGGTGATTATACGCACCGTGGACAGGCTTCTGGGCAATCCGGAAGGTCATAGCGACAGCTTAATAACGTATGTCACCGACCGCGCCGGCCACGACATGCGCTACGCCATCGACTCGCGCAAGCTCCAGCGCGAGCTCGGCTGGGAGCCCTCCCTGCAGTTTGAGGAAGGCATTGAAAAAACCGTGCGCTGGTATCTCGACCACCAGGAATGGATGGACAATATCACCTCCGGGGCCTACGAGCGGTACTACGAAGACATGTACGGGCGTCTATAAGACGAGATATTTTGCACGTATGTCGCCAAAATGTTGTAATTTCGCACTTACAATATGAAGAACCTGATGCGTGCACTGCGGCTTGTGCTGTTGTCGGTGCTGTCGCTTGTCGTGGCAGTACCGGTGGCACTGTATGTGCTTCTGTCCACGCCATGGGCCCAGACTCGTCTCTGCAAGGTGGCCGAAACTGAGCTCTCGGCCCTCACCGGTTCGCAGATAAAGGTAGGTAAAGTCGTCATTCACCCCTTCAATCGCCTGGATGTGACAGATGTGAGCGCTTGCGACGACTATGGGCGCGAGTGCCTCACGGTGAAGCGCCTCAGCGCCCGTTTTGAGCTCTATCATTTCCTGCGCACGGGGCGCACCGTATTCGATTACGCGCTTGTGGACAGTCCTTCTCTCAGCCTGTACCGGAACAGCAAGGACGCGCCCCTCAACATAGCCGGAATTGTGGAGCGCCTGAAAGGCAAGGACAACGGTCCTAAAAAGCAATTCCGCCTCAAGGTGGCCACCCTCGCAGTGCTCGACGGCAGATTGACCTACGACGTACTCGACGAACCCGAAGCCGCCGAAGGCCCTTTCGATGCCTATCATATCATGGCCGATAGCGTGCAGCTGCATGCCTGCCTGCGCCTGATAAGTCCGGATGCAGTGGATGTGGAACTCAACAGAGCGGCATTCCGCGAACGAAGCGGATTCGAGCTGCGCCAGCTTGGAGGCCTCTTGCGCTACGACGCCGGGGGCGTGCGTGTGAACACCCTGAATCTTGAACTCCCAAACTCTCGGCTGAGCCTTGATGCCGACTACGAGAGCACGCGCCGTGCATGGCATGTGTCGACCGACACTGCCTCTTCTTCGCTGCTTTATCTGCCTGACCTGAAAGCCTTTGTTCCCACCTTGGCCGACACCTATCTTGGCGTGGAGGCTCGCCTGCGAGCCCATGGCGATAGAAGTTCGGCAGTGATTGATACTCTTAAAATCCACACTCTCGACGAGAGCCTTTCTGCCGAAGCCGAGTGTGGAGTGATAAAATTAGGGACGCCGGAAGAGCTGGCATGGGTGTCGAAATTGAATGTGCGTGCCGATGTGCCCCGTATTCTCGCCCACATCGAAAAGATTGCTCCCGGAAAAACGCGGCTGCCGGCGCGCGTTGGCAGCCTGGGGGTTGCCACGCTTCACGCTAACGGTTCGCTCAAAGCCCGTGGTGAAGGTCGCGTGAATCTCACCGCCGCGACATCTGCCGGACGAATAGAAGCCGTGGGCGAAGCGACAAGCAGAGACACTTTTGCTACAGCTACGCTGGACGCACACATGACAGTGGCCGAACTGGAAGCCGGAAAGTTGGCAGGATTGCCGCGACTCGGGGCTGTGAACGCACATTTTGACGCACAGGGAGCCCTGTCGCGGGAAGGTTTCGGCGGACATGTGGAAATGGATGAGGCCTCGCTGGTTTTCAACGGGCGCAGCTGCGGTGGATTGAGAGCCGCAGCCGACATAGCGCCCGGAGCCGTGGATGCAACCCTATATATCGAAGACCGCGCCGTGAATGTAGACCTGGTCGCAGCCATGCGTTACCCCCGCGGTGCCGAAAAGAGCATCGCGCTGAACGGCACGGTCGATAAACTTGACCTCAACTGGCTCGGGTTGATAAATGCCTACGAAGGCTATACCATAAACGGGTCGCTCGACGCATCGCTCAAAGGCAACAATGTAGACGATGTCCAGGGCCATATCAAGCTGGAAAACATTGATTTTCGCAGTGAAGCAGAGGGCAGGGGACTGCGTATGCATTCGTTGTCGCTTTCCCGAGACCTTGACACCCGGCCAGAAATTATAGAGCTGACAAGCGATTACGTCAACGGCTCGATTCAGGGGCAATTCTCTCCGTCGTCGCTTGCCCAGGATTGCCGCGAAGCCTTTGCATCGGTGTTCCCGGCGCTTGACCTGCACGACGAGGCTTCGCACAAACACGTGTGCGGCAACGATTTCCGCTGGGACTTCTCGGTGGCCGATGCCGAAGAACTGTCGCGTTTCTTTGCACTTCCCGTGCAAATAATCCATCCCATAGATATCAGCGGCAGCATGAGTTGCACCGAGCGCAAGTTTGACCTTCTGCTTGACGCGCCATATTTGCAGCAGGGCGACAAAATAATCGACAATACCACGCTGTTCGCCTCAGGCGACGGCTACGCCGGCGAAGCATCGGTCTACGCCACAACGCACGTGCCCACCAAGAAAGGACCCATGCAGGCCATTCTGGACATTGCGGCCTCCAAAGACGTAGTGAACACCACGGTAGACTGGACGATTGAGCGCAGCATCCCGCTGAACGGCACATTGAGTGCCTCCACGCACCTGGGTCGCGGCGTTGACGGCCGTATTTCCGCCGATGTCGATATCCATCCCGGAACGATTAATTTCGGCGATGACGTGTGGTCGATATTGCCGTCGCGTGTGTCGTGGAGCGACGGAGTAGCGGCAGTCGACAATTTCGCCCTCAAAGCCGGCGAGCAGGAGTTGTCGCTTAACGGAGTGGTGAGCGCCGAGCAGGAACCGGCTCTTGACATACAGATTCAGAAGATTTCCCTGCTGCCCATCTTTGAGACGCTCGAGATTGACAAAGCTCTGCTGAGCGGAGTCGCCACAGGCCGCTTCGAGGGTAGGGCGCTGCTTAGCAATGCCCCGGTGCTAACAAGCGAGTGGATGCATGTCGACGGCATCGGCTACAACCGCTGCACCCTGGGAGATGCCGACATAAGCGCCCGCTGGAACAACGACACGAAAGCCATAGATCTTTCGGCCGACCTTACGGGACCGGACGGCAGGCATTCGGCCATAAACGGCTCAATAACACCGGCCGCCGAAGAGCTTGACATCACTTTCCTGGCCGACCGTGTCAGGGTAGGCTTCATGCAGCCGTTCATGTCGGCCTTTGCCTCGGACGTCGACGGCTATGCATCCGGTCGCGCGCGCCTGTTCGGCACGTTCAAGTACATAGACCTGGAAGGTGATATCTATGCCGACTCCCTATCGTTGAAGATCGACTTTACCAACACCACGTATTTCTGCTCTGACAGTGTGCACATCCGGCCCGGTGTCATCGATGTGCAGAACGCCACCATATCAGATGCCGGCGGTCACACGGCCAAGCTCGACGGCGTCGTGCGCCATGTGTTCTTCAAGGAGCCGAGCTTTGACTTCACGCTGCGCGACGCGCGCGAGTTTCTCTGCTACAATGTGGGGCCCAAGCAAAGCCCGGACTGGTACGGCACGATCTATGGCAATGGCGGCGCACACATTTATGGCGAGCCCGGTGTGGTTAATATCGATGTGGCAATGACCACCACTGCCGGCTCCACTTTCACCTTCGTGCTCAGCGACATGATGGAGGCCGACGAATACTCCTTCATCACTTTCCGCGACCGCACGCCGGTGGAGATTGTGGATTCCGTAGTCGAGGTAGAAACCATCCCGGCAGCAGTGCTCGAATACCGCGACCGCATGGCACGCCGCGAGATTGAAGAAGAGAGCGACTACAACATGGACTTTAAAGTGGACATCACCCCGGCGGCGCGCATAATCCTGGTCATGGACCCGGTGGGCGGCGATGAAATCCGCGCTTTCGGCAACGGAAACCTCAGGCTCACCTACGGGTCGGCCAACAACGACCTGCGCATGTTCGGCACCTACACACTCGACCGAGGCAGCTACAACTTCACGCTCCAGGACATCATAATCAAAGATTTCACCATCGACGAGGGCAGCAGCATTTCTTTCCATGGCGACCCCTACGCCGCCCAGCTCGACATAGAAGCCGCCTACAACGTGAATGCCAATCTGAGCGACCTCGACGAATCTTTCCTGCAGGACCGTGACCTCAACCGCACGAACGTGCCCGTGCAGGCTATAATGAAGGTGACCGGCGACATGCGCCAGCCCGATATAGCCTTCGACCTGCGCTTCCCCACGCTCACCTCCGATGTCTACCGCAAGGTGCGGTCTATCGTGAGCACCGAGGAGATGATGAACCGTCAGATAATCTATCTCCTGGCCCTCAACCGGTTCTACACGCCCGACTACATGAGCACTACCAAGGGCAACGAACTCTTCTCGGTGGCCTCATCTACCATATCGAGCCAGCTGAGCAGTATGCTGGGCAAGCTCAGCGACAACTGGACCATTGCGCCCAACCTGCGGTCGGACCGCGGCGACTTCAGCGACGTGGAGGTGGATGTAGCTCTGTCGAGTCGGCTGCTCAACAACCGCCTGCTGTTCAACGGCAACTTCGGATATCGCGACAAATCGCTGAACACTAATCAGTTTGTGGGAGATTTCGATATAGAATATCTTCTGAACCGACGCGGCACATGGCGCCTCAAGGCTTATAACCGCTACAACGACCAGAACTACTATCTGCGCTCTGCCGCCACCACGCAGGGCGTGGGCATCATGTTCAAGCGCGATTTCGACGACCTGTACAGGCGGCATAAAAAAACGGAGACACCGGCGGATAGCATCCAAAAGATGCCGGCCGACAGTGTCCCCGCGAAGTAAATTCAGCTAACCGAGGAGCGCCACCACCATGCCCGCAAGAATCAGCAACACGCTGCTCACGGCGTAGGTAACGGTGTAGCCCATCACCGGAAGCGTGCTGTCCAGGCTATCCTGGATGGCACCCAGGGCTGCCACCGCATTGCGGCTGCCGGCTACGCATCCCAGCGAGACGGCGGCAGGGAACTTGAACAGTTTATTGGCGATATAGATGCAGATAATAAGAGGGATGGTGGTGCATGCCAGTCCCACGACAAACAGCTGTGGTCCCACTTCTTTCAATCCGCTGATGAACGAAGGGCCTGCCGAGATGCCCACAACGGCTATGAAAAGATTGAGTCCGGCGTTGTCCATAAACCATATCACGGGACGGGGAATGTGTCCGAACGAAGGCCGTTTCGACCTGAGCCAGCCCAGCACAAGACCCGAAAGAATTGCTCCGCCGCTCGTGCTCAGCGACACGGGAATCGAACCAATCTTTATCACGATAGCACCTATGAGACAGCCCAGTGCTATACCGAGGCCTATGAACACCATGTCGCTCTCGGCTGTCTGTCGGTCGCTGTAGCCAATCTCGGGCACGGCCGCGTCAACATCTTCCGGCAGTCCTACCAGGGTGATTACATCGCCTTTTTCGAGCCGCAGGCGTTTCCGGAGGGTGAGCGGCATATCGTTGCGAAGCACCTTGTGGACGGTGACACCGTGCATGAAAGGCTTGTTGCGCAGTTCGCCCAGCGTGACACCGTCGGCACCCGCCTTCGACACCACTACCGGCAGGTTTTCCGTACCGAATGTGAGCAGTTCGTGGTCCGACACCTCAGTGCCTATCCACGATGCATCCTGCACGATGCTCTCGCGGCGTCCGCTCAGCACCACGATATCGCCCTTTCTCACCCTGATGTCGGGGTCCGGTTCCATGATTTCGCCGTTGATTCTCAGGCGCTCCACGAAATGCCGCAGGTCGCGGCTCTTGAGGTGCCTTTCAATTTCCTTCACCGTGCGGGGGCGGTTGAAGAAGTCGGCCTCAACCCTGTAGGCGCGGAACGACACAGGGCGGTTTGCTATAATCTGGCCGGGGTCGGGTGTGAAATCGCCCGTCTCCATTTCCTCCTCCAACCGGCGAGTCTCCTCCTTGACCTTTTTCAAGCCACCGAGGAGCACCGGGCCGAGATTTGCAATGATCCAAGCCGTGCCAATGGTGCCGAATATGTAGCACACAGCGTAGCAGGCCGGAATCAAGTGTATCATTTTAGACTTTTCCTCATCGGGAATACCCAACGCGTTGATGGTGTCGGAGCCCACGCCGATCACGGCCGAAACCGTCTGCGCGCCGGCGAAAACGCCCACGGCCACACCCTTGTTGTAGCCCATGAGCTTGCACACTCCCACGGTGACGCCGATCACTACCACACACTCCACAAGCGCAAAGCAAATCTGCTTCATGCCGTCGCCTTTGAACGAGCGGAAAAACTGCGGCCCCACGCTGTAGCCTATGGCGAACAGAAACAGCATGAACGCAAGCGACTTCACCGTCTCCGAAATGGGAATGTCCATTTGGCCGACGATTACGCCCACGATGAGGGTGGCAGTTACCGGCCCGAGGGAGAATGATTTATATCGCAGTCCTCCGAGCCAGAAACCCAGTCCGAGAGTTAAAAAGATAGGTATTACCTGATTTTGTCTGAAAAGTTCAGTAAGCCATTCCATAATGTGATGTTTTATTCAAAACACACGAAGAAAGCTCTTTGTTTAGGAATGCATCATTATCAGAGGTCGTCACACTGCGCGAGCCACGCGGCCGATGAGGCATCGGAAGGCATGCGCCAGTCACCGCGGGGAGACAGGCACACCGAGCCAACCTTCGGGCCGTCTGGCAGGCATGAGCGCTTGAACTGCTGCGCGAAGAAGCGGCGGAAGAAGGTGCGCAGCCATTTCTTGATTGTGGCGTGGTCGTAGCTGCCGGCGAACGCCTTGAGCGCGAGCAGATAGATGCGCCTGGGCGAAAATCCGTAGCGCAGCGTGTAGTACAGGAAGAAGTCGTGCAGTTCGTAAGGGCCCACAAGGTCTTCCGTCACCTGTGCTATCTTGCCGTCGGCCGTAGGTGGCAGAAGTTCCGGCGAAATGGGCGTATCGGCTATGTCGTGCAGGATTTCCCTCACTTCGGCCTCATGCGCCGTGCGGGCTATCCACCTCACGAGATGTGCCACAAGAGTCTTGGGCACGCCTGCATTCACTCCGTACATCGACATGTGGTCGCCGTTGTATGTGGCCCAGCCCAGGGCAAGCTCGGAGAGGTCGCCGGTGCCCAGCACCATGCCACCGGTCTGGTTGGCTATGTCCATGAGCAGGAGCGTGCGTTGGCGCGCCTGCGAGTTTTCATAAGTGACATCGTGATTCTCCGGGTCGTGTCCTATGTCGCTGAAGTGCTGCATCACCGCCGGAACAATGCTTATCTCACGCATAGACACGCCGAGGAGCTTCATCAGTGTCACGGCATTATCGTGTGTGCGCGAAGTGGTGCCGAATCCGGGCATGGTCACACCGGTAATGCCGGTGCGGGGTAGCCCGAGCTTGTCGAATGCCTCCACGGCCACAAGAAGGGCGAGTGTGGAATCGAGGCCCCCGCTGATACCCACGACGAGACTCTTGCAATGGGTGGCTTCCAGCCTGCGGCAGAGAGCGGCCACCTGTATATTGATAATCTCGTCGCAGTTGGCGTCCAGACTGGAATTGTCGGCCGGCACGAAGGGACGAGGGTCCACTTTCCGGTATTTCAGCACATCGCTGTCGTTCCGCGTGGCACCATTACCGGCCCAGACGGAGCTGAAACTGCCCCCTTGGCGCACGGCACAGTCGTGGAACGAGCCCGTGTGCATCCTGTCGCGGGCTATCGCCTCAAGGTCGATGTCGGCGGCCACCCACTGCGAGCCGTGTTGCCAGCGTTGGCCCGATGCCAGTGTGGTGCCCTTCTCGGCTATGATGGTCTTTGCATCGAACACAAGGTCTGTGGAGGATTCTCCGTAGCCGGCCGACGCGTAGACATATCCGCAGAGGCAGCGTGCCGACTGCTGCGCAATGAGTTGGCGCAGATATGTGTATTTCCCGATAATGTCGTCGGAGGCCGAAAGGTTTGCCACGACCATGGCTCCGGCCATTGCTGCCGCGCAGCTGGGTGGCACCGGTGTCCACAGGTCCTCGCATATTTCAACGCCCACAGGAACACCGGCCACCTCAAATAATAGACCGGTGCCGAACGGAACTTCCTCGCCCTGAATATCTACAGTGGTATTTGCTTCAGGAGCGGCTGCCCACCAGCGTTTTTCGTAGAACTCGTTGTAATTGGGGATGTAGGTTTTGGGCACGATACCAGCTACGCGTCCCTGAGCTAAGACTGCTGCGCAATTGTACAGGGTGTTGTTTAGGGCGAGCGGCATTCCCAAGACCACGGTTGCCTCCAGCCCGGCCGTAGCCGCCGCAACCTTTTCGAGAGCCGAGAGTGCGTCGTCGAGTAGGGTAGTGGAGTGGAAAAGATCTGCGCAGGTGTAGCCGGTGATACACATTTCCGGAAAAACCACCAGGTCGGGCTTTTCAACGGCCGTGAGTTCCAGAATCCTGATTATCTCTCGGGCATTTGCACTGCAATCGGCGATGTGCACGGCAGGAGCAGCCGCTATCGCACGGAAGAAACCGTAGTTTTTCATTTCTTTTTCTTTTTTCTTAGTCGGGCAGCCTCGAGGCGATGTTCTTCGGCCTCTTCGGGCATTTCTATTATGTCGTAGAGCTCGGCAAGGCTCTCGTGCACGTCGGGTACGCGCGGGGCACGGTCGAGTGCCGACAGCAGGCAGTCGAGCGCTTCGGCATGGGCGTGTGTGGCCTCGTATAGCCTGGCCAGGGCGAGCAGCGACTCGTGGTCGCCGTCGTCGGCGTCCGCCGCTTTACGAAGCATGTTTTCAGCGCCGTCGAGGTCGCCCATATCCATGAGCAACCGGCCTTTATGGAGCATGGTCAAGGCGTGGCCGGGACACAGCCGCAGGGCCTTGTCGTAATTGGCCAGTGCAGCTTCGGCCATTCCTTCATCGCTGCACTGCAGACCCATGGCCACATATTCGTCGGCCAGTCCGGCGAGCATTTCCCTGGCTTCGTCAAGCTCTTCCCGGGCTTTCCGGGCTTCTTCCTTCAGCTGCCTGATAATGTCGAGCCTTAGGGAAACAAGGCGTCGCACCGCGGGGCTGTGGAGCAGCGCGGGCCTGGCTGTCGCTGCCGTGGCGAATGAATCAACCGCCCGCCGCATGTCGCCGGTGGCGAAAGCCTGCGATGCCGAGGCGAGGGCTGCATCGACGCGCGCCTGCGCGATGGCATCGTCGATTATTTCGGAGCTGTTGAAGTTGCGGGCAAAGGCAACGACAGACGGATGTACGTAGATGTCGCGGTCGGCCAGGGTGCTGAGCAGACTGATGCCAGCCAGGCTGCGGCAGCGGCTCAGAGCCACGTAGCTCTGGCCGCCGGCGAAGGCCCCGCGCCCGAAATCCAGCACCACCCGGTCGAAGGTCATGCCCTGACTCTTGTGCACGGTGATGGCCCATGCCAGCTTGAGCGGGAACTGTGTGAAACTGCCCAGCTCCACCTCGTTTATCTTGTGGGTTTTCTCGTCGAGCACATAGCGGATATTGCTCCAGCGCTCTGGTTCGACAGCGTGGAGCAGTCCGTCCGGCGTGCGCACGCCCACATGGCCGTCGTCGGGCAGGTCTTCCACGATGCCTATGGTGCCGTTGACCCAGCGACGCTCGGGGTCGTTGCGCACAAACATCACCTGGGCGCCTATTTTCAGCGTCAGCTCTTTGTCGGTGGGCAGGGAGGTTTCGGGAAAATCCCTTTCAATGACGCCGTGGAACACAGCCGAGGCGCCGGGAAGCGCATCGAGCCGCTCGTTGTTGATATTGTCCACGATGTCGCGGCGGGTGGCTATCGTCACGGGTGGCACGTCTTCCGTGCCGGCAGCGTAGGCCTCCTCGCGGGAGACCACGCGGGCGTTGAGGATACGCAAGTCTTCCGGCGTGGGGTGGCCGTCGCGCACGCGGTCGAGCATTTCCACGAAAGAGCTGTCGGTCTGCCTGTACACTTTGCGCAGCTCAATAGGCACGATGGCTATTTCCTTGAATACATCGGCGTTGAAAAAATAGGGTGTGCCGTAGTGGCGCGCCATGATGTCGCGGGAGTCGGACGTCACCACAGGCTCGAGCTGGAAAATGTCGCCCACCATGAGCAACTGCTTGCCTCCGAAGGGGCGGCGCCTGTCGCCGCTGTACACTCTCAGGATTTTATCTATGAAGTCGATTGTGTCGGCCCTCACCATAGAAATCTCGTCGATGATGATGAGTTCCAGTTCCTTTATCAGTTTTACGAGCGGCTGCGGATATCGCATCCGGCGTTTCAGCACCCTGGCGGCGAAGTCGGGGTCGTCCGGCATCGTGGGCTTGAAGGGGAGGCGGAAGAAGGAGTGCAGTGTCTGGCCTCCCACGTTGATGGCGGCGATGCCGGTGGGAGCGAGCACCACATGTTTCTTTGCCGTGTTCTGCGTGATGTAGCGCAGCAGGGTGCTCTTGCCCGTGCCGGCTTTGCCGGTCAAGAACACTGATTGCGTGGTGTCTTTGACCAGCTGCCAGGCGGTGAGCATCTCGCCGTTGTCCGGGTCGAGCACCATACGCCGTTGCTGTGGATTGTCTTCCTTCATTACTGCAAAGGTAGGAAAAAAGAAGAACAAAAACAAAGCCCCCGAAAAATCGGAGGCTCGATGCGGGGTGGGGCACGTGTTTATGCTCCCAGATAGGCCTTGAGCAGGCGGCTCTTCTGGCCTTTGAGGCGGCGGATGGCCTTTTCCTTGATCTGGCGCACGCGCTCGCGCGTGAGATCAAACTTGGCTCCGATTTCCTCGAGGGTCATTTCCTGGCACCCTATGCCGAAGAACATTTTCAGAATCTCGCGCTCGCGCTCGTGGAGCTGACGCAGGGCGCGGTCCACCTCGTTGCTCAGCGACTCGCGGTTGAGGCCGGCGTCGGCCATGGGGGAGTCGTCGTTGGTGAGCACGTCGAGAAGGCTGTTGTCCTCGCCCTCGACAAAGGGGGCGTCTACGGAGATGTGGCGGCCGCTCACCTTCAGGGTGTCGGCGATTTTGTCGACGGGCACGTCGAGCGTTTCAGCCAGTTCCTCGGGCGAGGGACGGCGCTCGTTTTCCTGCTCGAATTTCGACAGTGCTTTGCTTATCTTGTTGAGCGAACCCACCTGGTTGAGGGGCAGGCGCACGATGCGGCTCTGCTCGGCAAGAGCCTGGAGAATGCTCTGGCGAATCCACCACACGGCATAGGAAATGAATTTGAAACCGCGTGTTTCATCAAACTTCCGGGCTGCCTTGATGAGACCGAGGTTGCCCTCGTTGATGAGGTCCGGAAGAGAAAGACCCTGATTCTGATATTGCTTGGCCACCGATACCACGAAGCGCAGATTGGCACGCGTCAGTTTTTCCAGGGCTGCCTGGTCGCCGTTGCGGATGCGCTGGGCCAGTTCTACCTCTTCTTCAACTGAAATGAGCTCCTCGCGACCTATCTCCTGAAGATACTTGTCGAGCGAGGCGCTCTCGCGGTTGGTGATTGATTTCGTGATTTTAAGTTGTCTCATATATTCGCTTCAATACCTATGGGGTGCAAAAACGTGCAAAGTTAATAAAAATTCTTGTAAAATGCAACAGGCGGCGCTGGAAATAAAGCTTTTTCGCCGCCCGGCACATAGAAATAACGTACCGGACGGCGAAAATATTACTTAATTAACATTAATTGTCAGGCAGGCCCTTACTTATAACGTGCCCAGCGGATGAGTTCGGCGATGGTGGGTTTCTTGCCGTACATGAAGATGCCCACGCGGTAGATCTTGGCTGCCAGGAACACCATGGCTGCGAAAGATGCGTAGAGCACAACTATCGACAGCGCTATCTGCCAGCCGGGGATGCCGAAGGGGATGCGGGCCATCATCACCATGGGCGAAGTGAATGGGATGATAGATGTCCACACGGCCATGCTCGACGAGGGGTCCTGGGCCACGCTCATGCCCACGATGAGGCCGATGATGATGGGCACTATCGCAAGGCTCTGCAGCTGCGAGGCGTCCTGGATGTTGTCTACGGCGGAGCCGATAGCGGCATATATGGACGAGTAAAAAAGATAGCCGCCGATGAGGAACAGCGTGACGTAGCCGAAGAGTTCCATGATATACCAGGGCGACCCCAGCATTCCCAGGTCCATGCTGCTTGCTGCGGAGGCGCTTGCCACCAGGGGCATCAGCCACATGGAGCAGGCGGTGAGGAGAACGCCCCAGATGAGTATCTGCGTCACGGCCACGAGGCCGATGCCCACGATTTTGCCCATCATCAGGGCGTTGGGGTGTACGCTGCTCACCACGATTTCAAGCACGCGGTTGTTCTTTTCCTCAATGATGCTGGTCATCACCATCTGGCCGTAGAGCAGAATGAACATGTAGAGCATCAGCGACATGAGCATGCCTATGGCGTAGCTTATCATCGAGGAGGTTTCGGAAGCATCGCCCTCGTTGATGCGGAAGGTTTCGAGCGAAACGTCGACCTGCACCTCTTTCATTATCTGGGCGAGATTTTCGATGTCGTAGGCTTTCAGGCGCTCGTTCTCGATGATGTTTTCGAGCTGGGTGCTTATGGCGCTTTCGGTCTGCATCGATGCGGCATCGCGGCTGTAGAGGCTGATGTTGTCGGGTTTGCTCACGGCATCTTCGCCTATCACCAGGATGGCTTCGTAGTCTTCATTGCCCATGGCCTGCTCGAGGTTGTCGGCTATGGCCGTGAATGTGAGCTCGCCTTCGTTGGAGAGGCGCGCGCCTATGTGCTGGGGCGTGTTGTCTATCACAGCTATATTCTTGCTCTGCGGTCCGCTCATGAGCATGATCAGGGCGGGTGCCATCATCACGCCTATCATCAGGATGGGCGTGAGCAGGGTGCTTATTATGAAGCTTTTGCGTTGTACTCTTTCGAGATATTCGCGGCGTATGATTATTGCAAGTGGCGAATTCATTGCTGGGCAGGGGCTTGGAGGTTGGAGGTTTCTACGGTTTTGATGAATATCTCGTCCATCGAGGGCAGCAGGGCGCGGAAGCCTTCAAGGCGCACGGCAGCGTTGGCTGCCGCAACCACGGCCGGAAGGTCGGCGCTGTCGCGCAGGCTCAGGACGGCGCGGTTGAGACCGTCGGCATCCGGCGTCGATGCCTCGATGCGTGCGGCTATGGGCGACAGTGCTGCGTCGAAGCTGCCGAAGTCGCCGGCAAAGGAAAATTCATAGTTGTTGTCGGAAAACTGCCGGCGCAGGTCGCGCACCTTGCCGCTGAGGATGTTGTGGGAGCGGTTTATGAGGGTGATTTCATCGCACAGCTCCTCGACGCTTCCCATGTTGTGGGTGGAGAAAATCACCGTTGCGCCCTCGTCGCGCAGCTTCAGGATCTCACGCTTTAGCACGTTGGCGTTGATGGGGTCGAAGCCGGAGAAAGGCTCGTCGAAAATCAGCAGCTTGGGGCGGTGGAGCACCGTGACGATAAACTGCACCTTCTGCGCCATGCCCTTCGAGAGTTCCTCCACTTTCTTGTCCCACCAGTCGGATATTTCGAGGCGTTCAAACCATGCCTTAAGCTGCCTGGTGGCTTCTTTCTTGTCGAGGCCTTTGAGGCGGGCGAAGAACACTGCCTGTTCGCCCACTTTCATCTTTTTATACAGGCCGCGCTCCTCCGGCAGATAGCCTATTTGGGCGGTGTCGGCTGCCGTGAGGGGGTGGTTGTCAAACATGATGCGTCCGCTGTCGGGAGCAGTGATGTGGTTGATTGTGCGTATGAGGGTTGTCTTGCCGGCGCCGTTGGGGCCCAGGAGGCCGTATACGCATCCGCGGGGAACGGCGAGGCTCACATTGTCCAGGGCCTTATGGTTGGCGAAAGACTTGCTCACACCTTCTACAGTGATAATATTGTCCATCTGAATAAGATTTTACCTATTAGACGCAAATAGTGCAGGAAAATTACACATCTCGTGAAAAATGTTTGATAAATTACCCTCTTATATATAATTAATGTGTAGCGAATAGTTCAAAAGCCGTGCCGTCGCAGAAATGTTTGAAAATAAAAATACTTAAAAATTGGGTTAATTCAAAAATAATCAGTATCTTTGCGCGTAATTTTTGACCGATTAACGCTGGAATGCGTCAAGCGGTTGATTTTTAACGCTTTAAACGAATATGATAAACATCACGTTTCCCGACAATAGCGTCAAGGCTTTTGAGCCCGGCGTAACCCCGCTTCAAGTGGCCGAATCGCTCAGCCCCCAGCTGGCCCGCGACGTGCTTGCCGCAAGCGTCGACGGCCAGGAGTGGGATCTCACCCGTCCCATCAATGCCGACGCATCGCTCAAGCTCTTCAAATGGGAGGACCCCGAGGGCAAGCACGCCTTCTGGCATTCCTCGGCCCACCTTCTCGCAGAGGCTCTCCAGGAGCTTTTCCCCGGAGTGAAGTTCGGTATCGGTCCGGCTGTTGAAAGCGGATTCTACTACGATATCGACCCCAACGGCCACCAGATCACCGCAGCCGACTTCCCCGCCATAGAGAAGAAGATGCTCGAGCTGGCCCGCACGAAGCATCCCATCGTGCGCGAGGAGATTTCAAAGGCCGACGCCCTCAAGATGTTCGGCGACCGTGGCGAAGAATACAAGTGCGAGCTCATAAGCGAGCTCGAGGACGGCAACATCACCACCTACACGCAGGGCGCGTTCACCGACCTGTGCCGTGGCCCGCACCTGCCCGACACCGCCCCCATCAAGGCCGTAAAGATTACATCGCTCGCCGGTGCCTACTGGCGCGGCGACGCCACCCGCAACCAGCTGGTGCGCGTCTACGGCATCACCTTCCCCAAGCAGAAGATGCTCGACGAGTACAATGCCCTGATGGAGGAAGCCAAGAAACGCGACCACCGCAAGCTGGGCAAGGAAATGGAACTCTTCGCATTCTCGCAGAATGTGGGTGCCGGTCTGCCCCTGTGGCTCCCGAAGGGCGCCGCGCTGCGCGACCGCCTCGAGCAGTTCCTGCGCAAGATACAGAAACGCTACGGCTATCTGCAGGTCATCACCCCGCACATCGGCAACAAGATGCTCTATGTCACCTCAGGCCACTACGCCAAGTACGGCAAGGACTCCTTCCAGCCCATCCACACCCCCGAGGAAGGCGAAGAGTATCTGCTCAAGCCCATGAACTGCCCCCACCACTGCGAGATATACCGCACCTCGCCCCGCAGCTACCGCGACCTGCCCCTGCGACTGGCCGAGTTCGGCACCGTCTACCGCTACGAGCAGAGCGGCGAGCTCCACGGCC
>CAYUUN010000049.1:0-19941 GCA_964447895.1 uncultured Bacteroides sp. | reverse complement strand
GCGCGTCCCGAGACATAGCCGTGGGGTAAGCGTAGCGCACCCCGCGGTCAGAAGAGCCCCCCTTCGATTTTTATCCGGCGAGCGCCCTCCGAGGGCGTAGCCCGAGCGGGGGCATGCGAGCCGGATTCCCCCTTTTGCGCGCGGCGACCAGCCGCGCGCAAAAGGGGGGGGGGGAGAGGGGGACGGCTGTAACCGCGGGGTGCGCTACGCTTACCCCACGGCTATGTCTCGGAACGCGCTCTCCGGCGCGTTCTTTCTCAATTGGCTGAATTGTTACCTCTTTATGCAACTATTCAGCCAATGAATGTGGGAAAACTCGCGCTGGGGCGCAGAGTATTTATTAATTTTAAACCAGATTAAAAGCCGCGTAGGAGACGCGATGTCATTTCACACATCTTTGAGAGAAAACAGCGCTTCTCCGAAGCGCCGGAGCCTTTTGGGGTGGTCCCTCAGGCCTCGCTGCGCTCGACCTGAGGTTGAGGGACGTCGCGTCTCCGACGCTCTTTAAGCCCCGATTTTCAGCACTTTCTTTTTTCTCTGCGGCGCGTTGCTTGTAGCCCGTTTTTGAGTGGTGGACGCTTAAAAAGCGTCCTTCCACTGCTGAATAAATACGGAGACCCAGGGCGGGGTCTCCGTATTTGCGTGGCGGCTCTGGGCCGCAGGGCTGCGCGGGCGTCAGAAGGTCACGGCCAGCTGACACTGCAGGCGGTTGGCATGGAGCGAGGCTCCATTGAAATCCTTGCGGTGGCCGTAGTCGTATTCAATGCCGGCCGAAACAAACTTGTTGATGTTCCATATCACATTGGCTGCCACGTAGTCGCCGTAGCGATACTGGCTGTCTGTCGCCACGGCGTCGTCGGGCATCCAGTTTACGAGGTGGCTGTAGGCCACGTTGGTCGACACCTTCGAGGAGAAAGCATAGCTGAGACCGCCGGTGAGGCCCATGGTCTTCACGGCCGTGAGCTTGCCGGGAGTGGTCGACTCCACAGCGTCGAGACCCAGGCCGTTGTCGTCCTGGAGGTAGGACCCGATGCCGCGGCCGTAGGCGCCGTTGAAATTGACGCTCAGGCCACCCACCACGTTGGCCATGCCGGACAGCTGCACGCCGGCGCCCACGATGGTCTTATTGCTCTCGGCCTTGAGGTCGCGATACTGCAGCGGGCGGATAAGTCCCGAGAGGCGCACGTGCGAGCCGCCGTCGTTCCAGGCATACTGCAGATACAGGGGCACGGCCGGAATGCGCTGGTTCACCTGGGCCGTGGTGCTTCCGGTGGTCAGCGACACCGAGGGGGCATCGATACCTATTGCACCCGAGAAATTCTTCGTGAAGTTCTGCTGCCAGTAGGCCGTGAACAGCGTCATGAAGGGATAGCCGTTCGGGCCCTCGAAGTCGATGGTCATGGGCTCGGCGGCTCCGTCGGTGAAGAGGCTGTTGGTGTAACCTGCCGTGAGGCCGCGATACTTGGCATAGAAGTGGAAGCAGTTGAAGGCGTTGTTGTTGCCCATGAAATTACCCTTGAAGAACACGCCCACCTGATTGTCGGTTCCGGGGAGTGCCACGAAGTTCATGTAGATCGACGACGACTGCCAGCCGAAGCCCAGGTTGCCGCCGTTGCCGGGAGTGGAAGGAGTCATGGCCGAGGGGGTGAAGAGCAGCGGCGACGACATGTTGTCGCCCCAGGTGAAAACGCCTTCGCCCAGGAACTGAGCGCCCACGCCCACATAGAACTTATGGTCTTTGCCCACGATGGCAAAACGTGGCAGGCCGTTGTCGTTGGGCGCCTGAGGCGCGAGGGCCTTTAATGTGTTTTCTACACGGACGTTGTCGGAACTGTCGCCGATAACGGTCACGACTCCGGTCTCCATCGTGCGGCTGTCGCGCTGGGCTGCCGCCGAAAGGGCGGCTGCCGGAAGCAGGAGTGCTGTCACAAGCAGTAATCTCGAATTCATATAGATTATAGATTTAAAAATGTTTTTTATTTTCTAAAACAATGTGAATCGCCGTTTGGTTAGCTCCCCGCCCGAAAAACTGCCGAAACGGCAGAAAAACACCCCGTGGGCAAACTTATTTGAAAATGAGGCGTTTTATTTGTAAAGTCGATTTCAAGCGACCCGAATCCGGAAATCCAAAACACACAAACAACTATATTTATGGAAAAGAAAATTTCCCACTCCCAAATCCAGCAGGCCGTCAAGGAGGCCTACGATGAGTGCAAGAACATCACCGGCGGACACAACGCCGACTACATCCCGTTCCTTGCCAACATCGACCCGAATCTCTTCGGCATCAGTGTAACGCTCACCGACGGCACCACCTTCAACATAGGCGATACCGACTACAAGTTCGGTATCGAATCCGTCTCGAAGGTGCTCACCGCCATCCTGGTGCTGAAACAGTTCGGCGCCGAGGCCGTACTGAAGCAGATAGGCGCCGACGCCACCGGCCTTCCCTTCAACTCTATCTTCGCAATACTGCTTGAAAACGACCATCCCTCCACACCTCTGGTAAATGCCGGTGCCATCACGGCATGCTCCATGGTTGAGCCCAAGGGCGACTCCTGGGGCAAGTGGGAAGCCATAATCAACAACATCACGGCCCTGTGCGGCTCCGAAGCACAGGTGCTCGACGAGCTCTACCGCTCCGAGACCGAGACAAACTTCAACAACCGCTCCATCGCATGGCTGCTGAAGAACTACAACCGCATCTACGACGACGTGGACATGAGCCTCGACCTCTACACCCGCCAGTGCTCCGTGGGCATCACCGCCTCGCAGCTGGCCATCTGCGCCGGCACCATCGCCAACGGCGGCCTCAACCCCGTGACCAAAGAACAGGTGTTTGCCAAGGAGCTGGCTCCTAAGATCACCACCCTCATCTCGTCGGTAGGTTTCTATCAGAACACCGGCGACTGGATGTACACCTCCGGTATTCCCGCAAAGAGCGGTGTGGGCGGTGGCGTGCTGGGCGTATATCCCGGCGTAATGGGCGTGGCTGCCTTCGCTCCCCCACTGGACGAGGCCGGCAACTCCGTAAAGGCTCAGGCCGCAGTGAAAGCCATCATGAAGAAGCTCGACCTGGGTGTCTTCAACGGCGACAACGTCACCGTAGTGGCAGACTGATTCCCTCCCAAGACTCTATCAACCAAAATTCAAAACCCGTAAACATCTACAATTATGCAAGTAAAAACAGGTAAAGGCACCATCTCAATGATGGTCGTCCTCGCGATATGGTCACTGTCGCTTGCCGTGGACCTTCCCGGTCTGGCCGTGACACCTATCGAGGGCAGTCTGCGCTCCATCTTCGCCGACGCCACCGATTTCAAGATTCAGCTCCTGACGGTGCTCCCGAACCTCATCATCATCCCCTTCGTGCTCCTTTCCGGTAAGCTCTCCGAGTCGAAGCACAAGGTGGCCGTGATAGCCCTGGGCACGATACTCTATCTTGTGGCCGGCGCGCTGTCCATCTTCACCAACTCGCTGAACATGCTGATTTTCCTCAGCTGTCTGCTCGGCGCAGGTTGCGGTCTTATCCTCCCCTTCTCCACCGGTCTTATCGCCGACGTCTTCACCGGCAAGTACCGCATGAAGCAGATGGGTATCATTTCGGCTATCGGCAACATCGCCCTGGTGCTCGCCACCTTCGCTGTGGGCTATCTCGTGGCCGGCGACCTCACCCACACCTGGCACCGTGCCTTCTTCGTATATCTGATCCCGCTGCTGTCGCTCATCCTCATCCCCTTCCTGAACAAGATTCCTAAATCCGACTATCAGGACACCCCCGCGAGCGACGCAAGCACCACCGACAGCACCTCAACTACCACCGCTACCGCTGCTACCGCTGCCAAGACCACCACGCCCGCAGCAGTGCCCGCAGTCGATGCCGACGGTTTCTCCACCAAGGGTCAGACGGTGAAAGGCGGTTTCTACGTGGGCCGTACCATCTGGCTGCTTCTGGCCTACTTCTTCTTCGTGTTCGCCACCTGTATCCCCAGCTACTACCTGCCTAACTTCTCGTGGATTTCTTCCGAACAGGCTTCGACCATGACTTCGGTGTTCTACTTCGCCATGTTCGTTGTGGGTCTCGCCCTCACCCCCGTGATGAAGGCTTTCCGCAAGACCACATTCATTGCCGCCACGGCCATGATCGTAGGCAGCTTCGCCCTCTTCGTCTTCGTTCGTGAAAGCGTTGTGGTCTACATCATCGCCGCCGCCCTCTGCGGTCTCGGCAACGGTATCGCCCAGCCTATCTTCTACACCAAGGCCACCGAAGTAGTGACCTCCGACAGCAAGTCGACCCTTTCGCTGGCCTACCTGCAGGTAGCCAACTACGTGGCCATCTCCATGGTGCCCGTGATCATCAGCGCCGGCGAGAAGATTTTCCACACCACATCGACCATGTTCCCCTTCATCTTCGTGGGCATCGCATCGGCCATCGTGCTGGCAGTGGTAGTCATCCGCAACCGTCACTTCGTGTTCGGCATGAGCAAGAACTACTACGAATAATTCCCGCGCACGGCAATCTCAATCTATAAATCCTCTTACTATAAATCCTCTTAATCCTCTGAATATGTCTGAAACAACAACAAAACCCAGAATCCTGATCATCTACACCGGTGGCACCATCGGCATGGTGGAAACGCCCAACGGCCTGCAGCCCTTCGACTTCTCGCACCTCATGGACAACGTGCCCAAGGTGGGCCAGCTCGGCTACGACATCGAGAGCGTGCAGTTCCCCCAGCCCATCGACTCGTCCAACATGAATCCCACCTACTGGAACCAGATCGTGAAGGACATCGCCGACCGCTACGACGACTTCGACGGCTTCGTGGTGCTCCACGGCACCGACACCATGGCCTACACCGCATCGGCCCTCTCGTTCATGCTGCGCAACCTGCGCAAGCCTGTCGTGATCACCGGCTCGCAGCTGCCCATCGGCGACACCCGCGAAGACGGCACCGAAAACCTCATCTCGGCCCTGCAGGTAGCAGCCGCCAAGGATGAAAACGGCGACCCCATGATTCAGGAAGTGGTGATTTCGTTCCAGGACTACATCGTGCGCGGCTGCCGCTCCACCAAGTTCACCTCCACGGGCTTCCACGCCTTCAAGAGCTTCAACTATCCCGTGCTCGGCACCATCGACCTCCACATCGACTACGCCAAGCCCTATCTGATGCGACCCACCACCAGCCTGCCCCTCGACCCCTTCTACTCGATGGACCCGAACATCCTCGTGATGTGGCTCTATCCCGGCATCACCGAAGACGTCGTGAAGGCACAGCTGGCCACCCCGGGCATCAAGGCCGTGATTCTGCGCACCTTCGGCGCGGGCAACGCTCCCACCGAGCAGTGGTTCCTCGATGCACTGGCCGACGCCGTTAGCCGCGGCATCATCATCTACAACGTGACCCAGTGTCTCAACGGCGGCGACGAGCAGAAGCGCTACTACACGGGCGACATGCTCAGCAAGGCCGGCGTGATCACCGGCTACGACATCACCGTCGAAGCCGCCGTCACCAAGATGATGTACCTACTGGGCAGCGGCCTCACCGCCGACGAAGTCAAGCAGTACCTCACCACCTCCATCGTTGGTGAAATCACCGTAGATTAATCCCCGATAAATCCCGATACACATCGCCCCGGATGCACGAAAGCACCCGGGGCGATGTGTGTTTCACTGCCGGTTTGACTATTCAACCGGGTCGTGCAGCTGCCTCATTCCCGCGATGTGTACCCGCTGGAATTTCAGAGGGTGTCGAGGTAGCGGTCGGTGCGGGCGTAGTCGCCGTAGCGGCAGGTGAAGTGGTTGCGCACGCGGCCGGCGGCGTCTATCTGAAACAGCACCGGCGTTTCGCCATTGTCGAAGTCTATGGGCAGCGAATCGGACGCAAGGAGGGTAAACTGCGGCCCGAAATCGGCCTGCACCACATAGAGGTCGCGCGGCTGAACGTTCTTGAGCAGAACGAGATAGCGCTGCGACGGATGCTCGCCCGCGTGGCGCTGCAGCGAGGCGGTGAGGGCGTCTACGCACGGGCGGCACGCCGATGTGGAAAACCGCGCGATTATGGTGCTGTCGCCGGCATATTGCATTGGCGACACTCGCTCGCCGCGGTAGTCGGTGAATTGCACCGACTCATCCAGCAGCTCACCGTCGCATTCGGTGCTCGTGAGGGCTTCTTCGTCTATGGCCGCGGTTTCTTGTGGCGCGGGCTGAGCGTCGGGGTGCCCGCCGCCCTGCAGTCGGCCCAGCTGGAATCCGAGCAGAAAGAGCAGCGCGCCGGCGGCTATCAGGAACAGGTTGCGTTTCATCGCAGGGTGTTTTTGTCTATGGCGTAAACAATTGGATTGGCCTCCACGCAGTGGTTGTCGTTCAGCTCGAGCAGCAGGCTGTCGCCATCCAGTGCCAGGAAGGTCGTAGCGGTGTAGCGGCCGTCGGGAGTAGCGAACGAGGCCACGGAGGCGCTGTCGGCCGCCGTGTCGTAGCGCACCACATAGTTGCGGCGGTCGCTGCCTGCCAGGCAGAAGTAGAGCACATCGCCCTCAGCCTGGAGATATCTTATCACCGACACATAGACCGCAGAATCGGCCGGACTATAGAAGCGTTTCAGCCGCTCCTGCACCAGCGGGAGCCTGCGGGCGTCTTCCGGAAAAGAATTGGCGCCCGTGTCGAGCACGTAGAGCGGGCGTATCCCCCCGGTGGTGGCGGCGTAGACGGTGTCGCGCAGGGCTTCCCACAGGAGCAGCCGGTCGCGGGCGGCGTCATGCCACGCCCCGTCCGATAGATACGTGCTTTCGCTCACATCGCGGCCGGGCACATATCCGCGGTACTCGCCCGAGGGGCTGTAATGCGACAGCAGGGGATTCCTGCGGGTGCTACCGCCGGTAGAGCCGTTCACCGTGAGCATATCTCCGGAGGCTGTGGTGAAAAACAGGTGCGGCGGCTCGCTTGCCGGTATCTCGGAATTGGCAAAGGGATAGGTCTTGCCCAGAAAAGTGCCGTCGGCAAGATAGTGCCCCACGCTCAGGCGGTTGCTGTCGAACACCGCGAGCGTGTCGCCCTCGGTCCAGAGCTGCGACAGATGGCTGAAACCGCTCTCGGGGTCGCGCTGCACCGCCACATCGCCTAAAAACGCACCCGTGCGGCGGTCGAAACATCGCAGCTTCGTGCGCGAGGCCACAATATAGGCATCGCCCAGGCGATGTAGCCTGTCGATATTGAATAGCAGCGACTGCGGAGAGGCCTCCAGGCGCACCATGCGGCACGTATCGGGCTCCACGCGGGCTGCGCGCGACACATCCACGCGCAGCAGTGCTGCGGGCGGCTCCGCGGCAGGACCACCGCACGATACCGCCCACAGTGCCAGCCCCGGGATTAGGGCCGCGATTATTCTTCTACGGGAATGCATTTGCAACCTATTCCGCAGCAGGCATAATAGCCTTCAACGCAGGTGACGGAGCAGGAAAACGACGTAGCGCCGTTGATATCGATGCCCGCAGGTATTTCGCATGCCGAAGCACCGGGGCCGCCGAAGTGGCAAATCATTTTGCCATCCTCCTCGCTGTTTTGCTCTTCCGCAGCATATTCCGACACCTTCTTCTCGGCCGACTTCTCAAGGCGCGAGCACGACGACGACATCACCCAAACCCCAAGGTTGAGAGCTGCAAGAACGATTATAAAAAACTTTTTCATAGGCTTTTATTTATGTTTGTTCGCTGCAAAATTATATAAAATCGCACGATTGACAAATATTATGATAAAAATTTTCACGCGTAACTATTCAGCTATATGCTAAGTCGTAAGGAGAAAACTCGCGCAGAGCACCCCGATAGGGCGTTGCCTTATATTATAAATGGTAGAGAACGGGACGGAAGGACGGGAGGCCTGAGCTATCCCGCGGCGCACCATTTATATTGACGGCCAACATGGCGGTAAACAAAAGTATCCACCTCTGCATGGCCAGCGGCGTTAGCCGCGTCGGCACCGCGTTTAGCGGTGCGCCGGAGTTAGCCTGCGGCAAGCTCGGCGTTTAGCTGAGCGCAGCCGTAGGTTTGTCGCGCCTCCCCACCATCACGTGCTCCGCGTTTAGCGGGGCGTCTCAGCGCCATCTGTTGAACTCAGATTAAAAGCCGCGTCTCCGACGCTCTTTAGCCCCGATTTTCAGCTATTTATGCAATTCTGCGCGCTTGCCCGGCGGGAGCTTGCAGTTTTTATTTTTCCGGAACTTTTTTGAGAACTATTCCGGGGAGTATGTTGTTTTAGGTACATATAATAACTCAAATTAACTTTTATAAAACTTCCTTCAAACACCCTACTACTATGGATGAAATGAGAGGCACCCGCTACCCGACCTTTGGGTTCATTACCGGTGGAACCGGCGCATTCGACGATGGCATTCCCCCGCAGCCGTACGAAACCTTCGCCTACGACTCTGCCCTGCGCATGGCACGCATCGAGGATTTCAACGTGATCCCCTACACCTCCGTCCTTCCCCCGGAATGTCGCGGCAACCTGGTCACCATCACCGAAGAGATGGCCAACAAATATCCCAACCATCCCTACCGTCCCGACCTGCCCGAGCAGTTCAAGCACGGCGCCGTGCTGGAGGTGATCATCGCCGGAAATGGCGCTAACTACAGCGAGCACAAGGCCATAGCCACCGGCATCGGTATCATCTGGGCCAAGCGCGACGGTAAATTCATCGGCGGATATGCAGCGGAGTACGTCCAGTACTACGACTCTCAGATCGACGACGAAATAGCCAAGGCCGAAGCTTCCATGTGGCTCCACAAGTCGCTCAAGCACGAGCTCATGATCCGTGGCCTGGAGCAGGACGGCGAGATAGACCTCTATCACAACTTCCTGAACATTCCGCCGGACAAACCCTTCGGCTACTGTCTCACCTGCATCGGATTCCTTAACTTCGGTTACGCTCCGCTGGCACACTGATTGCCTTAGGTAAAAGATTCATGGGGGGCAGGAGGACACTGATCCTTCTGCCCCTTTCACATTTAAACCTCATTTATTATGGCCGACAATTCTATTCACAAACTGGGTCTCACGGGCCTTACAGCCATAGTATTCAGCTCTATAGTGGGAGGCGGAATCTACAATATCGCCCAGAACATGGCCGCGCACGCCGGTCTCGGAGCCGTCATTATTTCGTGGCTGGTGACGGCCGTGGGCATGATTTTTCTGGTCTACACTTTCAAAATCCTCAGCGACAAGCGCCCGGACCTCAACGCCGGCATATACCAGTATGCACAGGTGGGCTACGGCAATTTCGTGGGCTTCAACGTGGCCTGGGGCTACTGGCTCTGCACCGCCACGGGCAACGTAGCCTATGCCGTGATGCTCAACGACTCCTGCGCGGCATTCTGCCCCGTGCTGCTGAACCACGGCTGGCAGACTATCGTGTTCGGCTCGGCCCTCATCTGGCTGATGTACTTCGTTGTGGTGGGCGGCTTGAAGACGGCCTCGTTCCTCAACGTGGTGATCACGGTGATTCAGATGGCATCGCTGGTGCTCATAGTGGCGATACTCGTGATATTCTTCAAGCTCGACATGTTCACCTACGATTTCTGGGGACGCCTCACCGACCTGGGCGGAGTGGGCGAGCAGGTGCGCACCACCATGCTGGTGACCCTGTGGTGCTTCACGGGCATCGAGGGCGCGGTGATGATGTCGTCCAGGGCCAAGAAGGCCTCGGATGTGGGCAAGGCCGGCATCCTCGGCTTCCTCTTCGCGTGGCTTCTGTATGCCCTGGTGTCGGTGCTCTCCTTCGGAATCATGCACCAGCCCGAGCTGGCCTCGCTTCCCGATCCGTCGGTGGCCTATGTGCTCAAAAGCACCTGCGGCAACTGGGCCTATTATTTCGTGATCGGAGCTATCGTGTTCTCCATCCTCGGCGGCTGGATCGCCTGGACTCTCGTGTGCGCTCAGGTGCCTTTCGAGGCTGCCCAGGTGAAGATTTTCCCGAAATCGTTCCTCAAGCTCAACAAGAAAGGCATGCCTGCGTTCGGCCTGTTGGTGTCGTCGATCGTGATGCAGATATTCATGTGCCTGGTGGTCACTTCAAACTCGGTGTACACCGCCGCGCTCGACCTCACGAGCCTGATGGTGCTTCCGGCCTACCTCTTCAGCGGCATGTTCCTGTGGAAGTGCGCCCTGTCACCCAAGCGGCAGCCCCCGCTCCTGGCCATGGCATCGCAGCGCCAGCGCAATTTCTTCCTCTTCATCGGAGTGGGAGCTACGATTTTCTGCTCCTACATCGTGTGCTCGAGCAACATTCCTCTGCTGATTCTCACGATGCTGTTCTATCTCCCCGGTGTGTTCTTCTACATCAAGGCCCGCCACCAGTATTTCCCCGGTCAGCCGGTGTTCGCCACCTATGAGAAGTGGATTCTGGCCGGCCTCATAGCCCTCGGAGCGGTGGGCATCGTGCTCGCCGCCACGGGCCACGCCAGTCTGTGATTTTTCCGCGAGGATGGCCTATATACCCGGCCATCCTCGTGTTTTTTTGTAACTATTCAGCTATATACTATGTCGTTAGGAGAAAACTCGCGCAAAGGCGCAGAGAATTATATAAAGAGCTGAGAATCGGGGCTAAAGAGCGTCGGAGACGCGACATTCCTTAACCTCAGGTCGAGCGCAGCGAGGCCTGAGGGACCACCCCAAAAGGCTCCCGCGCTTCGGAGATGCGCTGTTTTCTCACAAAAATGTGTAATGACATCGCGTCTACTACGCGGCTTTTAATCTGATTTTCAAATTAATAAATAACTACTCTGTGCCTCGGCGCCAGCTTTCCCATATGCATAGCTAATACTCTGAATAGTTACTCTAACTCTTGCGGCGCATTTGCGGGGTTGCGATTTTTTGATTAAATTTGTAGCCTGAAACACTTTTCGATAAGAATTTAACCTGAATCATTACCATGCGAATGAAAAAAGTTGTGCTTTTGACACTTCCCGCACTTTCCGCGCTCTTTGCATCCGCCGAAAACCTGCAAAACTACGAGCAGGGCAACCCGGCCGACCCCAATTATGCCTATCTGAAAGACTTTGCTCCCCTCAAGAACTATATAGACTACAGCCGCTTCCCCAATTTCAAGCTGGGAATAGGCACCACCGTGAGCGACTACCTGAACAATCCGTCCATCGCGGGGCTCACCAACGACAACTTCACCGAAACCGTGGCCGGCAACGCCATGAAGATGGCCAGCTGCGTGGACAACAGCGGAAACATGAATTTTTCGACTGTCACCAGCTACGTCAACGCCGCCGAAGCGGCCGGCATCAACGTCTACGGCCACACGCTGGCGTGGCATTCGCAGCAGCCCAACGGCTGGCTGAGAAGCCTCATCAAGGACAAGCCCCCGGTGCCCTTCGAGAATCCCGACGTGTACGTGGACATGGAAGTGGCGGCGAAGGACTTCCGCACGCAGCAGAACGTGGGCTGGACGGCCGACAAGACCCAATACGGCTTCACGCTCAGCTACACCTCGGCCGACGGCCTGCGCATACACACCACCAAGAGCCTCCAGTCGTGGGAGGTACAGTTCGTGGCCTATCAGGACATACCCCTCGAGGCCGGCAAGACCTACACCTTCACCTATGAAATCAAGGGCTCCAAGAACGGCACCATGCACTCAAAGCTGGGCGACTGGAGCAGCGGCGGCAACACCGACTTTTCCTTCTCCACGGCCTGGTCGCAGGTGAAGGTGACCTACACCTGCCCCGTCGACAATCCGTTCCTGCTGCTGCAGTGCGGCGACTTCGTGGGCGACATCTATATCCGCAGCATCAAGGTGGATGAAAAAGTGGGCGCCAAGAAAATCGACGAGGAGCGCCGCTACCTCAAGGTCGAGGCCGCGGCCAAGCAGTCGGAGGTGTGGGACAACCAGTTCTGGGTGGTGGCGTCGTCGCCCTTCAGTTCCGGCCAGAACTTTGTGTTCTCCGCCGAGGTGCGCGCCGATAAGCCCGCAACGGCTTCCACGCAGATACACAACGAACCCGGCAGCTATGTGGACTACCGCGCGCTGGGCAACATCGACTTCACCACGGAGTGGAAGACCGTGACCGTGTCGGGCCGCTTCGACAGCAGCGGCAAGTCCATCGCTTTCAACCTCAGCGAACTCCCCCAGGCCAACACCTACTATTTCGACAACATCAGCCTGAAGGTGAACGGCGTGGAGAAGCTCGTGAACGGCTCCATCGACGGCGACGACGTGTCGTCGTTCAAGATGAAGAAAGCCGGCGGCGGCGTTGTGGCCCCGCCCATTGAGCACTCCACCTATACGATCGTGCTGCCGCAGAGCACGCCTCTGACCAAGGAGGAGAAACGCGACATCCTGGCAGGCGCCATGGAGCAGTGGATCAAGGGTATGATGGCTGCCTGCGGCGGCAAGGTGAAGGCCTGGGACGTGGTGAACGAAGCCATCTCCGGAGGTGGCGACGACGGCCAGGGCAACTACACACTGCAGCACTCCGACGGCTTCAACGGCAACGCCACCTGGGACGTGGGCGGCGACTCTTTCTACTGGCAGGACCACATGGGCGACCTCGACTACGTGCGCAGCGCCGTGCGCTATGCCCGCCAGTACGGCCCGGACGACATCAAGCTCTTTATCAACGACTACAACCTTGAGAGCGACTGGGACGGCAACAAGAAGCTGAAATCGCTCATCAACTGGATAAAGAAGTGGGAGGCCGACGGAGAAACCTATGTGGACGGCATCGGCACACAGATGCACATTTCCTACTATGAAAACTCCGGCACCCTCACGAGCAAGAAAAACGCCATCACCAACATGTTCTCGCTGCTGGCCGCATCGGGCAAACTGGTGCGCGTGAGCGAGTTCGACATGGGCTACGTCAATGCCGCCGGCCGGGACGTGACCACCGGCGAAATGACCGAGACGCAGCACCGCAACATGGCCGACTTCTACGAGTGGATACTTAAGGAATACTTCCGCCTCATCCCCGCCGAGCAGCAATGGGGCTTCTGCTTCTGGTGTGCCACGGATTCGCCTGCCAACAGCGGCTGGCGTGCCAACACCCCCGTGGGCCTATGGACTCTCGGCACCCTCTACCGCAAACACGCCTACGCAGGCGTCGTGAGAGGCCTCGGCGGCGTCGACTACGGCGGCATCAGCGACATCACCGTCGACGAGCCCGCCACCCGCGCCACCGGCATCTATAACATAGCCGGCTATCGCTATCCCGACCACATCCGGCTCTCCGACCTGCCCGCCGGCATCTACATCGTCGATGGCAAGGTGGTGAAGAAATGAAGCCGCTTTCGGAGATGTCGCTGGAAGAGCTCTGGCAGCTCTTCCCCATAGAGCTTGCGCCCCACCGCCCGGAGTGGGCGGCATGGGCGCGCGAAGAAATCGACAGCCTGCGGCAGCTGCTGCGCGGAGATGCCGCGCGCATCCACCACATAGGCAGCACGGCGGTGCCGGGCATCATGGCCAAACCCATAGTGGACATCCTTGTGGAAATAGCCCCGGGCGACAGGCTTGATGCCGCCGGGCGTGTCCTGGAACAGGACGGCTATATATGCATGAGCCGGAGCCCCGGGCGCATGAGTTTCAACAAGGGCTATACGCCCGCAGGCTACGCCGCGCGCGTGTTCCACATCCACCTGCGCCGGGCCGGCGACTGCGACGAGCTGCTCTTCCGCGACTATCTGCGCGCACATCCCGAAACGGCGCGCGAATACGAGCGGCTGAAGCTCGGGCTGCTGCCCGCGTTCAGGCACAATCGCGACGGCTACACCGCTGCCAAGACCCTGTTCGTGCGGCGGGTAACATCGCTGGCAAAACAAGAAAAAGAACACCCCGACTGATATGGTACAAGAAGTAAATCCCGCCGAAACCACCCGTGCCTTCGCTTTCGAGACCTGGATGAAAGCGCCCATGCCCATGGTCACGCTCATTCGCACGCTCGACGTGTCGCGCCTGCGCCGCGTGGCTCGCAAGCGCGGCTATAAGTTCAACATGCTCATGTGCTGGTGCATAGGCCGCGCCGCCACGCAGGTCAAGGAATTCTACATGCTGCCCGTGGGCGACAAGCTCATGCGCTACGACACCATAGCCGTGAACACCATCGTGGCCGACTCGCGCGGCGAAGTGAGCTCCTGCGACATCCCCTACTCCGACGACCTCGCCGCCTTCAACCGCTCCTACCTGGAGCTCACCCGCCGCGTGGCCGAGACCTGCACCAACCACGACATCACGGACAGCATGGTCATAGGCACCTCCGCGCTGGCGGGCTACGAAATCGACGCCGCCGTGGGGATGTACAGCGGCATCTTCAACAACCCCTTCATGATCTGGGGCAACTACCGCCGCCACTGGTTCAAGACCCTGCTCACCGTGTCGTTTCAGTTTCACCACACCCAGATGGACGGCGCCCACGCCGCCCGCTTCCTCTCCCTCCTCCAGCAGGCCATCAACGCCCTCTGACCGGGCTCTTTAAAGAGTAACTATTCAGCGTATTGGCTTTGCAAGTGGGAAACTCGCGCAAAGGCGCAGAGAAAAAAATAAAAGAGCTGAAAATCAGTGGGTGGACGCTTTTCAAATCGTCCACCCCCACATGGCCGGAATCACCCAAGCATGGCCGGCATCTCCCCCGAATAGCCAGTATTGCCCACGCATGGCCGGCATCGCCACAGGGTGGCAGCGGCGTAGCCGCGTCGGCACCGCGCTTAGCGGTGCGCCGGTGTTAGCCTACGGCAAGCTCGGCGTTTAGCTGAGCGCAGCCGTAGGTCCACGCGCCCCCACCCAGCACAAGCTCCGCGTTTAGCGGGGCGTCTGCGTCAGGGGTGTTGAACCGCTACGCGACTCATTTTCATGAGGGTAAAATACGAATACCACAAGCTGCGCACGGCTACGCCGCGCTGACTTGTGGCTATGTACGTGTGGCGGCTCTGCCGCCGGGCTGCGCGCACGGCTACGCCGCGCTTGCCATGGTTGTTGGCGCACGTATAGCACCCGCCGCAGATTTGCCATGCTCGCCCAGGCCGCGGGCACCAGGGAGGCAGCGGTGTAGCCGTGTCAGTACGCGTGCGGGGCGTCTCGGCGCCATAGGCGCGAAAACGCTAATCCGGGCGACACCCCTCAACGCGGGAGTTGCGCGTCCTGCGTCATTGCGTCGCACTTGAGGAGAGAGCGGCTGCCACGACTACGGCGTTGTTGTGGTCGCGGTCGCGGGAGGAAAAGAGCAGGGTCACCACGGGGTGGCCCGCTATCTCGTCTTTGAAACGGGCGAATGCCTCGCCGGCAAGGAGCTCGGCGCGGTAGCGGCGCTCAAACTCGGGCCAGCGTTCGTCAGGAGCCTGGTGAAACCACTCGCGCAACTCGGTGGAGGGAGCGAGCTCCTTGTCCCATAGGTCGTAGCGGAACGTGGCGTGCGACAGCCCCCGCGGCCACAGCCGGTCGATATACACGCGGTAGCCGTCGGCAGGGTCGTCGGGGTCGTAGGCACGTTTCAGATGCACAATCTGTGCCATCGCGTCTTACTCTACGGGCGAGAACTGGTCTTTGCCCACGCCGCAGAGGGGGCAGAGATAGTCGGCGGGAAGGTCTTCGAAAGCTGTTCCGGGAGCAATGCCGTTGTCGGGGTCGCCCACTTCGGGGTCGTAGACCCAGCCGCACACGTCGCACACATATTTCTTCTTGTCCATAATTCGTTGCAATTAGATGTTATACTTCATCTGATAAACGCCGCCGGGGACAGGAAGGTTCACAAACACATCGAGAGCACATCCCGCCGGGATGTGCTCTCGAGTATAGGGGGTGTCGCCTGCGGGCTTATGCGAAGTAGGCGGCGAAGTTGCTCACGAAGCTGGTGTCGAGCAGCCAGGTGTAGATGCAGCTGGCGATACCCAGCAGCAGGATGCCGGCCACCGTGATCCACAGGCCCAGACGCTCGCTGCAGGTGCTCTTGAAGGGCTGCACCACGGGTTCGTCGGGGTTGATGTACATGGCCTTCACCACCAGCAGATAGTAGTAGAGCGAGATGATGGTGTTGATGAGGGCGATGAGCACCAGCACATAGATGGCCACGCTGCCCTGGTTGATGGCTCCCGTGAAGATGAAGAACTTCGAGAAGAAGCCTGCGAAGGGAGGAATACCTGCCAGGGAGAACATTGCGAGCATCATGCACAGGGCAAGGCGGGGATTGGTCTTGCTCAGGCCGCAGTAGTCGCTCATGTCCACCTTGCCGCTGGCGCGCTCGATGGCGCCGATCACGCCGAAGGCTGCGAGGTTGCTGAAGATGTAGACCAGGATGTAGTACATCATGGCTGCCATGCTCATGGTGTTGAAACCTATCACACCCAGCATGATGTAGCCGGCCTGCGAGATGGACGAGAAGGCCAGGAAGCGCTTCATGTTGTTCTGGCGCATGGCGAAGAGGTTGCCCACGGTGATGGTGGCGATGATGATGGCGTAGAGCATCCACTCCCACACCTGTGCGTACCACGTGCCGAACACCTGGGCCATAATCACCAGGAAGGCAAACGCTGCGCTACCCTTGCTGATTACGGACAGATAGGAGGTGACGGAGGTGGGGGCACCCTGGTAGACGTCGGCGGTCCAGAGGTGGAAGGGCACAAGCGAGAGCTTGAAGCCCATGCCGGCAATCACGAAGGCTATGGCCATGACGAGCATCATGGACATGCCGCCGGTGGCCACCTGGGCGTAAAGGTCGGCGAAGTAGAGCGAGCCGCCCAGAGCGTAGACAAAGCTGAGGCCCATCATGAACACGGCCGAGGAGAACACGGCCGTGAGGATATACTTCACGGCAGCCTCGTGGCTTTCGTAGCGGCTCTTGTCGAAGGCCACCATGGCAGCCAGGGGCAGAGAGGCGCATTCGAGGCCTATCACGAAGAGCAGGAAGTGGCGGGCGGAAATCATGAGATACATGCCGAAGAGCGTCACGAGCAGCAGCTCGTAGAACTCGCCGCGGCGCACGCTCACGCTGTCGCTGCCGGCCCACGACACGCTCTGGATGAGCACGATCACGGCACCGATATTGATGATGTTCTTGATGGCGCTGATGATGGGCGACGTGGCATACATGCCTGCGAAGGCCTCGGCCGGGCAGCCGCTGCCCAGACACTCGCTGCAGAAGCCGGCGGCGGTGGCCAGCAGGAGCAGCACGGTGGCAAAGGCCGGAAGGGCCTTGCCGGCGCTGCGGGGCATGAATGTGTCGTAGAGGAACACGAGCAGGAAAACGACCAGAACGGCCAGTTCCTGTTTCATTACCAAAAACTGTGAATAGTCCATTGTTCTTTAATTACATGCCCAGCACCTTGAAGATCTCGGGGCTGAAGGTGAATTTGATCAGGTTGCTGAAGAAGTTGGGGAAACAGCCGATGGCAGCCACGCTCACGATGAGGCAGGCGGTGCTGAGGCGCTCCCACCAGGTGGCGTCGGTGAGCTCCAGGTGGTGCTTGTCGTAGACGGGGCCGAAGAGGAGCTTGCCCACGACACGCAGGATGTAGACGGCGGTGATGACTATCGAGCAGCAGGCCACGATGGTGAACACGCGGTGGAACATATCGGCGTGCTGGAACGAGCCCACGAAGATGGTCATTTCGGCCACGAAGCCGCTGAGACCGGGCAGACCCAGCGAGGCCATACCGGCGATCACGTAGCACACACACAGATAGGGCATGATGCGCATCAGGCCGCCCATCTTTGTGATGTCGCGGGTGTGGGTGCGTCCGTATATCATACCGATGAGGGCGAAGAACAGGGCCGTCATCAGGCCGTGGGAGAGCATCTGCATGATGGCGCCGGTCATTGCCGTGGTGTTGAGCATCAGGATGGCGAAGAGCACCAGGCCGCAGTGGCTCACGGAGCTATAGGCGTTGATATACTTGAGGTCGGTCTGAACGCAGGCGCTGAAGGCTCCGTACACCACCGAGATGCCGGTGAGGATAAGGAAAATCCAGGCCAGCTCGTTGGCAGCCTCGGGCATCAGGTAGATGGCCACGCGGAAGCAGCCGTAGCCGCCCAGCTTCATGAGCACGCCGGCGTGGAGCATCGACACTGCCGTGGGGGCGCAGGCATGACCGTCGGGGCTCCATGTGTGGAAGGGGAACATGGCGCCCAGCACGCCGAAGCCCACGAATGTCATGGGGAAGAGGAAGCGCTGCCAGCCCGGGTCGATGCCGTGCTGTGCTATCTCCAGGATGTTCCAGGTGAGGGGCTCGCCGGGAGCAGCCGAGTGGTAGTAGATGCCTATGAGGCCCAGCATCAGGAAGGCCGAGCCGCCCATGAGCATGAGCGTGAGCTTCATGGCCGAGTATTCCTTGCGGCCCGTGCCCCACACGCCTATCAGGAGATACATGGGGATGAGCGCAACCTCATAGAACATGAACATGGTGAAGAGGTCGATGCTGATGAAGAAGCCGAACACACCCGTGCTGAGCAGAATCAGCCACAGGAAGAATGCCTTGGGCTGGGGCACCTGCCACGAGGCGAAGGAGCCGGTGAACAGGATGATGGACGACAGCAGAATCATGGCCACCGAAATACCGTCGACACCCACGGAGAGGTTGATATTGAGCGGCGCGAACCAGGTCCAGCTGCCCAGGTAGAGCATCGGGGCGGTGTCGCCTGCGGCGCGCAGGGCCAGATAGTCGACCAGGAGCTTGACACTGAGGGCAACCAGCGCTGTGGAACCTGCCACGGCCACTGCTCGCACCTGCTTGAGGTCGCGGCACAGGCCAAGACCTGCCAGCATGAGCAGGGGGATGACCACAAACCAGATTAATATATTGCTAAACATGCTTTTACTATATTTGAACTGTTGAAGCTTGGTTGATTATAGCAGACACAACATTGTGATGCCGCCGAGAACGAGGGCGCCCATGATGTACCACCATGCATAGAGCTGCACATGGCCGCTCTGGAGCGGACGGATGGCGCGCGATGCGGCGTGGGTCACGGTGGCGAAGGCATCCATGGTGCCGTCGATGATGTGGCGGTCGAACCACGCGATGGGGCGGCAGATGCGGTCGAATATAATCTTGTGGGTGATGAACAGGTAGAGCTCGTCCCAGTAGAAGCGGTGGTGCGCCCATTCCCAGAGGCGGGGCAGCGCGGCGCGGAACTTGTCGGGCAGCGGGTTTTCCTTGCGGTACATGGCCGTGGCGAGCACGATGGCCACAACGGAGCAGCACAGGCTGATGGCGGCCACCGACCAGTCGAAGTGGCCCATGAAGTCGTAGGGCACGCCGTTCCAGGTCACGAACTTGCCGAAGGGGATGAAACCGGCCACCAGCGAGATAGCGGCGAGAATCACGAGCGGCAGGCTCATGGTCCAGGGCTGGTCGTGGGGTGCGTGGTGTCCTTCAGGAATCTTGTGCTCTTTCCACCAGAAGATGAGGTAGTAGAGGCGGAACATATAGAAAGCGGTGAGGCCTGCCACGAGCGACATCCAGATGTAGATGAAGGTGCTGTTGCCGAGGCAGCTGCTCAGGATTTCGTCCTTGGAGAAGAATCCGGAGAAGGGAATGATGCCGGCGATGGCCAGACAGCCTATGAGGAATGTCCAGTGTGTGATGGGCATGTACTTGCGCAGGCCGTGCATGGCGGTGTAGTCGTTGGAGCCAATGGCGTGGATGAGGGCACCAGCGCCGAGGAACAGCAGGGCCTTGAACATGGCGTGGGTGAACAGGTGGAACATCGAGGCCATGTAGCCCAGGCCGTGGTGGAACTCGGGGCTTGCAACGCCCAGCGACACCATCATGAAGGCTATCTGCGAGATGGTGGAGAAGGCGAGCACGCGCTTGATGTCGATCTGCGTGCAGGCCACGATGGCGGCATAGAGGGCCGTGAGGGCGCCCACCCAGGTGACGAACTCCAGGGCCGTAACCTCCATGAGGTAGAGCGGGAACAGGCGGGCCACCAGATACACACCGGCCACAAC
>CAYUUN010000048.1:0-20332 GCA_964447895.1 uncultured Bacteroides sp. | reverse complement strand
TGCTCATCCTCACCTGCGGCATCAACGGCAGCTACGTCTTCACCCCCGGCAACGTGTCGTTCCAGCCCACTCCCGAGGTGGAAGTGGCCGACACCGTGGGCGCCGGCGACTCCTTCACCGCCGCTTTCATCGCCCAGATTCTCAAAGGCAAATCGGTGGCCGAAGCCCACTCCTGCGCCGTGCGCACCTCGGCCTACGTGTGCACCAAGAAGGGCGCCATGCCCATCCTGCCCGCCGACCTCACCGAATAATCCCGCGCGTAACCAATTGTTCCGGCCCCGCGTCCCGAGCTATATGCCCCGGACCGCGGGGCCGGCCGGTGTATAAACACTATCATCATCGCGAGTGTTCTCTATTATAGATAATGATAACCGATATGATACAGACCATTGATATAGCCGGGCTGCGGTGCATGTGCTGCGCATGTCCCGGCGCCAAGCGCACTGCCTATGTGCTCTATCCCATGGACATGCTCTCGCGGTGGATAGAGCAGGCCGCCCGCAAGTATGAAGTTAATATCGTGGTGATTACCGGCATGGACTGGGAAAGCGTGTTCAGCCCCTGGCCGGCCAAAGGCGTGCCTCGCGGCAGCGCCGATTTTCAAGGCCGCTCGCCGGAGTTCCTCAATCTTTTGCAGCAGGATGTGATACCGCGCGTGGAAGCGCTGCAAGGCATTGATGCCACTGCGGGGCGCGCGCTCGTGGGAGTGTCTATGTCGGGCCTTTTCGCCCTGTGGCAGTGGATGCTGTGCGACACCTTCGGCAGCATCGCCTCGCTTTCCGGCTCGTTCTGGTACGAGGGCTTCGTGGAGTGGATGCGCTCGCGGTCCATCCCGGCCAAAACCGGAAAGTCCTTTTTTCTGTTGGGCGAACGCGAGTCGCACTCCGGCGTGCGCGCCTTCAACAGCGTGGGCGAGAACACCCGCGAGATAGTGGAGATGCTGCGTGCAGCCGGAATAGACACGGAGTTTCAGAGCGTGCCCGGCGACCATTTCGCCGATCCCGTGCCTCGCCTCGAGGCCGCCTTCACGGCCCTGTTCTGACAGCCACTGTATTACTAAATTCTCTGCGGCTCCGCGCGAGTTTTCCCTAATTAATAGTCTTTTAGTTGCGCCTATCGCGGCCTGGGGCCGCGGGGGCCGCGCGGACCATGTGGCCGGCCGGCGCGCTTGGCAGCCGAGCCGGGTCGCAGCTTCAGCCCCTTGTATGCCCCGTCGAGCATCTTCGCCGTGAGGTCCGGCGTGGTGTTCACCGGGCGCCCGGGCGCGTCCAGGCGGTGGGAGAGCAGCCAGTCGTAGAACACGGGCATGTAGAGCGCCCGCTCGTGGCCGCGGTGGTCGAGGCCCTTGACGCGGGAATAGACCAGGCGCGGAGCATGGTCGGGCGCAGCGCGCATCGCATCCACCATCCTGTCGGTGCGAGCTATTGCCTCCGGGCGGTCGTTGAGCCCGCGCACGAGCCACAGGGGCACATCGTTGAGGGCCGTAGCGTCGCGGCCTTCGCCGAGCGAGCCGGCCAGCACCACGGCCGCGGCAAAGCGCTGCGGGTAGGCCGCCACGAGTTCGGCCACGCCGTTGCCGCCCATGCTCATGCCTATGGCATAGATGCGCGCGGTGTCCACGTTGCAGGCGGCGACCACATGATTCAGGTCTTTCACTAAGCGGCGCAGGTCCCAGCGGTCGCCAGTGGCCTGGGGTGCGAGCACGAGCGCGTTGAGTTTCAGGCCGGAGTGGAGCGCGTCGATGGTGCCGAAGATGTCCACTTCGTCCAGGTTGTCGCCGCTCGAGCCGCGACTGTGAAGAGCCACGATGAGGGGCAGGGGAGCGTCGGCCGAGTCCGGCTCGTAGAGAATATAGTCGTAGCCGCCGGGCACTTCGCCCGCGGTCGCGTGAAAACGCCCTGTGCCGGCGCGCAGATGCACGCCAGCACCACGAATGCTGAAAGAAGAATGTTGCGCATGCTATGGATTTCAGGTATATAATTAAGACCAGAAATCGCGATGCTGGTTTAGAGCCTGTCCCATAAAATATGTTAACGCCGAGGCGATGTTGATTTTGAATCCGTCGCTCGGTCACAATGCGACGGCATTGCTCCCTCCCTCCGGCTCCAAAATCACTCCAAGATATGCGACCTCAGCGTTAACATATTTTATGGGACAGGCTCTTAATCGGCGTTCATTTCCCGAGCCTTGCGCACGAGCCGGCGGCCCATTTCGTAGCAGTTCTGCTCGTCGACAGGAAATTGTGTCTCGTGGTTCAGCTTCTTCTCGTCGGCATCGAAAAAGTTGGCGTCCATCACCGAATAGTCCTTGAACTGCAGGGTGTTGTAGGCATTGTATTGCTCGGCGTAGCCCAGCACGCGTTCGAGGTTGTCGCGCGTCATGCCCAGCGACACACTGTAGCCGCCGGCCTTGTAGTACTCCTCGTTGGAGTTCATGGTGAAAATCAGCCCGGCGGGGATGATGCGTTTGCCGAGAATCCTCACAAACTTCCCGTCCTCAATCTGATACGACGAAAGCGGATAGAGAAAACGCTCGATAAACGACCGCACCATGCCCGAAGGATAGCCGAAGAAGTTGGGCGAGCCTATTATCACGGCATCGGCATCGTGGGCCTTTTCGAGCAGCGGCCGCATGTCGTCGCGGATGGCGCAGATGCCTCCCGTTTTGTTGCCCTTGCGCTTGCAGGCGAAGCATTCCATACATCCTTTGAGCGGCGTGGCATATAGTTCGATGAGCTCGGTTTCGGCGCCCTCTGCGGCAGCTCCTTCGAAAGCCTTCTGCACCAGGGTGTCGGTGTTCCAGTTTTTACGGGCTGCCCCGTTGATTCCTATCACTTTCATAGTTGAAACATCTTGTATTATCAAAAAAGAATAACACAAGATATGCCCGTTGGTTCGTCCGGCGCTTGATTTTTATCTCACATAAGGCAGGCTCCTGTGGGCGTCCATCAGTCTGTCGAGCACAGTGGCATTCCAGCACAGGTTGAAGCGGCGGATGGCGTGCAGGATGGGCGCGAGCTGATAGAACACCTCGCGGCCGCGAATCTCCCACACGAGCCTGTAGCGCCGTCTCACGCGTTGCAGCTGCCGCGTGGACATCCCCAGGAGGTCGGCCGCCTCCACGTTGCGTATGGGCGGCATCTCCGCCACCACATCTCTTTTCTCTTTTGTTTCACGGCGCCCCGCGTTTTCACCCGACACGGTGTCGAGCAGGCGCGTAAGAAGCACCCTGAGCGATTCCAGTTTGCGGTCCAGGCTTTCGAGAGTAACTTGTTGTTGCATCATCATATGGCATTTATAAACATTTTGCAACGCATTAACGCCGCCACCCCTCCCTTTGCTCGGACCCATCACGGACATCCCGCGCCACACCCCGGACACCGGCACATCGCTCTATTCCCTATTCACTTTTATAAACTGCTTTCTAATCATAAGGAGAAAACCCGCGCGGAGGCGCAGAGAAATAGATAATTAACTACAAATATGGCGGATAGAACGTTTCTTGAAGAAGACACTTATAAAGAATATAAAGAACGCCCGTCAATAAGCGTCCCTCTCAAAGACGGAATACAAGCGACGCGCTCTCCGGCGCGTTCTTTCTCAATTAGCTAAAATTCAGGTTTTCAGATTGATAAATAAATACTCTGCGCCACTGCGCGAGTGCTCTTCACCGTGAGCAGCCGCGGCGGATTTGGTGGTCTTGCGGGGTTGTATTAACTTTGCATCCGTTGAACTGTCGCCACATGAACAATCCGTTTGACTACAAGCCCGATGCCGAGGCACTGGCCGCATTCGGCCGCCTTACGGCCCAAATTGATGAGCTCCGCAAGAGCCCGGAGGCTTCGTGCGTCAATTTCTGCCGCGAGCTCGACGATGGCAAGATGCTGGGGGCGCTTGTGGCCGAGGACCCGGTGGGCGGGCGCCACACGCTCTATGCCTTCTCCGGCCAGCTGGGCCACGGCGGCTTCTTCTTCCCGGGATTCGTTGAGCCGGTGATAGACTATCTCCGGCCCGATGGCCATTATAAGACCCGGGAGGCCGAAATCATTTGCATGAATGCTGAAATAGAGGCATTTGAGGCGGGAGTGCTTGACGGCGCCCGGGGCGACTATGAGCGCGCGCGAAAGGCGGCCGACGAAGAAATAGAGGCCTGCCGCCGGCAGTGTCGCGAGGCCAAGCGGCAGCGCGACGAGCGCAGGGCTTCGGGCTTGGCGGATGCAGAGGAGGAGGCACGGATGATTCGCACGAGCCAGTTTGAGAAAGCCGAGCTGCGCCGCCTGAAAACCCGTGCTGCATCGGCTCTCGCACCGCTCGAAGCTGCTGTCGAGGGTGCCCGAAAGCGCCTTGCTGAGATGAAGGAAAGGCGCCGCCGCGAGTCGGAAGCGCTGCAGCAGTGGCTGTTCTCGCAGGCGGTGCTCCTGAACGCCCGCGGCGAGGAGCGCAGCGTGCGAGATATTTTTGCTGAAACGGCATTGAAAGTTCCCCCTTCAGGCGCGGGCGAGTGCTGTGCGCCCAAATTATTGCAGGCGGCCTACAGGCGTGGCTGGCGCCCGGTATCGATGGCCGAGTTCTGGTACGGCCGGCCCAAGGGCGGCGAGGTGCGCATCCACGGAGCCCACTATCCTGCGTGCCGCGGCAAGTGCCTGCCCTTGCTGCAGTGGATGTTGCAGGGGCTCGTGGTAGAACCTCCGCTTGGCAGGGAGGGTAGGGGCGGCGATGTGCCGGAGCCGGTGGTGGTATTCAGGAATCCATGGTTTTGCGTGGTGGAAAAGCCGGCGGGAATGCTTTCGGTGCAGGGGCGCACCGGGGAGATTTCAGTGGAGCGATGGCTTGCCGGCAAATTCGGAGCCGACAGCAGGGTGAAGGTGGCCCACCGTCTCGACCAGGCCACTTCCGGCTTGCTGATTGCGACTTTCGGCCCGGTTGCCTTCAAGGAGATGCAGGCGCTGTTCGCCCGACGGATGGTGCGGAAAACCTATGTGGCCGTTCTCGACGGCGACTACCGCGACCGCGGGATTGCCCCCAGCGGACGTATCGAGCTGCCGCTCGCGCCCGACCTGCTGGACCGCCCCCGCCAGCGGGTGGACGTGGCCGAAGGCAAGGAAGCCGTGACCGACTATGAGTTTGTGGAAGTGCGCGGCGCCCGCAGTCGCATCGTGTTTTATCCCCGCACGGGTCGCACCCATCAGCTGCGCGTCCATGCGGCTTCGTCGCAGGGCCTGGGGATGCCCATTGCCGGCGACCGCCTGTACGGCACCGCAGCCGGCTCAGGCGAGGAGCGCCTTCATCTGCATGCTTCGCGGGTGGAATTTACCTTCCCTGTTGATGGCGAGCACTACGCATTTGAATCGCCCGTGCCTTTCTGAATTGCCGGGATTTTGCTGCCCGTGCGCCACACGAATGAGCGGCTTTTGAAGAGGCCCACCACGAAGACTATGCCCAGAATGGCGGCGTTGAGATAGTAGGGGAAGTCGGCGGTGTGGTTGTCGAACACGCGCTGGAAAAACTCCACAATCAGGGGGAGCACCGAGATGGCCACGTAGTTGCCGGCAAGGGTGTAGGAGAAATACTTGGTGGCGTGGGCCTTGTCGGGGGCCAGTTTCGTGGTCTTGTCGTAGATTATTGGCTGGAAGAATCCGTAGCCCAGGCCTATCAGCAGCACGCCTGCCACGTAGGAGGCCATCGTGTGGAAGAGGCCCAGGACGAGCAGTCCTGCCGTCATGATCACCACGCAGATATAGAGGCCCGTGCGCCCCACCAGGCGGATGTATGGAGTGAGGGAGAAGCCGCCCAGCATGGCCGTGACGTAGAACATGGCTGTGGCTATGCCCACCTGGCCGGTGGTGAGTCCGTAGTGCTTCATGGTGAACGGCAGGTAGTAGGTGAACACCATCGACGTGGCCGTAAGAACAACGTACAGCCCTATCACTCCGGCGAGCGTAAGCACCGGGTGGGCGAACTTCTGCCCACGGACGGGCGCCGTGTTGGCGTCGCTCTCAGCCGTGCCGGCGGGAGCCCCGCGCAGGTGCTTGCGGATGAATGTGTTGGACATGAAAGGAAGCAACGCCAGGGGTATCACCGGCACCAGATATACGCAGAAAGATGTGTGCCAACTGATTCCGGCGGCCCAGCCCACGAATATCGTGGCCAGAATCACAATGCCGTTCGATGTGCCCGACTTGAACCCGAGCACCCTCGCGCTCTGCTCGCCATAGAACCACTCCGAGAGCTGCCCGGCCGCTATGGGCACTATCAATCCGCAGCCCACGCCCAGCAGGGCGCCCAGCCCCACGAGCATCGGCATGGTGTCGGCAAAGAGATAGAGCACTCCAGCGAGCAAAAACAGCGAGAGACCCGTGGCCAGCACCGCCGTCTGGTTTCTCACGGTGGTGATTTTCCCGGAAATCAGAATCATGGGTATGATCACCAGATTCGGCAGCAACGTGAGCAACTGAATCTCCAGCTGGCTGGCGTGCGGAAATATGTCGGAAAGCTTTCCGAGCATCGGCGACACCGCCAGCCCGGGAAGATTAACGGTGAGCGACACCGACAGAAGTGCTATCAGGCTGATAAGGGGAAGCGCTCCCCGCCCGTTGGAGATGTATTTCATAGAGCCAGTGATTATGTTTTGCTTTCCTAATATAACTATCCATCCCTCTGCGAAGTTTGTGGCAAGCGGCAATTTTACTGTCATTTTCCGGAGTGTGGATGTTTTTTTGCCTGATAAGGCAAACTTCCCATAGATTTTCTTTGTTTGTGATACTAAAATTAGTATCTTTGCGGCATGAATAAATAATTCATTACACCATGACGAAAATCGATAAAATGATTTCCCGCCTGCTTTCAAGGCCAAAAGATTTAAAATATAGTGAAGTGAGGACTATATTATTGCATTTAGGCTTTGAAGAAATGTCAAAAGGTAAGACCTTCGGCTCGAGGGTGGAGTTTATCAAAGACGATAAGTCCATCTTACTCCACAAGCCCCATCCGGACGGCACGTTAAAACACTATCAGATTGCTCAGATTATAGAGTATCTTGAGAATCTGGAATTGATTTAATCACCATTAATGACGTATATTATGGGATATTTAAAATACAAAGGCTATCAAGGCTCTGTCGAGTTCAGCCCCGAGGATAATTGCTTTTTCGGAAAGGTCCTCGGTCTGAAGGGCACGCTCATCTCCTTTGAGGGGACATCTGTGGAGGATATACGTCGAGACTTTGAGGAAGCCGTGGATTGCTATCTGGAGAGTTGCAGCCGGCGCGGCGTAGCACCGGCTAAACCCTACAGCGGCAAACTTATACTACGCATGCCATCCGAACTTCATGGCGAAGTGGCCGCCGCGGCGGCCGAGATGGGCACAACCATCAACGATTTCATTCAGAAAACGCTCTACAAGGCGATACACACACCGGCCTGACACCCCGATCTTCAGAAGCGGATGCGGGGGAGGGCGCGGTAGAGATAGGCGTTGATGTCGCCGTAGTAGTGCTTGCCGCCGGGCTTGAGATAGAACTCCATGTTGGCGTCGCGGCCGCGCAGGCGGAACAGCGATGTGTTTTCTGCCAGGGCGCGCACAAAGTTTTTCTCGGGGTCGCCGGCGATGTCGTCGGTGCCGGTATAGGCGTACACGCGGAAATCAGTGGCAAAGGGGGTGCCCTTCAGCCGCTGCTCGATCCATCGTGCCGAGCTGTCGGCCGGCTCGCGCTTGCCCTGTGCATCGAACGTCCAGAGGTCGCCGCTGAGGGGGAGGTAGTGGGCCACGGCAGCATTGTCGTAGGCCAGTTGATACCAAGTGGCCAGCGCGCCCATCGAAAACCCGCCGAAGGCCCGGTGGTTTCTCGATGCCGTCACCCCGGCGCTGTCGGGCGATTCAAGCCAGGTATTGTAGGTCGTCTCCACGGCCGGAATGAGGTCGCGGCGCAGCTCCTTGTGGAAAGTGCGCGTAAGCTCTATGGCGTCGGCCATGCCGTTGGTCGTGATGTTTCGGTCGTCGGGATAGAATGTGGGCATCACCACGATCAGCGGCTCGAGCGCGCCCTCGGCGATGAGGTGGTCGAGCACATCGGTGAGCGACAGCGGGCTGCGCGGGTCGGAGCAGAAAGACGTGGTGTTGTCGCCGCCTCCGTGCATCAGGTAGAGCACATTGTGGCGTTTCGACTTGTCGCGCGGGTTGTAGCCGTAGGGGGTGTAAACGCGGGCGCGTTTGCGCAGTGGCGTGCCGTCGGCGCCACGGGCGGTGTAGTTGAAAGTCTCCACTTTGCCGCGGCGCGCCGCCGGGCCGTAGACACGCTGCGGCACGCTGTCCGGCGCGGCTATGCCGGCGTCGAAGTCGGCGCCATCCGTCACGCGCCACACGTCGAGCACCACGCCGCCGGGCATACCTTCGGCGGCCGGGCGGCACACGTAGATGGCATCGTTGAGCCAGGCATACTGGCTTTCCACAGGAGCCTCAAAAGCCGGCGCCGTGAAGAAATACCAGCCGCCATCGCCACCGGATATGATGCCGCGGTTGCGCACATGGATAGTCACGCCGTCGTCGGTGCGGATATTGTAGAGCGCCTCCAGGTCGGTGCGCCCGGCAGCCTCGTGCACCAGCTGGTAGTCGGCGCCGCCGTTCAGCACCTCGCCGCGGATGCGCGGGCCGCTGAAGGTGCCACCCGTAATGGGGATTGTCACCCGGGTGCCGGCTGTGGAAGGACCAGCAACGACGGCCGGGTCGCACGTGACACGCAGTTGCATCACAAATTCAAGCCCGGGGGCTGCGGCCGGCGTCTGCGCATGTGCCCACACCGCCGAAATCAAAAAAGCAACAAAAAACAAAAATCTGAATTTCATGGCATCAAATCATTTTTACGTCCACAAAATTACAAAATCTCCTCCAATCCACCAATTCGCCTCGCGAATACCTGCAAGCAAAAAAATAAGGCCGCGCCTTGTGCAGGAGCGGCCTTACCCACGGGTCTAAATTATTCTCAATAATTTTCGGGGCGGAGTTCAAAATAGGCTTCCGGATGGCTGCACACGGGGCATACCTGGGGAGCCGAGGGGCCGATGTGTATGTGGCCACACTCGCGGCACATCCACATGCGGTCGCCTTCGCGGGAGAAGACGATGCCTTCTTCGATGTTCTTGAGAAGGGTGCGGTAGCGCTCCATGTGGGTGCGCTCGATTTCGCCCACGAGCTCAAACTTGCGGGCTATTTCTTCGAAACCTTCCTCGCGGGCCACCTTGGCGAAGTCGCGGTACATGTCTTCGTACTCGTATTCCTCGCCGGCTGCGGCGTCCACCAGGTTGTCGGGAGTGCCGGGCACGTCGCCGCCGTGCAGGTACTTGAACCAGATTTTGGCGTGTGCGCGCTCGTTGCCGGAGGTTTCGGTGAAGATGGCGCCGATCTGCTCGTAGCCGTCTTTCTTGGCTTTCTTTGCGTAGTAGGAGTATTTGATTGCAGCCTGCGACTCGCCTGCAAATGCGATTTTCAGGCACTCTTCGGTTTTGGTTCCTTTAAGATCTTTCATGATGTGGTTAATTAAGTTTTGAAGATAAAACACCCGGCGCGCCAAAAAAGTTTTCACACCCCGCATTTTTTTTATAACTTTGGCACATGAGACCGATGAGAAAAGCCACACGGCAGCGCGATGCGGCGTGGGCGCTGGAGGTTTTCCGCCGCGCGCCGTTCGTCACCCTGAGCATGACCCGGCCCGACGGCACCCCCTACGGAGTGCCGGTGTCGGTGGCCGTGGCCGGCGACAGCACCTTCTACATGCATTGCGCCCACGAAGGCGAGAAAATCGACTGCATGCGCCACCGGCCCGTGGTGAGCCTCTCGGCCGTGAGCCGCTGCGCGCCCTGCTTTGAGGCCGCCAAGGGCAACTACACGATGCACTACTCCTCGGCCGTAGCCGTGGGCCGCGCCGTGGAGGTCGACGACCGCGAGGAGAAGACGCTGGCCCTGCGGCTGCTGTGCGAGCGCTTTCTGCCCGGCCACATGGACCGCTTCGATGAAGCTGTGGCCCGCAGCCTCGACATCACTAATATAATAAGGATAGACCTCACCGAACCACCTGTGGGAAAATGCAAGGAATGAAAACTACAGCCATGTTGCTGGCGCTGCTGGCAGCAGCCGTCCCCGCCCGGGGCCGCAACGAGATAAGCCACGAGACACACGACGGCTACAACCTGGTGATACAGACCGAGGGCCCCACACTGGGCTATTCGCCCGCTTCGGGCGTGAAGATAATCGAGCGCGACGGCTACGCCTTCAAGAGCTACGACGGCCGCGACACCCTGCTGCCCTATGCCGACTGGCGCCTGAGCGCCGAGGAGCGCGCCCGCGACCTGGCCGGGCGTCTGTCCATGGATGAAATAGCCGGACTGATGCTCTACAGCCCGCAGAACCACATCCCCAATAAATGGGACACCTACGACGGCCGCCGCTTCGAGGACACCGCCCACAACCCCTGGGACCTGAGCGACGGACAGCTACGCTATCTGGCCGATGAAAACGTGCGCCACGTGCTAGTGTCCGGCGTGTCGAGCCCCGCCGACGCAGCCCGCTGGAACAACACTGTGCAGGCCTATGTCGAAGGTCGCGGCCACGGCATTCCGGCCAACAATTCCTCCGACCCGCGCCACTCGGCTTTCCACGATGCCGAATTTGCTCCCGGAGCAGCCGGCCAGCTGTCGCTGTGGAGCAACGGCATGGGCATGGCCGCCACGTTCGACCCGGCCACCGTGCGCGAGTTCGCCGAAATCATGCGCGACGAATACCGCGCGCTGGGCATCGCCACGGCGCTCTCCCCGCAGGCCGACCTGGGCACCGACCCGCGCTGGTTCCGCTTCAGCGGCACCTACGGCAACGACCCGCAGCTCACGGCCGACCTCGTGCGCGAATACATCGACGCGCTCCAGAGCTCGCCCGGCGACTCCACCGGAGGCTGGGGCAGCGGCAGCGTCAACGCCATGGTCAAGCACTGGCCCGGGGGTGGCACCGGCGAGGCAGGGCGCGACGCCCATCTTGCCACGGGCAAATTCGCCGTCTATCCCGGCGGCCACTACGACGAGCACAAGATACCCTTCATCCGCGGCGCGTTCGCCCTGCCCGGCGCCACCGCGATGGCCTCGGCCGTGATGCCCTACTATACTATCTCCTACGGCCATTCGCCCGAGGCCGTGGGCAACTCCTTCAGCCACGACATGATTTCTCGCCAGCTGCGCGACGAGTGCGGCTACGACGGCGTGGTGTGCACCGACTGGGCCATCACGGCGGATGCCCCCGCGCCTGAGCGCAACCTGGGCAAGCCCTGGGGCGTGGAGGAGCTCTCCGTGGCCAGGCGCCACTACAAGGCGCTGATGGCCGGCGTGGACCAGTTCGGAGGCAACTACGAGAAGGGGCCCGTGCTGGAGGCCTATGCTATGGGCTGCGCCGAGATAGGGCGTGAGGCCATGGACAGCCGTATGCGCGAATCGGCGCGGCGCCTGTTGCTCAATATGTTCCGCCCGGGGCTGTTTGAAAACGCCTACGTCGATGCCGAGCGCACCGCCGGCCTCGTGGGCAACCCGGAATGGATGGACCGCGGCTACCGCCAGCAGTTGCGCTCGGTGGTGATGCTGAAAAATAGCCGGGGCACGCTGCCGCTCGCCGGAAAGCTGCGCGTCTACGTGCCCGAGCGCCACGTGCCCGAGCTGTGGAACATCTGGGGTGGCACCGACCCGGCCCGCCACTACCGGCCCGTGCCCCGCGAGCTCGGCGACAAGTATTTCGAGCTCGTTAGCACGCCGGACAGCGCCGATGTAGCCATCGTGTTCATGGAGTCGCCGAACAGCTACGGCCTGGGCTACGACCCGCGCGATGCAGCCGCCGGCGGCAACGGCTACATCCCCATCACCCTGCAATACCGCCCCTACACGGCCACGGCAGCCCGTCCCCACAGCCTGCTTGCCGACGAGTACGACCCGGGACGCGACCGCAGCTACCTGGGCAAGACCGCCCGCGCCCAAAACGAGTGCGACCTCGACCTGCTCGAGGCCACCCGCCGCGCCATGGGCGCGAAGCCGGTGATAGCAGTAATAGACATGGCCAACCCCATGGTGATGTCCGAGACCGAGCCGCTGGCCGACGCCATCCTCGTGGGTTTCAGCGTCCAGACCCAGGCCTATCTCGACCTCATCTCGGGCCGCGCCGAGCCTTCGGCGCTGCTCCCCTTCGAGCTCCCGGCATCGATGGATGCCGTGGAGCGCCATCTCGAAGATGCGCCCCACGACATCGAACCCTACCGCGACGCCGACGGCAACCTCTACCGCTTCGCTTTCGGCCTCGACTTCTCCGGCCCCATCAGCGACTCCCGCACCGCGCGCTACTCTCATGAATAGAACGCTGATGGACCACACGAAACGCATTGTTTTCCTCGACTATCTCCGGGTAATCGCCTGCTTCATGGTCATTCTCGTGCACTCGTGCGAGTTCTACTACCTGGGCGACGGAGGCATTGTGTTCAAGAATCCGGGCGACCGCCTGTGGGTGGCATGGATCGACGGCGCCCTGCGCCCCCTCCCCGGCTCCAAATGACTCCTCGGCTAATGCTCGTCTCATCGCGGGAAAACTCGCGCCATTCCGCAGAAATCATATTTCCGACATGATATCGCGCATCTCAAACATGTACGTCCTTTATGACATAGGGTAATTCCCTATCGTTAATCTGCAAAAGTTGCCACCCACAAAAAAGATTTTTTGTTTCTTATGTTTTTTTGTCCTTCTGTATCTCGGGCCGAAGTTGGATTTTGTATATAACACAAACAATATATATCTTTGCATAAATACCATTACGAAACATGAATACTGAAACTGTCAGGAATTATTGTCTGTCGCTGCCGATGACCACTGAAGACATGGCGTTCGGCGACGGGATTCTGCTCTTCCGCGTGTGCGGCAAAATCTTTGCTTGCACGAATCTCGAGGGCAATCCGTATCTCACTCTGAAATGCGACCCGGACTACGCCATCGAACTGCGCGACCGCTACGACTTCATTGATCCGGCCTACCACTGGAATAAAAAGTATTGGAACCAAATGCCGCTGCGCGACAATATTGATCCCAATCTTATTATCGACCTGATACGCCACAGCTACTCTATGGTGGTGGCCAAGCTTCCCAAGAAAATCAAGACCGAGCATCCCGAACTAATGCTCTGACGCTGCGGCGCATCGAGCTCCACTTCGGGAATATCGCCCAAGGGCGGATGGGGCCGTAGCCCACGAGTATCAGCAGCAGTGCGGTGATGGCCGCTATCAGCAGCCATCCGTAAATCTCCTTCATGGACACCACGAGCGCCTGGAGGCTCACCATGCCGTAAAGTGTCTCGAGGGGTGCATGTGCGGCCTCCGGATTAGTGGCAGTGAGATTTGCACCTAAGAGGGCAATGTTCTTTGCCACGGTGTGGCGCAGCAGCTCGCCCACAAGCGCCGGACCGAGCGTGGCTCCCATCACGGCTCCGGTGAAGCCGTTGATGGTGAGCGCCTGTGGAAACACGGTGAAGGGCAGCCCGCTCTGCACTATCGACGTGAGGAAAACTATCGATATTATCACCGATGCCATTCCGCGCGCAAAAAGGGGTAGGAAGAGCATTTCCTTTTCCACGCCGTAGTCTATCAGGAAATAGAAATAGGCCAGGTACACACACGCCAGCGCGAAACCTATGGCTGTCATCGTCTTGTACGACCACTTGCGCAGGGCGAAAGTACTGTATGTGAAGGCACATCCCGCCAATATGCCTGCAAGCACGTACCAGTTCAGGTCTATCAGGTTGGTGTCGTCAAATCCTAATACGGCCGCCGCGTAGCTGTGTTCAAACACGTGCTCGGTGGCCAGCACGGTGAAGAACACGAGGTAGACCAGCGTGGACCTCACCACATTGCGGTTTCGCATGGCCGCAAACGAGATGTAGGGATGGTGCAGAAACGAAGCGCGCCACAGGTTTATGGCGGCCATGGCCAGGCCCAGCAGAGTGGCGCCGCGAATCTCGCCGGCCTGCCACCAGTCGAAATAACTGCCGTAGACACACACGAAGGTGAAGCACATCATGAATCCGGCCCACAGCACAGCGCCTATCCAGTCGATGCCCAAAAGCGGGATGTACATGGGGCCGCGCACGGGCTTGAGCAGCACGGCCACCACGAGGATAAGCAGCGCGAGCAGCGCGGTCATTATCCAATGCATGTATTGCCACTGCATGTGGAAGGCTGTGTAGACGGTGGCGATGCCGCACAGTTGAATCACGCTGTCGACCACCAGGTAGACGTAGCAGAAGAAGATGGACATGTCGCGCACTGGAGTGAGCCACAGCTGGATGGTGGAGTTGCACGCCAGGGTGGCCTGCATCCTGAACCACCCGGCCACGAGGCAGGCACCCACCAGCACCGGCACGCTCGACGTGGCGGCGCACACCACTTTGGCCACAAGCAGCACGCCGCCGCACACCAGCAACTGCGTGCGCGTGGAGAAGCGGAACTTGATGCGGAACATCACCGCAAAGTTGATGCTCATGCCTATCAGCGAGGCATATCCGGCCATCAGTATGTCCTCGGTCATCAGTGCTCCGGTGCCCACCATGTCGGAGGCGGCGGCAAGATAGACACCTCCCGAAAACTGCACTATGAGCACAAGAAAAATGAACAGCCACGGCTTCAGGCGGCGCGGGATGCAGCCGGCCACTTCGGGGATGTCGAAGGGCCGCTGCGGCGGGATCGGGTGCGTCATGTCAGTACTTCACACAGCATTCCACATTCATGCCGGCGCGCAGCCGCTCCATGTCGGCGGCACTGTTGTCGCCGGTAAACTCCAGCCGCACGGGCACACGCTGGCGCACCTTCACGAAGTTGCCGGCCGAATTGTCCTGCGGCATCAGCGACAGCGATGCGCCGGTGGCGGTCGACACCGAGGCCACACGTGCCCTGAACACCACCCCGGGGATGGCATCCACCCTTACTTCGGCCTCGCTCCCGGCCTCGATGTGGCGCAGCTGAGTCTCCTTATAATTTGCCGTGACCCACACATCGCCGGAGTCCACGACATCGAGCAGTGTCTGGCCGGGTTGCACCAGCTGGCCCACCTGAATCTCCTTGCGCGAGGTGTAGCCGTCGCATGGCGCAGTGATCACGGTGTAGCTCAGGTTGAGCAGCGCCGTTTCCAGCTGTGCCTGCGCCAGTTCGATGGCGGCTTCGGACTGTGAGATGCGCTCGCGGCTCACGTCCACCACCGTCGAGGTGGCCTTGCGCTGACGCGCCAGCATCTCGTAGCGGGCCTTCCGTGCCTGGTAGTCGGCCAGGGCGCGGTCGTATTGCTGCTGCGTCACGGCCTCCTGGGCCAGCAGCTTCTCGTGGCGGGCCAGGTCGGTGGCCGCCAGGTTCATCAGCACTCGCGCTTCTTCTATCGAGGCTTCGCTCACGGCCACATTGGCCGAGGCCGACTCCACCGTGCGGCCGGCCACGCCCAGCCCTGCGGCGGCGTTGGCCACATCGGCCCGCGCGCGGGCCACATTCAGCCTCATGTCGGCATCGTCGATCACCACCAGGGTGTCGCCCTTGCGCACGGGCTGATACTCGTCGAAACGAATCTCGCGGATATAGCCCTGCACGCGGCTGATTACAGGCACTATCTGGCGGTGTATCTGCGCGTTGTCGATGAACTCCACGCGGCCGAGGTGCACGAATTTACTGCCCACCCACACAGCGGCGACCGCCACTACAAGGAGGGAAACGACATAGGAAAGTATCTTTTTGGTGCGGTGTTTCATATTGTTCCTGCGGTGAATAACAGTTGGTAATAATGGTAGATGATGTCGATGCGGGCGTTCACCAGCTGCTGCTGGGCGTTCAGGCGCGCATCGGCGGCGTCGAGCATGTCGGTCACGAGGGCCATGCCTTCGGCGTAGCGGGTGGCGACGTTGCGGTAGTTGCGTTCGGCCAGCTCTACGCTCTTCTCCCGGGTTTTCAGCTCCTCATAGGCCTCGAGATAGCGCACATGGCACCCGTGCACGGCAAGGTTCACATTCTCCGACGCGGCAGCGAACTCTTCTTGCGCTTTCACGGTGGCCGCACGGCTGCGGGCCAGCGACTTGTTGGTCTTGTAGAGCGACGACAGGTTGTAGCTCACGCCCACGCCCACGTACCAGTAGCTGAGGTTGCGGTTGATGGGCGGAATTTCCACCAGTATGGGGCCGTCCATGGTCCATCCGGCCTGCAGTCCCACCTTGGGCATGCGCTCGGCCTGCGCCAGGGCTTCGGCCTTTTGGCTGATGCTCACACCGTTGCGCGCCAGGCTCAGCGCCGGCGATTCCCTGAGCGCTTCTTGCTGCCACCAGCTCTCGCCCTGCATGGGAAGCGCCCGGGCCAGGATTGTGCTGTCCGGCTCTACGGCCGTTCCCTCGGGCAGACCGGTCACCGTAACCAGGTTGCGGTTCAGGATGTCGAGCATGTTGTTGATTTTCACAAGCTGAAGCTCGAGATTCGACACCAGCAGCTCGTAGCGTGTGATGTCGTTGCGCAGCACCGTGCCCTGCGCGTGGCGCGCCTCCATCTCGGCCAGTACCTTGCGGGCCGACTCGATATTACGCTCCACCACGCCCCGCAGGTTGGAATACTTATATATGTCCAGATAGTCGCCGGCGAGGCGAATCCTGACATTGTCGCGCGCCATATCGGTGGCAAACCGCGCTGCCGTCGACTTCAGGCGCGCCATGTCTATGCCCGCGGTGATGGCCCCGCCGGCATAGACGAGCTGGTTTACGGCCAGCGACAAGCCTGTGCCGAGGTGTGGGATAGGGGCCTTCTGATAGTCGGCGAAATTGCGTTTTGTGGTGAAGCCGTCGCCTATGTAGCTCACGGCGAGCGACGCATTTATGTCGGGCAGGCGCGCGGCCCGTGCCTCGCTTATCCCGAGCTCGGCTTCTTCTTGCGCGGCCAGGGCAGGGCGTAGCTGCGCGCTGTGGGCCTCGGCGGCAGCGAATATTTCTTCGAGCGTGACCACCGTCGACGCGTGGCCACACACCGAAGCGCTCAGCATGGCCGCGCACGCGAGCCCTGCGAGCAATCTACGATTGTTCATGAAAGATTGGATAGATTGGTACCTGAAAATAGAACTTATCTCACATAAGCCCGCACGGAAGCCGTGCTCTTCCAGTTTTCCAGAAATCCCCAGTTTCTCACCAGAGGAAAGGTGTGGTCGATAGCCGTTGTCTTTGGATTCATTGCAAGGCAACTCTTTATGAATTGCAGTGCAAAGTTACAAATTTTTCCTCAAAAATGGAAATCACCGATGCCCTTTCACAAGCTGAAAAGCCTCGCGAGGGGTGCCGTCGGCGCACGTTATCACGCCGCAACGCACGAATCCTGCGCGGCGCAAGGCGTTGAGCATCGGGGCGTTGTCGATGGGGGTGTCTATACGGATGTTGTCGCTGTGCTTCAGCCCGAACTCCACGGCACGCTCAAGACAGCGCCCCACCGCGCCGCTCGAGGCGATGCGGTGGATAGTGCCGTACGGGTGGTCGTTGAGCCATGCGCCGTCTATGTCGGCGTAGGTGGGATCCGTGCCCTCGATAAAGGCAAACACCATAACCACCGTGCCGCTGTCGTCCTCGCCGGCGTAGAGGTTGCCTGTGGCTATATCGCGCTCGATATCTTCCCGCGCCGGGTAGGCGCCGGCCCACTGCGAGCGGTTGCCGCTCGCGCGCATGAACGCCCTCGCCCCGGCGTAGATGGCCGTGGCGACAGGAATGTCGGCCTGTGTGGCCGGGCGGATTGTGACGCTCGTCAGCCGCAGTGGAAATAGCGGTTTACGAGTTTCTGCATCTCTTTGGAGAAGATGAGCGCCTCTTTCGACTGCTTGGGGTCGAACTGTCGCAGGCGCGCCATGATGTCGTCGAGCTTGCCGGGCGAGAACACATCGTGGGCCTCAAACACCTCGCGCACAGCCTCCAGGCAGTCGGCCGACTCCTTGCAATTCACGGGCAGGCTGTCGAGGGCCGCGAGCTTGTCGGCATTCTCGGCGCTGTGTATGTTCACGTCCACATAAGTGTGCTCGGCCACGTCCAGGGCATTCTCCTGCTCGAAGCCGTAGCGGGCAGCCACTGCCAGCGCGGCCAGCAGCTCGTAGACGTTGGCCGAACCGTCGGCGCTGCGTATCTCGAATGTCTGTTTCTGCGTGGCGTCCACATCGCCGGCCGACGAACCGGGATTGGCCGTGGCACACATGTCGGCATCGGCCGTCCAGCCCAGCGGCACGCGCACCAGCACCGAGCGGTTGCGGTCGCCCCAGCACACGTTGGTGGGAGCCTCCTGGTGGGGCACCAGGCGGAAGTAGCTCGTGGGGTTGGTGTTGCCGAAGGCCGTGAGTGCCGGCGCCAGCTTCATGATGCCGGCGATGGCGCGGCGCGCGGTGTCGCTCAGGTGGCGGCCGGCGTCCAGCACCATGTTCTGCCCGTCCTTTGTGATGCGCATGTGGATGTGCAGCCCCGAGCCGGCCTTGCCCGTGGTGATCTTGGGAGCGAAAGTCACATTGTGGTTGCTCGCTGCCGCCAGGTTGCGTATCACCCACTTGGCCAGCACGAGCTGGTCGGCAGCCTCCTCGGCGTCCACCGGCAGGAATTCAATCTCGTTCTGCTCGTAGTTCAGGCCGTTGAGCGTGAAGTTGCCCACCTCACTGTGGCCGTACTTGATGCGGCCACCCGTGCGGGCGATATAACTCATGCACTTGGTGCGGAAATCGTTGTACTTGGCGAAGGGGCCGCTCTCGTGATAGCCCTTCTGGTCGGTGGCCGGGTAGAGGTCGGTGTCAGGAGAAATCACGTAATACTCCAGCTCGCCCATGGCCTCGAAACGCATTCCCGTCACCTGCTCGAACGCCTCGCACGCCTTGTGCAGCGTGTACTCCGGCGAGCTCGACAGCGGCTGGCCGTCCTTGTCGAAATACGAGCACAGCATCGTGAGCGTAGGAATCTCGGCGAACGGGTCGACGAACGCCGTGCGGAAGCGCGGAAGCACATACAGGTCTGAGCTGCCCGCGCTGATGAACGGAAACAGCGACGAACCGTCCACACGCTCGCCCAGCGACAGGATAGTCTCCAGATAGTCAAGATCGTTGATCACGAAATTCAGCGTCTTCAGGCGTCCGTCGCCTGCCGGATACATGAAATTGACCATTTCGATGCCGTTTTCACACACAAAACGGATGATGTCGTCCTTAGTAAACTCGCGCGCGGGCTTCTGAAGATAGCGCACGACTTCATTTTTATTAAGTGCTATATGTTTGTCCATGGTTTGCGGTATTTATTTTCGGCTAAATTAAAAAAATATCCCCGAATCCGCGCCAATTTAAAATTCTTTAACAGCAAAATGCCACAATCGTGCTCTCGGTGTTGTTAATTATAGTTAATGCATGTGGAAACATCCACCTTTTTCACTAACTTTGCATCCTGTGCATACCACAACAGGCCCGCACAAGCCAAAAACACACGGGGATGACCGGTTTTGACAGCGTGTAGAGGTGGTGTGTAAGCGTGCAGAGCAATGATGGCTACGCTCTTTAAACTGGGACATCAGCAATTTCAAATGGCGAAAACAACTACGCTCTCGCTGCCTAATTGAAGTACAGTAGATTAGCTTTATCTCCGCAACAGTTGCAGAGACGAGACATCGCCCGGTTGCCCATTTTCCGAGGCTAACCGAACCGGCGGTGCAGGAATATCGGGAATAGGAAACCATGAGCTCCGCGAGGCTTCCGAAACTTTAGGAGATAAGACACGGGTTGGCGGTTCCATGCCTGCCCGCGTACGAAAACCAACTTGGAAATACGCACGTAGAAAGCACATTAGTTCCACGTTTGGACGAGGGTTCGAATCCCTCCATCTCCACAACAGAAGCCCGCCCCCGGCGGGCTTCTGTTGTGGAATGAGGGATGAGAACCCGACCTGAGGGTTCGTCATCGCGCAGCGCTTGCGCAGCAAGAATCCCTCCATCTCCACAACAGAAGCCCGCCCCCGGCGGGCTTCTGTTGTGGAATGAGGGATGAGAACCCGACCTGAGGGTTCGTCATCGCGCAGCGCTTGCGCAGCAAGAATCCCTCCATCTCCACTAAGAGGGTCGGATAGATTGCTGAAATCAAGTTTCAGCGAGCTAACGGTTCCGGACCACGAAACACAAAAACAAGTCTTATCGCCTTTAGGCGCTTTGCATGGCAAAGAAACCGCAGACTATCAATTAGTTCTGCGGTTTTTCGTGCCTATAAATGACGACTCAGGACCGTCATCGGACTGAAAAAAGACCGCCCCAGACGCTCAT
>CAYUUN010000047.1:13459-20866 GCA_964447895.1 uncultured Bacteroides sp. | reverse complement strand
TTTCGCCCGCCGTGGCTCCCCAGGACACCCTCATCCGCTTCAGCCTCATGGCCACGCACACCAAGGAGCAGGTGACCGAGGCACTCGAAAAGATTCAGAAAGTGTTCCGCAAATACGGCGTAATCGCCTGACGCCAACAGCATATCACAGAGAAGACGCGCCCCCTCCGGGGCGCGTCTTCTGCTATATGTAAGAGTATCCGCCCCTGCATTGTCAGCGGCGTTAGCCGCGTCGGCACCGCGCTGAGCGGGGCGTCTGTTTCACAGAAATACATCCAAAATTGCGCCAAGCGCGGCAGAGCCGCGCGCGCAGCCTGGCGGCAGAGCCGCCACACGTACATAGCCACAAGTAAGCGCGGCAGAGCCGTGCGCAGCTTGTGGTACCCGTGGTTTCAGCCCCCTCCCCTCAAAATGAGCCGCATAGCGGTTCAACATCCCCCGCCGCAGACGCCCCTCTAAACACGGAGCTCGTTTGGCGAACACCGCTCGCCTCTGCAAACTTTATATGCAGATTATGGCCGGGCGCCTGAGCTTGAGGAAGTTGAACCGCTACGTGGTTGACGACACCACAAGCTTCGCACGGCTCTGCCGCGCTCGCATGTGGCTAAATACGTGGCTGCGGCTCTGCCGCAGGGCTGCGCGCGCGGCTCTGCCGCGCTTGCCATGGACGGGGCGCGATGAGCGGCGCCGGCGTAGATTTGCCGCACTTGCCGTGGGCGGCTAACGCCCCTGCATGGCCAGCGGCGTTAGCCGCGTCGGCACCGCGTTTAGCGGGGCGTCTCAGCGCCATCGGATGAAACCTATAATGCGGCAGACACCCCGCTACGCGGAGTTTTCATTGGGGGGCGCCCTTGAACCTATGGCTGCGCGCCGCTAAACGCGGCACTTGCCATAGGCTAACGTCCGCACCCCGCTACGCGGAGTTTCGCTACGCGGGGGGGGGCAGGCGCGGCAGGGCCGTGCGCGGCTTGTGGCAGGCGGGGCCAATCCTCCCCGGGTTGGTGTCTCCTTAGAGGTTCAGCCTCCGGCCCGCGGCCACCGCTCACGCTTGCTGTCGCCTCGCCCCGGCCTCTACTCATGAATGGTCTTTTTTCGAGAAAACTTTGCCGGGTGGAGAAAAATGTGTACATTTGTATATGAAACAGATTGTTACGATTATTGCACTGCTGATGCTTCTCGCCGGCGCTTCCTGTGGGGGCGGCGAGGCCCGCCGCAGCCTCGATGCCGCCTCCGAGCTTCTGGCCGACCACCCCGACTCCGCCCTCGCCATCCTCTCCCGCCTCGACACCGCCTCCCTATCCCGCCGCGCCCGCGCCCGCCACGCCCTCTACACTATCTGCGCCCGCAATAAATCCGGCGAAGAATTGGATTCTTCTTTTACGACCCTTTTTAATATTTCTGATGCTTACTTTCTAAAACCGACTGACCTAAGTAAGGAATGTATGTTTTCCTATTATTATAATGGTTTAAAGGATTTGAATGATAGTCTGTATGCCGATGCTATTATCAACATGCTTTTTTCAGAGGAAAGGGCTATTAAGCTGTCCGATAATACGCAGTTAGGCCTTGTATACCGTAGTTTGGCAGACGCTTATAGTGCGTTGTGTGACAATGTAAGTGCTTTACATTATTCCCGAAAATCTTTCGAGGCGTTCTCAAAAGCCAACGCAAAAGTGTATTTACCATACGCTGTGTACGACCTTGCCCGCATGTACAACAATGCACTGATTTTTGACGAGGCATTGAAATATGGCCGAGACGCCTATGAAATAGCAAGAAACGACTCCGACACCCTCCTGATGTCCGAATCTATTTCTCTGATGGGAATGTCGTATTGTGGCATGCATGACTACGAGAATGCAGCGAATATTTATGAACTTTTTGATTCATTACATCTTCCTTATGCTGAAGCGAGGGATGTTTTGCTACGTGGTTTGTCATTCGTTTATATAGGCAATATGCCGAGAGCCAAAGATTTTGCTTCTTATATGTCCGAGATGGGTATTGACAATCGACTGCTACAGGCCAATATATTTAAGGAAGATCATAGATATAAAGAGGCCCTGGATTTACAAATAGATTTATATAAAAATGCCGACCAATCTTTACGCAGCCTATACAAGCAGGACGCGGCTTTTATTATTAGTCAACACTATCAGATGCAAAGAAAATCTGCACTTCGTTTAGCTGAGAAACAGCGCGAGGTCAGTTTCCTTGTTGTTATTTCATCCCTGGCAATTATTACCTGCCTTATTCTCTTTATATTATGGAGACGTAAGCAAAACACTCTTCGGCAAGTGGAATTAATGCAACAGATAAAGGGATTGAATGAGGAGGCTGAAATGTCAAAGCGAAATATGGCACTCATTCAGCACGAGTTATTTATTGCCAACTCTAAAAATGAACTTGTTGATGTGAATCGACAAGAGTTTGAGTGCGCGACAAGGGAAATTTTCGCTTCAAGGTCTGAACTATTGAACAACTTATGTGCTGCCTATTACGAAGGTAGTATTACGTCTAATGAAAAGAATAAAGTATATACTAAAACCAAAGAGCATATTGAGTCACTGCGCAACGACCCGCTCGTATTGTCCAAAATGGAGGGAATGGTCAATAAATATTTTGACAATTTGATTAATCGTATGCGAGATTCGTCCCTTAATCTTAAAGAGGCTGAGATTAAGATGTACATTTTTATAATTGCGGGAATGACAAATCGAGCTCTCGGCATTATGTTTGATAAATCTTCAGAGGCCATCGCTCGTCTTAAAAGTCGGTTAAAGGCCAAATTGATTAAATACGATGCCGACAACGCCACTGAATTCAGTAAATTTATTTAACGGCCTGATATTTAGCAAGTTCGTAACATATTATATAACTATCTATTTATTAGTTAGTTATAAATCGTGAGATAATTTAGTTTTATTAACAATTGTAAATGCCTGTATCACACTTCATTATGAGGTTGCTATGAGATTTTTTCAGCCTATATTTTCGTCATGTTTACCTATGTTTTTGTATAACTTTGCTGCACATAAAACAGCAAAGACAAATGAGCTTAAAACATCTCTTAACCTTACTGCTGGTAACTGTATCTGCTTTTCATTTATGGGCAGATGATAAAATTCCGGCAAGTGTGGGTGATCTCAAAAAGAATCCGCCCAAAGGTCGTCACCCCTCTCCCACCGACGAAAGTTGGTGTATATATTATGATGGAGAAAGCCTTATATTTCCCGATTTATTGGGCGCAGATGAAAACGCAGTCGTAACCATATACGATGCAAATGGCTTGATTGTGACTCAATGCGAAATCACGGGCTCCGACCCTGTCGTAGAGTTCTGTACGCAGTCGGGCGTGTATCAAATTTCAATCTTTGCGCCTCTAAAGGGCGAGTACACGGGAGAATTCCTCATTATATAAATAAAGAATAGTAATCACAAACCAATCAAAACAAATCTTATGAAAAAGCTTTTAATTGCAATGCTTGCTGTGGTGGGCCTTTGGGCCTGCACGTCGCAGGACGAGCCGGCGGCTGCTGTTGTGGACGACAGCGCTACGGCCGAAACCGTACTTCCCGCCACCCGCACCCCCGAAGAAGCCCGCGCCTGCGCCATCGACGCCTTCTCGCGTTTCTATGGCATGTCGCGCGCTATCACGCCTATTAAAGACGTGCGCTGCGTTACGGCCAAGCGCGAAGCTCGCTCGGCTGCAGGTGACACGCTTTATTATATAGTAAACGCCGAAGACAATGGCGGCTATGCGATAATATCCGCCGACCGCGAGATGGTGCCCGTTCTCGCCGTTACGGAGAGCGGCAACATCGACGACCCTGAAAACGTCGACAACCCCGGCGTTGAGGATTTTTTAGATGATCTTCATTATTTATCATTTCCACCCAGCACTGATAAAAAACCCATTAACGATAGCCTGACGACAATTCGGCCAAATCCATGGTGGTCAGGGAGCGGAGATAACGGAGAGAATCCGAATCCCGTGCCTCAGTATAGAACTGAAGTCACTATTCATAATGATGAAGTTGCACCACGTGCGCCTTACAGATGGGGTCAAAATTTTCCCGAAGGTGCATACTTCTCAAATGGTGTTGCCGGCTGTGCAAATACCGCGGCGCTGCTTCTGCTCAGCTACTTTGAAGTACCCAAGTGGTTTACCTTTATAAATTCTGGATATAAAACGGTAGATTGGGCTCTTATTAAAAGTCATAAGTATAGTCTTGGAGAGGGTGCAACCTATGATTTGTGTGGTGGCATAGACCATGCATCTCACAGAGTAATCGCCGACTTCTGCTATACCTTAGGCATCCTAAACAACTCTGAACCAAAGGACAAAGAAAAAAAAACCAGCACTAAGCTGGAAAATGTGCATAAAACACTGGTATCATTCAGGACTTTAGGCTTTAATCCGCGCGAGATTGTATCCGGTAAGCCAAATGCAAAGAATCATCTTGGCGATGGCATTATATATGTGGGGGCGCACTCTGGAAAGGATGGACACGCATTTATAATAGATGGTTACAAGTCAACCACCACAACTACGACAACATATAAGAGAGAGCCTGGCGCTACGAGTTGGGACGTAATCGATCGAAAAGTAGAGATTGAAACATATAACCATATTAATTGGGGATGGTGCGGCAAGGATAACGGCTATTTTGCGGTTGACGTTTTTCGTCCGGATGGAGGTAAAGAGTATGATGACGGTTTCCGGTACACTCATGACTCTGATTTTACGAAAAACTTTAAATATTTCGTGGTAACCAAGCAATAGCAAAAGATTTCCTATTTCTGCGTGGGGGAATATTACTCACGCAGAAATACAGAGATTCTGATGCTGACAATTTCATAGTCGTAAATATTGAAAATTCTATAATTCATTGTATCTTTGCAGGAAAAGCTGCGTCAAGCGGCTTTCCTGTAAAGATTTTTCCGAACTCAAAAGAAAGTCGTCGATCATGGATGTTAAAAAACGATTATCGGTTGTGCTATTTGTTATGGGCATTGCCTTGATGGGATGCTCGGACGACAGCACGCAAAAAACTGCGCCGAAACAAATTGTGCTAAATGAAGCTGAATCTGAAGTGGCCAGAAATGCAAATATATTGGCGTTCGACATGTTCTGTCAACTTTACTCTGAAAGTAGTCAATCTGTTGTTTTCTCACCATTGAGCGCTCAGCTCGGGTTGGCTATGCTGGCAAATGGAGCGTCAGGAGCTACTTTAGAAGATTTTAAAGATCTAATGTATCCGGGTTATAGCCTCAGCGACCTTAATTCCTATTATAGTAAGTTGAGTAGCACGCTCCCCATTACTGATGGAAGTAGTAAAGTAAATATCGCTAATTCTTTATGGTTTGCGGATAACATATCATTAAATAATGATTATTGCCAGCACATCGCTGATGTATTTGGCGCTTCGTCCAACACATTCCGAATGAATGATATTCAGGGGGCGTCCATGCGCATTAACGATTGGGTAAATAAAGCAACGCAGGGAGAAATAAATATGATGCTCTCCAATGACGACATTGATGCTTTCAATCTTATTAATGTATTCTATTTTAAATCGGAATGGAAAAACAAATTTGATAAGAATAAAACCAAGACAGATATATTTTATAATATTGACAACACTAAATCGGCGGTGCGCTTCATGAATGGCGAGATACCTATAAGAATCGGATATATAGAAGGCAATCCGATGAAGGGTGAGGTCGCGGAGTTGTCTTTCGGAAACGATGCATTCTGTATGACTTTCGTAAAGCCTGCCGAAGGTGCTTCGCCTTTAGAGGCGCTTGAGCAACTACGGCTCAAAGGGCCTGATTTTTTCAATTGCTTAATGGTGAATAAAGTAAATGTTCGCATCCCACGGTTTGAAGCACATACGAAAATAAAACTGAATAGTGCATTGGCTTCCGGCGGATTTGCCCATATCTTAAGCGATCAAGCAGACTATTCGAAAATCAGCGAGAATGCTGTCTTTATTAAAAACATCCTTCAAGAATGTTGCATAGACGTCGATGAAGATGGGGCCACCGCAGCAGTTTCAACTGTGGGCTCAGGCGCCCTTCTGGATCCTGGACCAAAATATTTCATTCTTGATCGGCCATTTGCATATATGATTCGAGAAACCACTTCAGGCACCATCCTGTTCATGGGCGCCGTGAACCGCCTCTGAGCTCCCGCGCCCGGCAACGATACGGCGAATTGATTGTTGAGTAGTAAACTCGCGCAAAGGCGCAGAGAAATATGGAAAGAACTATATATCCGGGCAAAAGAGCGTCGGAGACGCGACGTCCCTTAACCTCAGGTCGAGCGCAGCGAGGCCTGAGGGACCACTGCAAAAGGCCCCGGCGCTTCGGAGATGCGCTGTTTTCGCACACAGATTTTTGTAATAACATCGCGTCTCCGACGCGGCTTTCAAACTGAGTTTCAAATTAATAAATAATCGCTCTGCCTCTTTGCGCGATCTCACCTCTAACTAAATCCATAATTTATCAAGAATAGAATAGCCCGTATGAAAAAGGTATTGACTACACTCATGGCAATCGTTGCACTGCTGACCGGTTTTGGGTGCTCGAACGACGTTGATATGGATTTAGCGCCGGTAAGTATTCTTGTTGAAGTTTATAATCCAGCGGGTGTTAACTTGTTGGATGAATCTACCACGGACAACATTCTTGACCAAAAAATCTCTGTCTTGTATAACGGAAAGGAATATGAGTTGGAGGATATGGTTAATTCGCGGATTCAGGCCGGAAGTATGTTCGGCCTCATACGTAGACTTGATGGTCAGGGTAAAGCCTATCTTTCTATTGGCTCTTTTATGCCGAAATTGGAATATTCGTCCTGCACGTTGATTCTCGGAGACAAGAGTTACGAGCTTTCCTTTGAAACGAAATTGAAAAAGCATGGATGGCTGAAATGGCGTAAATTCTATATAGACGGGAAGAGAAGTAAAGGTGACGAGACTACCCATACTTATGTGATAGTTCTTTAACTGTACAGGCAACAATACTCCCGGCACTAATAATTACGCAGGAGGCTCCACCCGGCAGGCAATCGTCATTAGCGCTGATTTTTTCCCCGGAGCGCGCCGCCCGGCGTGGCGCGCTCCGCTTTTTTGCCTGGCGAAAACGGGCAGACTTTGGCGCTGGCGCCCGGCTAAGGACGGTGACGACGCGGCCGACGCCGCTGGCCATGCGGGGGGCGGACGCTTAAAAAGCGTCCCTCCTGCCTGTTCATCAACGCTTTAATGATTCTCTGCGGCTTTGCGCGAGCTGTCCCTGACGGGGCGGGCGTCACTACGGCGACTATGGCCGCCGTCATCCACAAAAATATTTTTTGTTTCTTTTGCGGATTTTGTCCTTTCGTATCCCTGCGGCTGTTTTGTGG
>CAYUUN010000047.1:0-13359 GCA_964447895.1 uncultured Bacteroides sp. | reverse complement strand
TTTTTTGTTTCTTTTGCGGATTTTGTCCTTTCGTATCCCTGCGGCTGTTTTGTGGCCGAAAATTTGTGTATAAGGATGGTATTTGCTACATTTGCACATATTTAGAATATCATGAAACGCAATATCATATCTTTTTTTGCCGCCGCCGCGCTTGTATCGGCCCCGGCGAGCGCCCAGCTGGTGATGAACGAACTGATGCAGTCGAACATCGACTGCATAATGGACGACCTGAATGAATTTCCCGATTCGTGGGTGGAACTGTACAATGCCGGAACGCAGGCCGTGCAGCTCTCCGACTACGCCTTGGGCGTGAAGGAAAAGCGCTCGAAGGCCTACACGCTGCCGCAGCGCACGGTGGAGCCCGGCGCCTATGTGGTGGTGTACTGCGACAAGGAAGAGCAGGGGATGCATGCGTCGTTCCGCCTGGAGTCGGGCAAAGACGGCGCGGTGTACCTCTTCAAGGGCGACGAGGTGGTGGACCAGCTCACGGGCATGAAGAAACAGCCGGCGCCTAACATTGCCTACGGCCGCAGCCAGGACGGCGGCGGCGAGTGGGGCTATCAGGCCACGCCCACGCCCGGCGCGGCCAACTGCGGCCGGCTCGTGAAGAACGTGCTGCCCGAGCCGGTGTTCGGCACCCCCGGCCGCGTGGGCGGCGAGAGCTTCACGCTCACCATCACCGCTCCCGCCGATGCCCCCGAGGGCACCAAGGTGCGCTACACCACGGACGGCACCGAGCCCACGCCGGACAGCCGCGAGTGTGTGAACGGCTTTGTGGTGAACAAGACCACGGTGGTGCGCGCCCGCCTGTTCTGCGACGGCTATCTCTCGCCCCGCTCCACGGTGCAGAGCTACATCTTCTTCCCCCGCGAGATGACGCTGCCGGTTATCTCGATGGTGTGTCCGCGCGACTATTTCTACGACAACAAGATAGGCATCTATGTGGACGGCACCTACAACAGCGACCCGAACACCCACAACTACAACTACGACTGGCGCCGCCCCGTGAACCTCGAGCTATTCGAGGCGCCGGGCCAGGCGGCCGTGATCAACCAGCTGTGCGAGACCCGCGTGAAGGGCGGCGCATCGCGCGGCGCGGCGCTGAAATCGCTGGTGCTCTATGCCAACAAGCGCTTCGGCGTAAAGCGCTTCGAGCATGAGTTTTTCCCGGAACACGCACCGGGCCTCACCGACTGGAAGTCGGTGGAACTGCGCAACGCCGGCAATGATTTCGACTATCTCTACTTCCGCGATGCGCTGATACAGCGCATGATGGGTACGCACGCCGACCTCGACTGGCAGCCCTGGCAGCCGGCCATCTTCATGCTCAACGGCGAGTATAAGGGCATGCTCAACATACGCACCCGCAGCAACGAAGACCACATCTACACCTTCTACGACGGCGAGGAAGACCTCGACATGATAGAAAACTGGTGGGAGCTCAAGGAGGGCGACATGGACAATTTCAACGCCTTCAGGGAGTTCTACTCGGGCCACGGCCAGACCATGGAGGAATTCGAGCAGTGGATGGACACCGGCGAGTTTGCCAACCTGATGATAATGGACCTGTTCTACGACAACAAGGACTTCCCCGGCAACAACATCGTGATGTGGCGCCCGCGCGCCGAGGGTGGCCGCTGGCGCTGGGTGGCCAAGGACACCGACTTCGGCATGGGCCTGTACAACGCCCCCTACAACTACAAGACATTCAACTGGCTGTACAACCCCTCCTACGACGCCGACCACGCCTGGGCCAACGGCTACGACCACACGCGCCTGTTCCGCCGCCTGATGGACGTGGAGGAGTTCCGCACCATGTTCATCGACCGCTGCGCCGTGTATATGGGCGACTTCCTCAACGGCCCCTCCACCATCGGGCAGATGGAGCGGATGCGCGACCTCATCAGCTATGAGTATCCCCACCACCGCAAGCTCTTCAACGAGTGGTGGCCCAACTACGACACCGAGTTCAACAACGCCAAGAACTGGGTGACGAACCGCACGGCATTCTTCTACACCCATCTGGCCGACTATTTCAGCCTGGGCACGCCGCGCGCCGTGACCATCGACGCCGGCCGCACCGACGACGTGCGCCTGACGGTGAACAATGTGCCCCTGAGCGGCCGCTCCTTCGACGGCAAGTACTTCCAGGGCAAGGTGCTGCGTGTGGCCGGAGAGCACGCGGGCGGCACTCCCGTGAAGGGCTGGAAGGTGGCCGTGAAGACGGGCGGCCAGACCACCACCACCAACTACGGCGGCGGCTCGCTGGCGCTCACCGTGCCCGTGGGATGCCAGAGCGTGACCATCGAGAGCGTGCCGGACGACAGCGGCATAGCCGATGCCGTGGCCGACACCCCGCAGGATATCGACCCCACGCAACCCGTGGAAGTGATTGACATGACGGGCCGCAGCCACGGACGCTACGCCACAGCCGCAGCTGCCGAGGCCGCCGTGGCCCCGGGCCTCTACATCCTGCGACAGGGCGCCCTCGCAACCAAATATTCGCTGGGACGATGAACGGAATATCTGAAAGCGGTGCGCAGCAGCGCCGCAAGGTGTCGCTGGTGATACCGGTCTACAACGAGGGCGCCGGACTGCGAGCCCTGCGCGACGCGCTGCTGCCGCTGCTCGACAACACCATGCTCGAGCTGCCCGACGGCCGCCGCGTGCAGCCCTACGACTGGGAGGTGCTGCTGGTGAACGACGGTTCGGCCGACGATTCGCTCGACATCCTGCGCGAGCTCCACGCGGCCGACCCGCGCTTTTCCTACCTGAGCCTGAGCCGCAATTTCGGCAAGGAGGCCGCCATGCTGGCCGGACTGGACTATGCCACTGGCGATTGCGTGGTGATACTCGACGCCGACCTCCAGCACCCCATCGAGACCATCCCGCACATGATAGCCGAGTGGGAGACGGGCTACGACGACGTGTACGGCCGCCGCGCCTCGCGTGGCCGCGAGAGCTTCCTGCGCCGGTGCCTGTCGCTGGCCTACTACCGCATGCTGCAAGCCTCGTCGGATATAGACGTGATGCCCAACGTGGGCGACTTCCGCCTGCTCGACCGCCGCTGCGTCGATGCTGTGCGCTCGCTGCGCGAGACCCAGCGCTACAGCAAGGGCCTCTTCGCCTGGATAGGCTATCGCAAGAAGGATGTGGAATTCACAACGCGCGACCGCGACCGGGGCGCGTCGTCGTTCAACTACATGCGCCTGTTCAACCTGGCCGTGGAAGGTATCACCAGCCACTCCACCGCGCCGCTGCGCATAGCCTCCGTTGCCGGCTTCGCCACGGCCTTCCTGGCGTTTGTCTACCTGGTGTTCATACTGGTGCGCACCCTCCTGTACGGCGACCCCGTGGCCGGCTTCCCCACGCTCATCTGCGTGATTCTGCTGCTGGGCGGCCTCCAGCTGTGCGCCATAGGCATCGTGGGCGAATACATCGCCCGCATCTTCAAGGAGACCAAGCAACGCCCCGTCTACATCGCCGACCTCTACAACGACCGCAAGATATGAGGAAACCCGTCAGCCGCACAATCATTTCCTGGGTCATCCTCCTGGCCGGCGCCGCCATCGTCTTCGCCCTGTGCATGCGCGCCGCCTGGATAAGCGACGACATGGACTACGGCTATGTGATGACCGACGATTATATACCCATATTAGAACGTGTGACGGGCGAGGAGACTCCCCAACGCATTTCTTCGTGGGCCGATATCGTGCAGTCGCAGGTCGTGCACTACCGCGAAGTGAACGGGCGAGCTGTGGCCCACACATTAATCCAGTGGTATTGCTCGTTGGGAGGCCGCACACTGTTCTCTCTGTGCAATTCCGCAGTTTTCGTAGCCTTTATACTGCTGGTTCTTTGGCATGGAGGGGGAGGCACAAGCAATCCCAGGTCGGTGCTGACAGTGGTGTCTTTATACTTCATGTCCTTTGTGACGCACATGACGCCTGCTTTTCAGATATGCTACGTGTGGATGTTTACGCTGGCGCTTCTATGGCTGCGCTTTCTTTTTGACGACCGGCGAAGATCGGCTCTGATGTGGCCGGCTCTGTTTGTGCTGAGTATGATTGCCGGTTGCGGCAACGAGGCATTGAATATCGGCCTTTCCGTGGCTATTTTCATCTGGTGGTTGCGCCGGGTGCGATATATCTCTGCCCGGCAATATATGCTGATAATAGGCTTTGCGCTCGGGTGTGCTGTTCTGGTGTTCTCTCCGGGCAATTTCGGCCGCGCCTCCCGCAACTCCAGCACTTTTATCGGGTGGGCTATTATTGGTTTCGTATATTTTACAATTCCCTATGTACCTGCGATTCTCGCCATAATATTGTGGCAAAAATTCAGGCGCAAGATTCCTCTGCGAGAAATATATAAAGACAATTCTTTCTGGATAAATCTTTTTTTGCTGTGCGCGATATTGGGCATTGCCTTGGGCGGATGGGCCAATCGCCTGTTCCTTGGCTCGGCTTTGGCTGCCCTTATATTGGCGCAGCGCCTGCTCCCCGGGCGCGGATTCAATAATTTTTGGCTGTGTGTGGCTGTGGCCGGGGCAGCTTGGATTATTGCAAAAGAATACGTGTTTGTCGACAGTCAGCGTGCCGAGTATGAGCGCATAAGGGCGGAATTTATCGCCAGTGACAACGGTATAGTGCGCACCGCGAAGCCAACGCGCCGAACACTCGGCGAAGAATCGTTCAGCTACGTGATGCCGGTGGCAGAATCGCGCATGGCGCGAGCCTGGCGAGCAAGCCTGCGCTCGGAATTTCCGCAACACGCGCCTTTGACCCTTATACCCGATGTGCTTCCTGCAGTGGGCGACAGCGTTGAGGCTCCCTTTGCAGTGCAGCTATGCGAGGATGTGTGGCTGTTCGTGCGTCCCAAGGGCAGCGATGCCCGTTTCATCAGTCATCATTCAGTGGGCCTGGGCCCGTTACGCCGTCACTATAAGTCGATTGAATCCAGGGTGGGCGAACATGTCATCGACGGTGGCACCTGGGAGGCCGTATATATTAATAGCGCCTATGTGTGGCGCACATTAGGACTTGATAGCGTGAGCTGCGCGCCTGATGCGTCTTTGCATGAATAAAACGCTAAATGTAAGAAGCTTATTGTCCCCGGCCGTGCTTTTGGCCGGCATGGCTATTGTGTTCTTTCTCAGCTATAATTCGATATGGGTGGGCGACGACGCGGATTATAGTTTTGTGTTGGCAGATGATTTTCTGCCAATGATATCGGTATATTCCGATGACGCGATGCCGCGCCTTATCGGGTCCTTCCCGGATGTGGTTGATTCGCAGCTCGTGCACTGGTGCCGCGTGAACGGCCGCTCCGTAGCACATGTGTTGGTACAGATATTTTGTGCCGGTGGCAGTCACAGCCTTTTCGCCGTGTGCAACTCACTGGTGTTTGCTGCGTTCGTGCTGCTACTGTTTAGGGTGAGCCGGATACCGGTCAGCTACCGGAGACTGCTTTTGGCTGAGGGATTATATTTTCTGTTCTTTTATTACGAGTACACCCCTTCATGTCAGATATGCTATCTGTGGATGTTCACGCTGGTGCTGGCATGGTGTGTGGCATTCCGCGCGGCGCGTGGGGCGTCTTTTCTGATGATTCTCCCTGCTTTTTTATTTGGTGTCGTTGCAGGAAATGGCAATGAAGCGCTTAATGTGGGCTTTTCCATGGCTTTGTTTCTGTGGTGGCTGCATCATCGTGGTGATATGAATGCCTGCCGGTGGAGCCAGTTGGCGGGATTTGCCACGGGATGTGCACTGCTCGTGCTATCTCCGGGCAATTTTGCCCGCATGGGCACAGCGTTTTCCGAACCGGTGAACCTTGTTGCCCGGGTGCTGTTTTGTGTGCCGCTTGCTATTCCGTTGATAATGGCGGTGCGCAGGAAGATTCGAGGTGCCGGCTTCAAATCTCTCTATGCCGGAAACGCAATATGGTGGAACACCCTTTTTTGCAGTGTCTTGTTTGTCTCGTGCGTAGGTGTGTTGTCAAATCGCGTCTTTTTTGGTGCATATTTAGCCGTGTTGATTCTCATAATGCGTATGTGGCGCGACAAGCCTGTATCCGTGTTGTGGATTTCTGCGATATGGTTGCTCAACGCTTTCTTTTATGTCGACGGGATGCATTATAGCTACCTTCAGCGCGTGCGCTACAACGAAATTCACTCGCGATATATGGATAGCGGCGACGGAATTGTGGAGGTGCCGACACCCGTAGACAAACCCGTTCGTCCCTATGGTGCTTCCTGCAGCCGCTACGTTCCGGCACTGGAATCAGATCAGTATTTCAATTCATTGAAACGTTTGTGGGCAGCCCGCAAGCCAGGCGGCCCTCTGCTCAGATTACTGCCCGAAGGATTGCCCCAACTGACCGATTCCGTCGAGGATGCCTATACTATAGGCACGGGCGATGATTATTGGTGGGCGGTGAGACCAAAGGGTTCCGACGTGCATTTCATGTGTCATTATTCAGTAGGGGTAGGGCCCTATCGGAAGCACTATGCAGATGTGCCTCTGTCGTTCAGCAACCCCGAGGTTGTTGCATCGCAATGGGAAGCAAAGTTGATGACGAGCGACAGCTATCTGGGTGTGCTGAAAACCGACAGCATCACGGTGGCTCCGGTTCAGAAGCGGTAGCGGAGGGCTACGCCAAGGCGGGGGTTGTAGACGCGCAGCTTGGCGTCGGTGTCGCCGTAGTTCTGCATGGGGCGCCATGATTTCACGGAGGAGAAGCCCACGTAGCAATGGTTGTTGAGCGAGTGCCCGATGAGTTCGCGCAACTCCGCGCCCAGGATGTTGAGCTGCTGCTCGGCCGCCGGCACTATTTTTTTCAGCGAAAGCTGCGTCTTGAACACAGGCTGGGCCGGGCGGGTGTTTTCATGCCGCGGGGCGGCCTGCATCATGCAGGGAAGCGCGAGTGCGACAAGCAGGGGCAATATGCGGAGTGGCGGTTTCATGCATTCATAACACGCCCTCTCCCCGCTTGGTTCACTGTGGGCTGCCGCAAAAGAAAAAAACATCAGTTTCACGGTCGATTTTTGTTTGTAAACGATGTGGTGCTTTCGATTTATTGTTGTAAATTTGCGCAATAGAAAATAAGCGAAAATGACTGAACTGATATTGCCTCTTGCTCTGTTCGACGCCGCAGAGTTTTTCTCGTGGTTCGTGGAGAATGCCAACTACCTGCTGGTGTTCGTGTTCATGATGGTGGAAAGCTCTTTCATCCCCTTTCCGTCGGAGGTGGTGGTGCCCCCTGCAGCCTATCTCGCCGCCCAGCCCGGCCACGACATGAACGTGGTGGGTGTGGTGCTGGCGGCTACCGCCGGAGCTGTGGCCGGAGCCATGGTCAACTATCTGCTGGCCTTGTGGATAGGCCGGCCGCTGGTCTACCGCTTCGCCGATTCCCGCGTGGGTCATGCCTGCCTGCTCGACCGTGCCAAGGTGGACCGCGCCGAGAAGTACTTCGACGAGCATGGCGCAGTGTCCACCTTCCTGGGGCGCCTCATTCCTGCCGTGCGACAGCTCATCAGCATACCCGCCGGCCTGGCGCGCATGAACATCGGTTCGTTCGTGCTCTACACCGCCCTGGGCGCCGCCGTGTGGAACTCTGTGCTTGCCGCCCTGGGCTGGTGGCTGGGACGCACCGTGCCCCTGAGCTCGCTTTTCGAGCAGGTGGAGCGCTACAACAGCTACCTGTCGTGGGCCGGCGTGGTGCTTCTCGCCGGCTGCGTGGGCGTAATCCTCTACAACGCATTTAAAAAGAAAGAATCAAAATGATAGTAGCTCCTTCTCTTCTCGCTGCCGACTTTCTGAATCTGGGCCGCGAGGTCGAAATGGTCAATGCCTCCGACGCGTCGTGGATCCACCTCGATGTGATGGACGGTCGTTTCGTGCCCAATATATCCTTTGGTTTCCCGGTGATCGAGGCCGTGAGCCGCGTGGCCCGCAAACCCCTGGACGTGCACCTGATGGTGGAGCAGCCGGAGCTGTGGATCGACAAGGTGGCAGCCGTGGGCGCCGAGTACATGAACGTGCACTACGAGGCCGCGCGCCATCTCCACCGCACCATCCAGGCCATCCGCGACGCCGGAATGCGTCCGGCCGTGACGCTGTGCCCCGCCACGCCCGTGGAGGTGCTCCGCGACATCATCAACGACGTCGACATGGTGCTCCTGATGAGCGTCAACCCCGGTTTCGGCGGCCAGCGCTTCATCCCGGCCACGCTGGGCCGCATCGAGCGCCTGCGCCACCTCATTGACCATGCCAACGCTCCGGTGCTCATTGAGGTGGACGGCGGCATCAACCACGAGACGGCGTGTGCCGTGCTCGCTGCCGGCGCCGATGCCGTGGTGGCCGGTACGGGAGTGTTCCGCGCTTCCGACCCGCGCGCCGAAATTGCTTATTACAACAGCCTGTAAAACAGAGTATGGCTTCACGCAACAACGACTACGATATAGACATCAGCATGGACGGTTTTGAGCCCACGCCGCGCCCCGGCGCGCGCCGCGGCCAGGCCGCTCCCGACCGCTCGCGCCAGCCCCGCGACGGGCGCCGAGAGCCGGAACGCCAACCGGCAGCCGGAGCGCGCGACGACCGCAGCCAGCGCCCCGCCGGCGGCACCCGCCCCGGAGCGCGCCCCAAGCGCCCCGCAGCCGGCGGTCGCCCCGGGTGGCTGCGTTTTCTCACCGACAAGCGCACCCACCGCGCCCTCGGCGTGGTGCTCCTGGTGGTGGCGCTCCTTGTGCTCGCCTTCACCGTGAGCCATCTCTACGAGGGAGCTGCCGATCAGAGCGCAATCGAGGGCCACACCGTGGCCCAATTGGCTGCCGAGGGCACCCCGGTGCAGAACGTGGGAGGCCCCTTGGGCGCCAAGGTGAGCCAGTGGCTCTTCGCCGACGGCCTGGGCGCCGGCGCCTTCGTCATAGCCCTGTGGCTGGGCCTGGTGGCCGCCGGATTGCTGGGCTGGATGAAAATCAATTTCTGGTCGCTCACGGCCAAGAGCCTGTTCTCGGCCATCGCCCTGAGCATCGTGCTGGGATTGCTGTTCTACGGCTCGCACAACTATGTGCACTGGGGTGGCGCCCATGGCCGCGAGGTGAACGAGTGGCTGTTCAGCATAGGCAACGTGTTGCTGGCCGTGGGTGTGTCGGTGTGCCTGGTGGGCATCGCGGCGTGCATCTACATCAATGAGCTCACGGTGGCCTATCGCAGTGTGTCCGGAGCCGTGGCGAAGCGTCGCGACGAGTGGCGCCGCGTGCGCGCCGAGGAGCGCGAGCGCCGCCACCGTCTGGCCGATGTGGAATCGCCCGACGATGAGGACGACGAACGATACGACCGCGCGGCCGACGGAGCCGCCGAACGCGACCTCGACGAGCGCGAAACGCCGGCCGCTATCGACGAAACGCCCGCCCGCCCCGAGCCGGCCCGCCCCGAGGAGGCAGCACCCGCGCCCGCCGGCCATCTGGCCGACAGAGGTTTTGACATCGACGAAGATATAGACGACGATGAGGAGCCGGCCAGCTACCGCGACGACGTTGAGCAGGAGACAGAGGGTGGCCGTACCGACGCCGAACCCTCCGCGCCGGAGCTCTACGAAGAAGGCGAGGAAACGGAGAAGGCCGACGAGGCAGAGTTTGTGGTGCGCGCGGCCGCGGCCGACGACGAAGAGGCCTTCGCCATCGACGAAGACGAGAGCGACGGCGACTCGCAGCGCAGCGCCGCCGATGTGCTCGCGTCCGACCCTTACGACCCTCGCGCCGACCTCTCGCACTTCCGTTTTCCGGACGTAGACCTGCTCATAGCCCGCGAGAGCGCCCCCGTGGTGGACATGGAGGAGCAGAAAGCCAATAAAGAGCTCATCGAGAAGACACTTCTCGACTACAAGATACCCATCGAGCGCATCGAGGCCACCGTGGGCCCCACCGTGACGCTCTACGAGGTGAAACCCGCCGAGGGCGTGCGCATAGCCCAGATCAAGCGCCTCGAGGACGACATCGCCCTCAGTCTTTCGGCCCTGGGCATCCGCATCATCGCCCCCATTCCCGGCAAGGACGTGGTGGGCATCGAGGTGCCGAACCGCGACCCGCAGATTGTGTCGATTCGCAATGTCTTCGCCTCGCGCAAGTTCCGCGAGTGCAACATGCGCCTGCCCATGGCCATGGGCGCCACCATCAGCAACGAAATCTTCATCGCCGACCTGGCCAAGATGCCCCACCTGCTGGTGGCAGGCGCCACCGGTCAGGGTAAGTCGGTGGGCCTCAACTGCATCCTGGCGTCGCTGCTCTACAAGAAGCACCCCGCCGAACTGAAGTTTGTGCTCATCGACCCCAAGATGGTGGAATTCAGCCTCTACAGCAAGCTCGAGCGCCACTACATAGCCAAGCTGCCCGACGAGGAAGAGGCCATCGTGACCGACCCCCTGAAGGCCGCAGCCACCCTCCACTCGCTGTGCATCGAGATGGACAACCGCTATCAGCTGTTGCGCCAGGCCCAGGTGCGCAACCTCGAGGAGTACAACGACAAGTTCATGAAGCGCCGCCTCAATCCCGAGCACGGACACCGCTACATGCCCTATATCGTGATGGTGGTCGACGAGTTTGCCGACCTGATTATGCAGGCCGGCAAGGAGGTGTCGCTCAGCATCGCCCGCATCGCGCAGAAAGCCCGCGCCGTGGGCATGCACATGATCATAGCCACGCAGCGCCCCTCCACCGATGTGATCAGCGGCATGATCAAGAACAACTTCCCCGGCCGCATCGCCTTCAAGGTGTCGCAGATGGTGGACAGCCGCACGATTCTCGACAGCCCCGGCGCCAACAGGCTCATTGGCCGCGGCGACATGCTGTTCAGCCACAACAGCGTGATGACGCGCGTGCAGTGTGCCCTCATCGAAACCGAGGAGGTGGAGGCCATCGTGGAGCACATCAACGACCAGATGGGCTACAGCGAGCCCTATCTGCTGCCCGAGATTCCGCAGGAGGGCGGCGGCGCGGCCGACGCCGGCGGCATGGTGGACCTGAGCAAGCGCGATGCCATGTTCGACCAGTGCGCGCGCTTCATCGTGACGCAGACCACCGCTTCCACGTCCATGCTCCAGCGCCGTTTCGGCATAGGCTACAACAAGGCCGGCAAGATCATGGACCAGATGGAGGCGGCCGGCATCGTGGGCCCGGCATGCGGCGCCAAGCCCCGCGCCATCCTCGTGGACGGAATCACCGTGGAGGAGATTATCAACAATGCATGACGCTCGCTTGTTATAAGCTTATGAAAAGATACCTCGCCATACTGCCCCTCGTGCTGCTGTGCGCCCTGGCAGCGGCGGCCGCCGATACTGCCGCGTCGCTGCTCGAGAAGTGCGCCGGCAAGCTGTTCGGGCCTCCTGCCGTGAGCGCCCGCTTCACCCTGCGCACCGTGCAGGGCGAGGAGCTCACGGGCACGGTGGTGATGGCCCGCGAGAGTTTCCGGCTGTCGTCGCCCGAGCTGAAGATATGGTTCGACGGGCGCACGCAGTGGACGGCCATGGCCGCCCTCAAGGAGGTGAACGTGACCGAACCCACGGCCGAGGAGCTGCTGTCGAGCAACCCCTTCGCCATCATCTCCGGCTATGCCGGGCGCTACAACGCCCGCCTGCTCCCCGTGGCCAAAGGCGCCGCGGCCGGTGTGCGCGAGGTAGAGCTCACGCCGCGCAACGCCGCCACGTCCGACATCCGCCGGGCCGTCGTAGCAATCGACACCCGCACCCACTGGCCGCGGCGCATAGTGGTGACCATGGCCTCGGGCGCCACGGCCTCGGCTGCCGTGAGCGACTGCCGTACCCTCGCCCAGCAGCCCCGCTCCACATTCACCTTCAAGGCCGCCGACCTTCCCGGCTATGAGGTCGTGGACCTGCGATAGAATCATTAACCTCTCCAAGTATATATTTATGAGTACCACACACACCAAATGCCTCATCATAGGTTCCGGCCCCGCCGGCTACACCGCCGCCATCTACGCCTCGCGCGCCATGCTCAGCCCCCTCGTGGTTGAGGGCCCCCAGCCCGGCGGCCAGCTCATCACCACCACCGAGGTGGAGAACTTCCCCGGCTATATCGAGGGCGTGCAGGGACCCAAACTCATGGACGACCTGCGCGCGCAGGCCTTGCGCTACGGCGCGGAGATTCGCTCCGGCCTCGTGAGCAAGGTCGACTTCACCGCCCCCGTCAAGCGCGTGACCCTCTCCAATGGCGACGAGATCACCGCCGACAGCGTGATCATCTGCACCGGCGCCGCCGCCCGCTATCTGGGTCTGCCCGACGAGCGCAAATACATGGGCCTGGGTGTGAGCGCATGCGCCACCTGCGACGGTTTCTTCTACCGCGGCCGCACCGTGGCCGTAGTGGGCGGCGGCGACACAGCCTGCGAGGAAGCCCTGTATCTGGCCAACCTGGCCGCCAAGGTGTATCTCATCGTGCGCAAGCCCTATCTGCGCGCATCCAAGGTGATGCAGCAGCGCGTGGCCGACAATCCCAAGATCGAGGTGCTCTACAACACCGTGACCATGGGCCTCTTCGGCGAGGAAGTGGTGGAGGGCGCCCATGTGGCCACCCACAGCGGCACCGAAAACGAAAACTTCTACGACATAGCTATCGACGGCTTCTTCCTGGCCATAGGCCACCAGCCCAACACCGAGGTGTTCCTGGGCGCCGTGGAGCTCGACGAAGCCGGCTACATCAAGGTGAAAGCCCCCGGCACAGCCACCAACGTGCCCGGCGTGTTTGCCGCAGGCGACGTTGCCGACCCCGTCTACCAGCAGGCCATCTCCGCCGCCGGCATGGGCTGCCGCGCCGCCCTCGACGCCGAGCGCTACCTCATGGAGCAGTAATCCCCCCGCCATCCTCTACGCGATAGTGCCTCGCGCAGTGTACCCAGAGAGGACTTGGATGGTCCGGCAGTAAACCCGAGGTCTCCGGCGGGGCCATATTATATAATGAACGGCAAACAGGGCCGTAAAGAAGCAAAAGTATCCGCCTCTGCGTGTTCAGCGGCGTAGCCGCGTCGGCACCGCTTAACGCGGTGCGCCGGAGTTAGCCTATGGCAAGTGCCGCGTTTAGCGGTGCGCAGCCATAGGTTTATCGTACCCCCCCCCCGCCACGAGCTCCGCGTTTAGCGGGGCGTCTAAGCGCCATATGTTGAAACCTCGATTCTAAAGACACCCCGCTACGCGGAGTTTTTGCTACGCGGGGGCATGCGAGCCTGATTCCCCCCTTTTGCGCGCGGCGACCTGCCGCGTGCAAAAGGGGGGTGGAGGGGCGGCTGTAACCGCGGGGTGCGCTACGCTTACCCCACGGCTATAGCTCGGAACGCGCTCTCCGGCGCG
>CAYUUN010000046.1:0-20927 GCA_964447895.1 uncultured Bacteroides sp. | reverse complement strand
ACGAGGGCATGGACCGCACCCACAACCCGGAGTTCACCTGCATGGAAATCTACGTGAGCTACAAGGACTACAACTGGATGATGAACTTCACGGAGCGTATGCTCGAGCGCATCTGCCTGGAGGTGAACGGCACCACCGAGGTGAAGGTGGGCGACAACGTCATCAGCTTCAAGACACCCTTCCGCCGCGTGACCATGGCCGAGGCCATCAAGGAGCACACCGGCGCCGACATCACCGGCATGGACGAGCAGCAGCTGCGCGACCTGGCCACCAGCCTGGGCGTGGAGGTCGACGCCTCCATGGGCAAGGGCAAGATCATCGACGAAATCTTCGGCGAGAAGTGCGAGGGCCACTACATCCAGCCCACCTTCATCACCGACTATCCCATAGAGATGTCGCCGCTCACCAAGCGCCACCGCGACAACCCCGAGCTCACGGAGCGTTTCGAGCTCATGGTCAACGGCAAGGAGCTGTGCAACGCCTACAGCGAGCTCAACGACCCCATCGACCAGTATGAGCGCTTCGTGGAGCAGATGCGCCTGAGCGAGAAGGGCGACGACGAGGCCATGATCATCGACCACGACTTCATCCGCGCCCTCGAATACGGCATGCCCCCCACTTCGGGCATGGGCATAGGCATGGACCGCCTCGTGATGCTCATGACGGGCCAGACCGCCATCCAGGAGGTGCTGCTCTTCCCGCAGATGCGCCCCGAGAAGGTGCAGAAGCGCGACAAGCCCGAGGCATTCGAGGCCCTGGGCGTGGCCGCCGAGTGGGTGCCTGCCCTGCAGAAGGCCGGCTATCTCACGGCCCTCTCCCTGGCCGACGCCGCCCCCGGCAAGCTCCACCAGGAGCTGTGCGGCCTCAACAAGAAGCACAAGCTGGGGCTCAAGAACCCCTCGCAGGACGAAGTAGCACAATGGGTGGACGCTGCCGCAGCGGCCGCCGGCCACGAGTGAACCGCGCCATGGCATTTCCCGGAAATATCGCCGTGCTGGGCGGTGGCAGCTGGGCCACTGCCCTGGCCAAACTGCTGCTGCAGAACTGCGAGCTCATCCACTGGTACATGCGGCGCGACGACCGCATCGACGACTTCAAGCGCCTGGGCCACAACCCGGCCTATCTCACCGATGTGGACTTCGACATCAACCGCATAATCTTCTCCAGCGACATCAACGAGGTGTGCCGCCGCGCCGACACCCTGCTGCTGGCCATGCCCTCGCCCTACTTCAAGGACCACATGGCCAAAATCAATGTGTCGCTGGCCGATAAATACATCGTTTCGGCCATCAAGGGCATAGTGCCGGACAGCAACCAGCTCGTGACCGACTACATGACCGAGCAGTTCGGCATCCCGGCCGCCCACCAGCTGTGCATCTCCGGCCCCTGCCACGCCGAGGAAGTGGCGCTCGACCGCCTGAGCATACTCACCATAGGCTGCAACGACCCCGACCTGGGCGACGCCTTCGCCCGCTGCATCGCCGGCAAGCACACCCACACCGTCACGTCCACCGACCTGGCCGGCATCGAATATGCCGCCGTGCTCAAAAATGTCTACGCCATCGCCGCCGGCATTGTCCACGGCATGAAGATGGGCGACAACACGCTGGCCGTGCTCGTGAGCAACGCCATCCGCGAAATGGACCGCTTCGTGGAAAGCGTGGACCCGCGTCCGCGGCAGATATGCGACAGCGTGTATCTCGGCGACCTGCTCGTCACGGCCTACTCGCGTTTCTCGCGCAACCACAACTTCGGCTCCATGATAGGCCGCGGCTACTCCGTGACGGCCGCGCGCATGGAGATGGAGCAGACGGCCGAGGGCTACTACGGCACCAAGTGCATCCACGACATCAACCGCCGCTATCAGGTGGCCATGCCCATTCTCGACGGCGTCTACGATATCCTCTACCGCCGCCAGTCGGCCGCCAAGGTGATGCAGAAGATGGCCCGCTCGTTTGATTGACGCCTGCGTTGCTGAAATTGTATTGCAGCCGTCACGCGATTGTAATAATTAATCACTAATTTTGCATCACAAACCGAAAGACGGTAAACCAATCTAAACACCATACTCATAATTCAGCATCAGTAGCGAATAATAGCATAAGTAAAATCGGCACGTCGCAGACGACGCGCCGATTTTATTTTAAAAAACTTCATTATGGCCGACAACTATCTGGAAAACAAAATGGAAGAGTATCGCGCCGGCAAGCGTGCGACCACCCCGGCGCGCAGTGCCCGCGGCTGCCTGGACCTGCGCCTGTCGCGCGCCCGCGTGCTTGTGGCCGGCGACATGGCGCCCGTGGTCGAGGCCAGCGCGGCTGCCTTTGCCGCCGCCGGGGCACGCACCGCAGCGCTGGCCCGCCCCGGTGCTTGCGGCACCGCCCGTTGCTACGACCCCGCCACGCCTCCCGCCGCCGTGGCCGCCGCCCTGGTGCACGACTGGCTGGAAATAGACGTGCTCGTGATAGCCGGCCACGACACCTCCGGCGTGGCCGCAGCCGTGGCGGAGGCTCGCGAAGCCATCCCTGCCGCCTTGCGCGCACCCGCCTTCACGCGCATTAATATATGTATCGCGCCCGCGCGCGGAGAGGGCCTCACCATAGCTATCGCTGACCCCGAGACCCAGGCCGCCGACGCCGCCCTGCTCGCCACCGTGCTCTGCCGCCACCCCCTGGCCCCCGGCGCCATCGCTCTCTCCTGCGGGTGATTTTATTGGAGCTATCGGAGGAATTGGAGGAATTGGAGCTATTGGAATTATAAGACTTATAAGACTTATAAGATTTATCCTGCGATCGTTTTGAAGTGTTAAAGATGTGTAAAAAGTGTTAACAGATTTGGGGGGGGTAATTTCTACCTACATTTGCCCTAAAAATATTAATGTTAACACTTTACCAGTCTATGAAAAACACTTTCATGCTGGGTGGAATTGCTTTGCTGTGCTTTGCTTCAGCAGCTTGCAGCTCCGATCCTATCTCCCCTGCCAACGACAAAAAAGAAGAATACGTGCGCGAGTTCGTCACCAATTTCGGCGTACCCGCGGCCGACCATAACTATGCCATGGCCCGCACGGCCGGCCTCAAGGTGATCACCAAGAAAGGCGGCCACGTAACCGTCACGGCCGAAGTGGGCGGCAAGGACTATCTCTTTGCCGACCTCGACGTGCCCGCCGGCACGCACCGCCTGCCCGTGACCATCCCTGCGAGCGTCAGGGAGCTCAAGGTGTCGGCCGGCCGCGGCATCCACACAGTGTCCACCGATGCCACGGTGGATATCGACGCGGCTCCTGCCGGCCAGGGCCGCAGCTACTACGAGGTGATCGACACCGACAACGACTCCGAGATGACCTTCGAGATAAGGGAAGAAGGCGGCGACCCATATCTGATGTACGAGCCCCAGCTTTCCACCGATTTCTTCAACCAGATAGCGCAACTTTTAGGTGCGCCCGGCGACAACACCGACCCCAATGTGCCTACGGTCATAGAAACCACGGCCTACGATCAGCCCACGATGCATTTCAGGAACAACCCTCACGAAACGGCCCTGACCTGCCACGGCGGCAGCTTCGACTACTACATTTTCCCCATCTACTGGAAGACCAACAAGAAGGGAAATAAAGACTATCAGGTGTATTTCCACAAGGTGCGCGAGGGCGAGAACGAGATAAGCAGCCTCATCCCCATCAATTTCTACGATGACGACAAGAAGAGCCTGCTGACCTGGAATCCTTTCCCAGACCTTATGTATACTACTGCAAATGGCGTAAGCGCATCTGTGAATCCTATTGACAAGGATTATCTAAAACCGGGTTCTACCACCGGCGAGCGAGTGAAGTTTCTCACCAGCTATGGCAACACGGCATTTCCGACCTCGGGTAACAACCCGGCCCGTCTTGTGCTCACGCGCGGCAAGAAGATACACATGGAGCGCTACACCGATGAGAACAAGAACCACTATTTCCCCCGCCTGGCCATAGCCGTGGAGAGCCAAAAGAGCGGTTCGTTCGTGTCGTCGGTGCCTTTCTACAACACCTCCAAGTGGGGCGACAGCTACTACGACGTGCCCCTCGGCCGCCTGTGGCAGGCCACCGTGGGCACCAAGCGTGCGGCAGTGCTCCCCCGTAAGGACGGCATGCCCGTGATCAAATACGTCTACGACCCCGAGCTCGACATCTCCAAAACCGGCAAGTACGGCAGCCAGGGCGAGTGGATCAACGCCACCTCCTCCAACAGGGACGTGTGGCACAACGCCACCCCGTATTTCCTGGGGCTCAAGGTGCCCGATTCGCCTTTCTTCCTGGGCTTCTGCAGCCAGCCCGACGGGCCGGCCGACGGCAGCGACCGCCAGTACGACGAGGTGGTGTTCTTCGTGACGCCCCACGTGAACTATCGCGAGGGCGTTTCGCTGGCCGACACATACAGCGCCCTGCCGCCGGCAATGGAGTGGACGCTGGCAGCCGAAGACCTGGGAGGCAGCTTCGACTGGGACTTCAACGACGTGGTGTTCTCGTTCACCGACGTGATACGCAATCTCAAGTCGGCCAATAAATATAGCGGTGTGAGCATGATCAGCGGCCCCAACGGAGCGCAGTCGGTGCGCGTGATCACCGTCACCCCCAAGGCCGCCGGCGGCACCATGCCCGTGTACATCACCTATACCGGCCGCAGCGTGCAGAAGATGCCCGAGATGGCCGCCGAGGGCGAAACCATGTTCAGCGAGGCAAACGCCGCCCTCAAGGCCTATATGGAGCAGGCCGGCGAGGAAGGCACCTTCGTGCTGGGCGCCGAGGTGCACAAGTGGCTGGGAGCGGCCTCCCACAAGCAGCCGCTGAACACCGGCTCCGCACGCAACGGCATGAAGCCCGCGTCCGTGGAGTTCGTGCTGCCCACCGACCTCGACCTCAACGACGAGCGCCATCTCGACTACACCAACGCCGTGTCCGACAACAACAAGACCCTATTCGGCTTCGCCGTGCTGGTCGACAAAGACGACGAGCTCAAGATCGACACCTTCAACGACACCGACAAAGGCTTCCGCATCATGCCATCCCTCTCGATGGGCAGCGGCTCCTATCTCATAGGCCGCCCCTCTGACAACACCGAGCTCACCGCCCCGCAGATGATACTCGTGCAGGGCGACTGGGAGTGGCCCTCCGAGCGAACCAACATCAAGGAAGCCTATCCCTCTTTCGCCTCCTGGATTGAGAATCCCGATGCCGCTGCAGCGTGGATCGACGACAAGAATCCGGGCAAGGTAACATCCAAATAAACCACATAGACTCATGAAATACAGCAACATATACATCATCGGCGCCCTCGCCGTGGCGGCCGGGCTGGCAGCCTGCACGCAGGACGCACCCGAGCCCCCCTCGCAGACCGAAATCTACGACCGCAACTTCGTGAAGGAGTTCGGTGTGCCCGCCGCGGGCCACAGCTATGCCACCGCCGTGCGCGCCGGCTTGCGCGTCACCACCAAGACCGGCGGCCACGTGCTCGTGACCGCCGAGGTCGACGGCAAGGAATACCGCTTTGCCAACGTCAACCTCACCCCCGGCACACACTCCCTGCCCGTGACGCTGCCCGCCGGCGTGGAGCGCCTGAAGGTGCGCAGCGGCCGATTCAGCCGGGAGGCAGGCATCGACGACCTCGTGGACCTCGACGAGCTCATGGGCGCCCCGCAGGGCCGCGGCTGGGACCTGAGCGACCAGAATCTCGGCACTTCCGTGTCGCTGGGCTTCAGCCTCAACGACGACGAGGCTCCCGTGCTCACGTTCCGCCCCGAAGATTTCCTGAACGAATACTTCGCCGCCCACCCCGTGGGGCAGGAGAGCACCGATTTCTGGTACATGGGCTGCGACACCGGCGATGGCACCATCGACCCCTATATCAGCGACGACATCCACGTATATTTCGGCGAGACCGGCCTGGGCGCCACCGATTTTAGGAAGGACGCGCAGGGCATGTGGGGCTTCGGCGACCTCGAATATATGATTTTCCCGCTGTGGTGGCGCACCGACAATGCCGGCAACAAAGACTACAGGCTGAAAATCATGCAGTACGACGTGGCCAACAACGGCTACGTGGTGCCCTTCAACGACATCGAGGGCACGGCGCCCTTCCCCGCGCTGGGCTACTCCACGGAGGAGATAGCGCCTGCCGACGTGCTCGCGCGCAAAGATGCCTTTGTCTACGACGACGGCTCCTTCACGCAGGCCTACGACCCCGCCACGGCCCGTACCGTCGTGACCGAAGGTCTGAAAATCAATTTCACCCACGACCCCAACGACAAGACCGCCGTGCGCATGGACCTGCGCAGCGGCGAGGGCAACTCGTGCTACAGCAGCACCGTGCCCTACTGGAACTCGATAGTGTGGGGCAAAAACTACTTCGACGTGTCGCTCAAGCATCTGATGTATGCCACCGTCAGCACCATGCAGCTGCCCCTCTCGGGCCGCAACTTCGAGGTGCTCAACTACCGCGTGAACACCAACGACGGCCACACCGACCCGCGCTATTGCGACATGCCCATAATGGTGGGATTCTCGTCGGCACCCACGCGGGGAGGCGACACGTCGCCGCGCGACTACACCAACCTGATTCTGCTCGTGCTGCCCACCCACGGCCTGCAGCTCTTCTACAATATCGACGACGTGCCCGAACCCTATCCCTGGACCCTGGCTGCCGAAGATCTTGGCGCCACGGACGACTGGGACTTCAACGACGTGGTGCTCCACTTCTACGAAGAGATCACAGACGTCAACGCCGTGAACCGCAACAACTCCGTGACCATGTGGAATGCAACGGCAGGAGCCGAAGCCGTGCGCGTGTTCACCGTCGAACCCCTGGCCACCGGCGGCACGCTGCCCATCTACGTGACCTTCACCGGCCGCGTGGGCGCCGTGGGCGACCTGCTCCCCGACTGGGGCGACGAGATGCTCAGCGAGGTGAACGCCCGCATCCTGGCCGCCCGCAACAACTACACCGAGGGCACCTTCATTCTGGGCACCGAGGTGCACAAGTGGCTGGGAGCGCCGGACCACAAGACATTCGTCAACGTGGGCGCCAAGCGGCAGCCCACCCGTGCGGCCAAAGTGACCTTCGCCGTCGACCCGTATCAGGACTTCTACGTGGGCTCCGGCTACTATAATGACGATTACGGCATGGGTGCCTACGGCTCCCCCGTCAATGTGCCTCTCTACGGTTTCGCCCTGCTCGTCGACCGCGAGAACAGGCTGCAGATCGACGCTCGCGACTCCGGAGGTCTCGCCCATATGCCGCAGCTCACCATGGGACAGGACACCTACATGATAGGCCGCCCCGACGAGAACGGCTCCATAGCCCCGCAGCTGCTCATGATGGGCGGCGACTGGCAGTGGCCCACCGAACGCACCAAGATAAGCGACGCCTATCCGCAGTTCAACACGTGGATCACGAGCCCCACCTCGGCTCCGTGGTGGGCCTATTATCCCGCCGAGGGCAAAGTGACCGGAAGATAAAACAAGGATAAGGATAGCTGCCGGCTGTTATTCAATCAATTCCAAAACCATTTTGTCCGGCAGCAAGGAAGCGCCCGCTTGTGAAAGCGGGCGCTTTTTTAATCCTGTGCACCGCTGGCTGCGGGCGCGATTTATTGGAGTAATTGGAGCAATTGGAGTAATTGGAGGGAGGGATAATTATTCAATTTGCGTATGTGGCTGAAAAGTGGTAACTTTGCAGCGCTTGCCCGCCCGGCGGGCTATGTTTAACGAATATACACTCACTTTGGATTTAGAGCCTTTGCCGGCCACGATGCCGGTGCATTTATTGCCTTGTCTTTTATGCTCGATGCCCGCGTTTTCCGCGGGGCAGGCCGTGGCCCTCGTGGTGGCCCTGCTGGCCCTGGTGGTTTCGGGATTTGTCTCGGGCAGTGAAATAGCGTATTTTTCCCTTACCAACGCCCAGTGCGAGGAGCTCGACGAGACGCCCTCGGGCCCCGGTGTGCGCCGCCTGCTGGAGCGCCCGGAGCGCCTGCTGGCCACCATCCTCATAGCCAACAACCTGGTGAACGTGACCATCGTGGTGCTGTGCAACTTCGCCCTCGGCCCCGTGTTCGAGGGGATGCCGGCGGTGTGGAGCTTCGTGCTCCAGACGGTGATTCTCACCTTCCTCATCCTGCTTTTCGGCGAAATCATGCCCAAGATCTACGCCAGCAACTATCCCATGCAGTGGGCTCGCTTCGCCGTGGGCGGCATCAGCTTCTTCATGAAACTGTTCTCGCCGCTTTCGGGCGTGCTGGTGCAGTCGTCGGGGCTGGTGAAGCGCTTCGTCAACAAGCACACCGACAGCGTCACCGCCGACGAGCTCTCGACGGCCCTCGACATCACCGACGTGAAGGCCGGCGACGACAAGGAGATACTGCAGGGCATCATCAAGTTCGGCGACACGGCCGCCTCGGAGGTGATGACGCCGCGCATCGACATCACGGGCCTGGACGTGGACATGACCTTCGACCAGGTGATGCAGGTGGTGGTGGACAGCGGCTACTCGCGTCTGCCCGTCTACGACGGCACCCAGGACAACATCCGCGGCGTGCTCTACTCGCGCGACCTGCTGCCCTATGTGGGGCGCCGCGCCGAGGGCTTCGACTGGCTCACGCTGCTGCGCGAGCCCTACTATGTGCCCGAAAGCCGCATGATCGACGACCTGCTCGAAGACTTCCGCAAGCTCAAGATACACATGGCCATCGTGGTGGACGAGTTCGGAGGCACGCAGGGCATCGTGACGATGGAAGACGTGCTGGAGGAAATCGTGGGCGACATCGACGACGAGTACGACGAGCCGGAGGCCACCTATAAGCGCCTGCGCGACAACACCTACGTGTTTGAGGGGCGCACGCTGCTCACCGACTTTTTCCGCATCACCGGCCTCGACGAGACCGACTACGAGGCCGTAACAGAAGACGCCGAGACGCTGGCCGGAATGCTCCTGGCCATCAAGGGCGACTTCCCCAAGGACAAGGAGCCGCTGGTCTACGGCCGCTGCCGCTTCCTGGTGCTGGATGTGACCGACCACCGCATCACCGAGGTGCGCGTGAAGATTATGCCCGACGCCCAGGAATGAAACCCGCAGCCTTCATATTGCCGCTCGCGATGCTGGCGGCTGCCTGCGGCGGCAGCGACAGCAACGCGCCCGTGCCGCGACCGCGGGCCTATCCGCGCATCGCCGTGGCCGACAGCGTCTTCGCCCCCGTGGCCGGCGCCGCCATCCCCTTCGAGGCCAGCACGGCGGCCGTGGCCACCCTCGACAGCACCGGCAGCCAGCTCACCCTCGACTATCCCGCCTACGGCATGCAGCTCTATGTGACCCTCACGGTGGCTCCCGACCCCGACCGCGTGGGGGCCGTGATAGCCAATCGCCGCGAGCGCATGAGCCTGAACCTTAACGGCGCGCCGGCCTCCACCACGCACATCACGTCGCAGGACAGCACATTCGAGGGCGTGCTGCTCGAGGCCCCCGGCACCGGCACCCCGCTGCAGTTCCTGGCCACCGACGGCATGAACTGCGTGGCAAGCGGCGCCCTCTCCACGGCAGCCACGCCGGCGCCCTACGACAGCGTGCGTCCCATCGTGGCCGCCCTGCGGCGCGACATCGTCCACGCGCTCCGTACCCTCACCCCCGCCCGTCGCGCAGCGAAATAACGAGCATCCCAAGCCAGAATAGAATTGATTGAGGAACGACAAATAGAAGACGTGCGGGTCTACCTGTGCCCGTTGCCCGCCCCGGCCCCGCGCCGCGAGGCCGAGAAGGCGGCGGTGGCCGCGCTGCTCGCACGCGCGCTTCCGGGCGCCGTGCTGCGCCACACCGCGGATGGCGCGCCCGTGGTGGACGGCGGCCCTTTCATATCCGTGTCGCACTCACGCACCCATGCCGCGCTGGCCGTGTGCCCCCATGCGCCAGTGGGCATCGACGTCGAGACGCCCCGAGCCCAGCTGGCCCGCGTTGCGCCCCGCGTGCTATCGGAGCCCGAGATGGCCGTCTACGGCGCGTCTCCCGAGGGCCTGCTGCAGGCCTGGACGCTGAAAGAGGCCCTCTACAAGGCTGCCCTCACGCCCGGGCTCGACTTCCGGCGCGACATACGCCTGCCGCTCGGACATGAAAAAAACGAAGCTACCGTCGCAACCCCCGGAGGGGCTGCGAGGCGCTTCGCTGTGCTTGTGGCCTGCGATGGCCTGGCCGTGGTGCGTCAGTCCTTGGTGCCGTAGGCGAGGTCGCCTGCGTCGCCCAGGCCGGGCACGATGTAGCTGTGGTCGTTGATGTGCTCGTCGATGGCGCCCACCCAGATGGTGGTGTTCTCGGGGAAGGTGCGCTTGATATAGTCGACGGCTGCCTGCGACGCTATCACCGATGCCACGTGCACGCGGGCCGGCGTGCCCTTGGTGAGCAGCGCGCGGAAGCTCAGCTCCATGGAGGCGCCTGTGGCCAGCATGGGGTCGCACAGAATCAGCGTCTTGCCATCGAGCAGCGGCGATGCCAGATATTCGATGAGCACGTCGAAGTTTTCTTTTTCCTTGTATTTGCGGTAGGCCGACACGAAAGCGTTCTCGGCATAGTCGAAATATTGCAGGAAGCCCTGGTGGAAGGGCACGCCGGCGCGGAAGATGGTGCCCAGTACCACCTGCTCGTCGGGCACGTCGCACATGCAGGGTGCCAGCGGGGTGGTGATTTCTTCCTTGCGGTAGCGCAGCGTTTTGCTTATCTCATAGGCCATTATCTGGCCGGCACGCTCGAGATTGCGGCGAAAACGCATGGGGTCGCGTTGCACGGTGGCGTCGCGCATCTCCATCATGTAGCGGCTGAGCAGCGACGGTGTCTCGGCAAAATTTATTACTTGCATTTTTTGAAAAATTATGCAACCGCGGTATTGCGATTGCGCAAAGTTACGCAAAAAAATGCTTTGGCGGAATGAATAGTGGAAAAAAATAGCTAATTTTGCCCAGTTAAACGTATATATAACCATGTCTACCAATACTACCGACGACAAGAAGAAAGTGACCACCTCGCGCTTCATTTCCATGAAGGCGAAGGGTGAAAAGATATCCATGCTCACGGCCTACGACTATACCATGGCCAAGCTTCTCGACGAGGCCGGCATCGACGCCATCCTCGTGGGCGACTCGGCCTCCAACGTCATGGCCGGCAATGCCACCACGCTGCCCATCACGCTCGACCAGATGATCTACCACGCCCAGTGTGTGGGCCGCGGTGTGGAGCGCGCGCTCGTGGTGTGCGACATGCCCTTCGGCAGCTATCAGGGCGACTCGCTCGAGGCCCTGCACTCGGCCGTGCGCATCATGAAGGAGAGCCGCGCCGAGGCCGTGAAGATCGAGGGCGGCTCGGAGGTGCGCGAGAGCATCGAGCGCATCCTCTCGGCCGGTATCCCTGTGATGGGCCACCTGGGCCTCACGCCCCAGAGCATCAACAAGTTCGGTACCTATGCCGTGCGCGCCAAGAGCGACGACGAGGCCGAAAAACTCATAGCCGACGCCAAGATGCTCCAGGAAATAGGCTGCTTCGCCCTGGTGCTGGAGAAGATTCCCGCTGCGCTTGCAGCGCGCGTGTCGGCAGAGCTCACCATCCCCACCATAGGCATAGGCGCCGGCGCCGGATGCGACGGCCAGGTGCTGGTGGTGCACGACATGCTGGGCCTCAACAAGGGCTTCTCGCCCAAGTTCCTGCGCCGCTACGCCGACCTGGGAAGCGAAATTAACACCGCCGTGGGCCGATATATCGACGACGTCAAGAACGGCGATTTCCCCAACGCTTCCGAGCAATACTGATGAGCGGCGCGCCCGACATACTCTCCGTGGCTACGATTGCCAACCCGCGCCTGTGGCGGTTGGGTATGCTGCTGGACAGCGCCGCGGCCACGCTCGACGTGGTGGCCGTGAGCAGCGTGGCCGACGAGCCCATGCTGTGCCGACGCATTGCCCTGCAGCAGAGCCTTGAGCCCCTGCGGGCGCTGGAAGAGGCCGTCTACGACAACCCCTTGCTGCTGGCCGATTTCGAGAGTGTGGCGCTGCTGCTGCGCACCCCGCAGTTCACGGTGTTGCCCGCCGATGTGGCCGCCGACACCGACACGCGCGAGGCTGCCGCGCGGCTGCTGTGGCCCGCGCCCGAGCGTCCGCTGGCGCTCGTCTCCGCCGACGTGGCCGGCACGGATGCGGCCATCATGGCGGCCCTGCCGGCCGATGTGCTGGCCTTCACGGGCCGCACCTTCCCCGATGCGCGCGTGTGTCATGCACTGGTGCCGGAGACGGGCTATTTCGCCACCCGCGGCCGCAAGGCCGGCCGGCCCCGCGTGTGCGCCTCGGCGTGGAGCGCGGGCGTCGACCTGATGGCGTTTGCCGCCGACGGCAGCCTGCTGGGGGCCACGTCCTACGGCTGCACCTCGGCTGCCGACATGGCCTATTATGCCGCGGCACTGGCCCAGGTGTGCGGCATAGTGTCGGCCGAACTGCAGTTTGCAGTGGCCGGCGAGGCAGCCGCGCGCGACGCCATGGCCGAGGCCCTGCGGGCCTTCGCGCCTAATGTGATGACGTGGGTGCTACCCGCCGGAATGCCCGCCGAAGGTGCCGGCCCGGACACTCCTTTCCCCCTGCTAATTCTTCCGCTATGCGAATAATACGAGGCAAATACGGCCGGCGCCGCTTCGACGTGCCCGGCAATATCTCGGCGCGCCCAACCACCGACTTTGCGCGCGAGAACATCTTCAATGTGCTCGACAACATGATAGACCTCGAGGGCGCCACGGCTCTCGATCTCTTCGCCGGCACCGGTGCCATAAGCTTTGAGTTTCTGTCGCGCGGATGCGCAGAAGTCACGGCCGTGGAGAAAGCCTCCGTGCAGTACAATTTCATACGCAAGGTGGCGCAGCAGCTCAACGCCACGAACCTGCGCCTCGTGCGCGGCGACGCCCTGCGCTTCGTGGAGACTTGCACCGCCACGTTCGACGTGATTTTCGCCGACCCGCCCTACGACATGCCCGGCTTCGGCGAGGTGCCCGGCGCCATCTTAGGCTCCAGGATGCTCAAGCCCGGCACGATAGTGATTGTGGAGCACAACCGCACCCACGATTTCTCAGCCCTCCCCGGCTTCCGCGAGCACCGCAGCTACGGCTCCGTCAACTTCTCCATCTTCGTAGCGGAGTAACTTATAAATATTATAAGTCTTATAAGTCTTTTTCCTCCGGGGCGGGGGATTTGGGTTTGTGGCGGAAGGGCAGGGTGTAGGTGATGTAGAAGGCTCCGGTGAGGGCGCCGTTGCGCGAGCCGTAGCCCGGCACGTAGTAGGGTTTGCCATGGGCGCCCGCGGTGCAGTGGAGCATGCTGTGATACTTGAGCATCCAGCCGGCCGAAACGGGGCCACCGAGCTTCACGCGCAGTCCGAAACATATCTCAAGCCAGCCGGCGGTGGCATTCTGCGACGGAATGGACGTGACGGCGGTTTCGTCCCAGTAGGACGATTCCACGTCGATGTCGCGCACCTCCCAGTTGAACGCCGAGAAGCCGTAGCGCAGGCCCGCCACGAACATATAGGCGGGGTTGCTGTTGTAGAGGAAATTGTAGTTGGCGCCTATGCGGAAATACGGCGCCATGGGCGAGCGGTAGTGATAGCCCATGCCGGAGGGGCGGTGCGATGCGGTGCCCAGGCCGGCCTCGAAGACCGGGATGTAGCGGTTGTGCATGTTCAGCTCGGCCGAGAAGCCCACGAGGCCGAAATCCTGGCCGAAGAGCCTCATGGCGGCGTCCCAGATGTCGACGCCCACCGACACCGACTGCAGCAGCGGATACTCCATCTTGGGGATTCCGGCGCGCGGGGCCATGGAATCGACCCACTGGTCGCCGGTGATGGTGTCGACCCACACCACCATGCCGGCGTCGTTCACGTAGCTGCTGGAGCGAGCGCGGCGCCGTGCGTTGATGTGGGCGGTGTCGTCGCGCAGCTCGTTGAGGCTCTGCGTGGCGGTGGCCGCGGTGTTGACCGGCGTGATGCGGCGCTGTGCCCCGGCGGGAAGCGCCCACAGCACGAGCAGCACGGCCGCGATGGCTATGCGGGCTATGGGCTTCATTGCTCGTCGTCACCCTCCCCGGTGGATGTGCGGAAATAGATGAGGATGCTCACCTGGTCGATGTTGGTGATGAGCGAGTCGGCCATCACCACGCTGTCGATGAGGTGGTGGGTGGTGCTGACGCGGTCCACGCGGTAGCGATACGTGGCGCCGCACTCCTCGGAGGCGAAGTAGGGGATGCTTGTGTAGCCGAAGGCCACGGTGTCGACATACTCCTCGAAGTCGAGCGCCTTGTGGCGGTAGATGAAGCGCCAGGCGGTGGACTGCTCCGTCGACCGCATGGGCAGGTAGAGCTGGCTTTTCGCCGGCACGGGCAGGCTCAGGACGGCGCCGTCCGGGGCGTCGATGCCGGCCACTTCCAGCGAGTCTACGGATATGACGGTGCCTGTGGCCGAGGAACGGAACTCGGCCAGGGGCAGCGCGCTGCGGTTGTCGAGGCAGCCGCTGGTGTTGCAGGCTGCCAGGGCGAGGGCTGCCGCGAGGGCTGTCAGTCCTTCTTTACGCCCCATTGCACAATTTCGTCGAGCTGCTTGCGCTGGCGTGCAGGCGCCTTTTCGTCGTAGCCGGGATAGCCCAGGGGAATGATGGCCACGGGCTCTACGGATGCCGGCAGGCCGAGGTCGTGGCGCAGCACGTCGGGCTCGAAGTTGCACACCCAGCACGAGCCCAGGCCCAGGGTGGTGGCCGTGAGGCAGATGTGCTCGGTGGCTATGGCCACGTCCACGTCGGTGTGGTCTTTGCCGTCGGCCGGGCGGTGCCAGGCTTCGTCGTGGTGGCCGCACACGATTATGAACACGGGCGCTTCCTTTATCCAGTCGCGGCGATAGGCGCGATAGGCTATCTCGCGGCCTTCCTCGCCCTCGAGCACTATGAAGCTCCAGGGCTGGCGGTTGCAGGCCGAGGGGGCCAGGCGGGCGGTGTCGAGCACGGTGCGGATGAGATCGCGGCCCACGGGGGTGTCTTTATATCGGCGGCAGCTGTGGCGCGAGTCCACGAGGCTGGCAAACTGTGCGAAAGAATTGAGTTCCATATATGGGAGATGATGTGTTTAGTCTTGAGTTTCAGTGGTGGTTTCGGCCTCGATTTCGTAGTGGTTTCGGCCGGGGGCGTTGCGGGCCACCAGCTCGCCCACGAAGCCGGCGAGGAAGAGCTGCGAGCCCAGCAGCATGAGCGTCAGGGCCAGGTAGAAGTAGGGCGAGTCGGTCACCAGCGAGTAGGGGTGGCCGGCGTGCATGTGGTAGAGTTTGCCGAAGCCCACGATGGCCGTGGCCACCAGGCCCAGGAAGAACATCAGCGAGCCCACCAGGCCGAAGAAGTGCATGGGTTTGCCGCCGAATTTGCCTGTGAACCACAGCGTCATCAGGTCGAGATAGCCGTTGACGAAGCGGTCGAGGCCGAATTTGGTCTTGCCGTACTTGCGGGCGCGGTGCTGCACCACCTTCTCGCCTATGCGGTTGAAGCCGGCCAGCTTGGCCAGGTAGGGAATGTAGCGGTGCATGTCGCCGTATACCTCTATGTGCTTCACCACCTTGCGTTTGTAGGCCTTTAGGCCGCAGTTGAAGTCGTGCAGGTTGTGTATGCCGCTCACGCGGCGGGCCGTGGCGTTGAACAGCTTGGTGGGGATGGTCTTGCTCAGGGGGTCGTAGCGCTTCTGCTTGTAGCCGCTCACGAGGTCGTAGCCGTCTTCCGTGACCATGCGGTAGAGCTCCGGAATCTCGTCCGGCGAGTCCTGCAGGTCGGCATCCATGGTGATCACCACGTCGCCCTGGGCCTTGCGGAAGCCCACGTTCAGGGCCGGGCTCTTGCCGTAGTTGCGCCTGAAGCACACGCCGTGCACGGCGGGATTGGCGGCGGCCAGCTGCTTGATCACCTGCCAGGAATCGTCGGTGCTACCGTCGTTCACAAATATTATTTCGTAGCTGAAGCCGTGCTCTTTCATCACGCGCTCGATCCATTGCTCGAGCTCGGGCAGCGATTCGGCTTCGTTGAAAAGGGGCACTACAACTGATATATCCATATCCATTATTTTTTAAAGCCCGTGGCGCGCAGCACGGCGGCACACAGGAGCGAGAGAATAGAGCCGGAGAACACGCCGGCCCAGAGCAGGGCCAGAGCCACGTCGACGGGGCGGGGCACTATGCCCTTGTCGATGATGGTGTGCACGTCGGCGGCCAGCTTGCGGGCGTCCGGGCTGTCGATGGTGGCGTAGACATCGGCGGCGTTGAGCAGCGACTCGCGGATGAGGCCGGGCTCCCACCAGCGCAGCCACACCAGCGCCAGGGCGGCCATGAGCAGCGTGCCGAAGAAGAAGATGCAGATGCCTTGCATCCACAGGGCCGAGAAGGTGCTCATGCCCAGGTCGATACGGTAGCTGCGGCGCAGCTGCAGGCAGGCCATCACGGGCACGGCTATGGCCAGAATGGGAAAGGCCAGCGCGGCGGCGGGGTAGCGCATCGACAGCGCCCACGACGCGAAGAGCGCGCACAGCACGAGCCCCATCCACGCGCCATCGCGGGCGCCGCGGCGGTAGACACTCATCCGGCGTATTTCATCATCGGTTTTCACGCACGCAAATTTAGCATTTTTTCTTGAGTCAGCAGTTGAAAAATTCCGTAAATGCACGCGCGGTGTACTCGTGGTCGGCCGTCGATGCCGTCTCGCGGGCGGAGTGCATGGCCCACACTGCGGCTCCCATGTCGACACCGCGCAGCGGAATCTGCGACGTGAGGATGTTGCCCAGGGTGGAGCCGCCGGCCACATCGCTGTGGTTCACGAAGTACTGCACGGGCACCCCGGCGCGCTCACACACGGAGGCAAACACGGCGGCCGAGTCGGCATCGGTCATGTACTTGCAGTTGGCGTTGATCTTTATCACGGGGCCGCCGCCCAGCACGGGATGGTTGGTGGGGTCGTATTTCTCCACGTAGTTGGGGTGCACGCCGTGGGCGTTGTCGGCCGAAATCATGAACGAGTCGGCCATGGAGCGGTAGAAATCTTCTTCGGAGCCGCCCAAGGCTGCGTTGAGGCGCCTCAGCAGCTGCTCGAGCACGGGCGATGCGGCGCCCTGCTTGGTGCCGGAGCCGGTCTCCTCGTTGTCGAAGATGGCCATCACGCGCGTGGCGCCGCTGCCCTGCGACTGCAGCAGGGCCGTGAGGGCGGCGTGCACCATGCTGAGGTCGTCGAGGCGTCCGGAGGATATGAACTCGTCGTTCAGGCCCAGCGTCGAGGCGCCCTCCACGGTGTAGAGCGAGAGGTCGAAGTCGAGCAGCTCGGCGGGCTCCACGTCGAGCTCGGCGGCCACCATGCGGCGAAGCAGGCCGTGGACCTCGGCGGGGTCGTCGACGCGTCCCAGCACGGGCAGCATGTCTTTCTGGCGGCTCAGGGGATTGCCCTCGTTCACGGCGCGGTTGAAGTGGATGGCCAGGTGGGGAATCACCAGCAGGGGGCGGCGGAAGCACACGGCGCGCTGCTCGGGGTGGAGCACGTCGGCGCCGCGCAGGATGGCGCGGCCGGCCAGCGACAGCGGGCGGTCGAACCACGTGTAGAGGATGGGGCCGCCGTACACCTCGGTGTTGAGCTTCACGATTCCGCCGTCGCACAGCATCTCGCAGCGGGGTTTCACGCGGAAGCAGGGCGAGTCGCTGTGGGCCGAGATTATGCGCACGCCGGCGCTGGCGGGGGCGTCGCCGGCAATGAAGGCGAAGAGCGCCGAGCCGTTGGCCGTGACATAGTGGCGTGCGCCGGTCCGGATGGTCCAGGCGTCGGTGGCGCGCAGCTCGGTGAAGCCTGCGGCCTCGAGGCGGCGACGCAGCTCGGCCACGACCAGGAAGTTGACGGGCGAGGCGTCGAGAAACGCCTTCAGGTCGTCGATAAGGCCGGAATGTTTCATAGGGCGGTGGAGTAGTGGATTTTGTTGATGGCGCGGAGCACGTTGCACAGCGTCTGGCTCCAGTAGTCGGCGAAGTCTTCGCGCACGCCGGGGATGATTTCGGCAATGAGCTCGGGGGTGGCGTCGCGGGCCGTCTGCACGATGTTGTAGAGCACCTGGAAGAGGTCGGCCAGGCCCTCCGCCACGCTAGCGCCTATGGGCGTGTCGCTGTATTTCATGTCTTGCTCGAACACCTCGAGATAGGCGTCGTCTTCGCCCATGAGCGCGGCCACGGCGTCGCGCACGGCGTTGTAGTAGTCTTCGTCGAGGGCGTCGGCCACTCCGGCGTCGGTCATGGCCGTGTCGTCGCGGCGCAGGTCGGAGGCGGCGATGTATATGCGGGGCAGCAGGCGCAGCATGGCGCCGGTGAAGGTGTAGCGGTCGGTGTCGCGGGCGCCTTCCAGGGTGGCGCAGTATTCGTTGGCGAGGGCCAGGAAGGCAAGCTCGCCGGGCTGAAGGGTGCTCATTTCTTGTATAGCTTGTTGTCGACGATGTACTTGTACACGCCCGGGGGCAGGAAGTAGGTCATGTCGCGGCCGCGGGCGATGGCGTCGCGCACCTGCGTGCTGCTGATGTCGGCCGTGATGGGCGACACCAGCTCCATGCCGTCGACGTTGGGGTCGTCCACCGGAAAGCCCGGGCGGGGATACACGATCACGCCGTAGTCTTCGAGGATGCGCTCGGCCTCGCGCCAGCGGTCGAAAATCTGCCAGTTGTCGCTGCCTATCACCAGCTTGAAGCGCTTCGTGGGGTAGCGGCGCGCCAGCAGGTCGAGGGTGTTGATGGTGTAGTTGGGTCGGGGCATCGACAGCTCGATGTCGCAGGTGGCGATGCGGTCCGCGCCCTTGGTGGCTATGGTGAGCATGGCCAGGCGGCGTGTGTCGGGCAGCAGGCCTGCGGGGTCTTTCAGGGGGTTGCGGGGCGACAGTGTGAGCCACACCTTGTCTACGTAGCCCCATTGCGTGAGGTAGGAGGCCAGCATCATGTGGCCGGAGTGGACGGGGTTGAACGATCCGCCCAGCAGTCCTATGGTTTCCTGTGTAGGCATCAGTTATTAAGGTGGTTTGTGATGATATTGCGTGCTTGCTCCACGGCGGTGTCGAGGTCGTCGTTCACCACGGAGGCGTCGAATTGCGGTGCGAAACTCAGCTCATACTCGGCCTTGCCCACGCGCTGGTCTATCACCTCCGGGGCATCGGTGGCGCGGGCCTCGAGGCGTCGGCGCAGCTCGTCGACGCTCGGGGGCTGGATGAAGAGCGTAAGGGCGCGGTCGCCGTAGAGGCGCTTGACGCTGAGGGCGCCCTTCACGTCGATGTCGAGCACCACGTGCTGCCCGGCGGCTATCTTGTTGTCGATCTCGCTGCGCAGGGTGCCGTAGTAGCGGCCGGGATACACTTCTTCCCACTCGATGAACTCACCGCCCTGCACGGCCTCGCGGAAGCGCTCGGTGGAGAGGAAGTGGTAGCTCACGCCGTCGGTCTCGCCGGGGCGCGGGTCGCGGTTTGTGGCCGAGACGGAAAATTTCAGCGGCAGCGCTCCGGGCTCCTGCAGCAGGCGGCTTATGATGGTGCTTTTGCCGCAGCCGGAGGGGGCGGAGAGCACTACTATTTTTCCTTGCTTGTTCATAACACGTTGAGCACCTGCTCCTTGATTTGTTCCAGAATATCTTTCATCTCCACCACCAGGCGCTGCATCTCGGCATGGTTGCTCTTCGAGCCCAGGGTGTTGATCTCGCGGCCCATCTCCTGGGCTATGAAGCCCAGTTTCTTGCCGTGCGAGAGGCCCGGGGCGGCCATCGTGTCGCGGAAGTAGCGCAGGTGCTGCGCCAGGCGCTGCTTTTCTTCGTTCACGTCGAGCTTCTCGATATAGAAAATCATCTCCTGCTCGAGGCGCCCGCGGTCGTAGTCGATTTCGGCCAGCTTGGCCAGGGCTTCCTCGATGCGGGCGCGGATGCGCGGCACGCGTTCGGCCTCGAAGGCGTCCACCCTGGCCAGCAGCGCGGCTATGCCGTCGATGCGCTCGGCGAAGAAAGCCTCCAGGCGCTCTCCCTCGGCGCGTCGGTGGGCCATGCAGGCCTCGGCAGCCTCGGAGAGGGCCGCGGTCAGGGTCGTCCACTCGGCTTCGCTGCTGTCGGCGGGCGCTACGGTGCGGAACACATCGGGCATGCGCAGCAGCACGCCGTACCAGTCGGTGGGCGTGTCGATGCCCAGGGCCCGGGACGCACGCTCTATCTGCGCCTTGTAGGCCGCCAGCGTGTCGGTGTCGAGCTCCACCGAGGCCGTGGCCTCGGTCTGCTCCATGGTGGCCGTGGCCTCCACCTTGCCCCGCTCGAGGGCGGCGCCGATGAGGTCGCGCACGGCGCCCTCGCGCGCACGAAAAGCGCCCGGCATGCGCAGCACCAGGTCGAGCTGCTTGCTGTTGAGAGTCTTTATTTCAAAGGTGATTTTCACACCGTCGGTCTCGGCAGTTGCCTTGCCGAAACCGGTCATGGAATACAGCATATGACGTTTGACTTGAATATTTTAGCAAATTTAGCTATTTTTTTTCAAACTTCTGCAATCCTGTGACAATTCAGCGGCGGATTGCAGGCAGGGAAAATCGCGCAAAGGCGCAGAGCTATTATTTATATATCTGAAAATCAGAGAGAATGGCGCGCCGGAGAGCGCGATAGTATTGCCCAAATGCGTGTGAGAAAACAGCGCATCTCCGAAGCGCCGGAGCCTTTTGGGGTGATCCCTCAGGCCTCGCAGGGCTCGACCTGAGGTTAAGGGACGTCGCGTCTCCGACGCTCTTTAACCCAGATTGTCAGCTCTTTATATAATTCTCCGTACCTACTATAGAACTGAAGCCACATGCGCAGCCCCCGCGTAGCGAAAACTCCGCGTAGCGGGGTGCC
>CAYUUN010000045.1:0-20950 GCA_964447895.1 uncultured Bacteroides sp. | reverse complement strand
CATAGCCGTGGGGTAAGCGTAGCGCACCCCGCGGTCAGAAGAACCCCCTTCGTTTTTTTATCCGGCGAGCGCCCCCCGAGGGCGTAGCCCGAGCGGGGGCATGCGAGCCTGATTCCCCCTTTTGCGCGCGGCTGGTCGCCGCGCGCAAAAGGGGGTGGAGAGGGGGCGGCTGTAACCGCGGGGTGCGCTACGCTTACCCCACGGCTATAGCTCGGAACGCGCTCTCCGGCGCGTTCTTTCTCAATTGGCTGAATAGTTACCCGCAATCTCCGCCCCCTCGCGCATAGAAAAAAAGTGCTGAAAATCAGTGGAGGGACGCTTTTTAAGCGTCCACCCCCTCAAAGACGCATCGAAGAGGCGATGTCATTACACAAATCTGTGTGTGAAAACAGCGCATCTCCGAAGCGCCGGAACCTTTTGGACGGTCCCTCAGGCCTCGCTGCGCTCGACCTGAGGTTAAGGAATGTCGCGTCTCCGACGCTCTCCGTTGTTGAATCACAACTACTTGTAAGAATCCTCTGCGCCTTCTATAGAACAAACAAGTAGCAATGCTGTAAGGGAGCGGGCCGGAGGTCCGCCCACTGGTTAACCCCGCGCGGGTCGCGCGGGGTATGGGCTCACCACGCGGCAGCCCCGGAGGGGGTGTCCCCACCTCAATGGCTGGCAGGACAGCCCTTCCGGGGCTGTCTTCGTTAATACGACTACCCACGGGCGACCCGCCCGCGGTTAACCAAAGGGAGGACCTCCGGCCCTGCCATCAGACGGGCGGCTCGTTCTCTTTCCTTTATGATATTGGGCAATGCCCTATCGGGGTACTCTGCGCGATTTTTTCCATATACAGTGCCAATACGCTGAATAGTCACAAAAAAAACGCGCGGGACAGCAATATACATTAAAATAAAGGCTGCAGAAGCCGGAGAACTATGTAGAAAGGACTATAGGTGTTGGAAATGACAATAAGTAAATAACCAGTGTCCTCGGGCTTCTGCAGTCTTCAGTTTCTTCATGAAAGGGCGCACACAAGCAACACAATAAGGAAGCATATTGTCAGGTATATTATTCGCTTGGTCTCTCGGTCGGAGGTTCGCATAGGATATTTTCGTGGTCGCGACAGGCGCCCGGCGGGCTCCCGCCGCCGGCATATTATTCGGTATATAATAAAAGAAAATGCGTGGAGCTGTACCAGTTGCCCGTTCCACAATCGGAGGCTCTGGAATTGCCCATCATGGTAGAACGAGCAAACTTGCAGAAGCCTCACGCAGTATATGTATCATAACGCCCGAACGACGCTCGCGCGTCGGCCGTGGGTCAAGATGTACATATCCACATAAGTCATCTACCGCTTGCTTCATTCTCGACCATGATTGAAATTTTCCAGATTTCCGATTGTCAAGAAGGAGCGTCGATAAACGCCTTTTCATTATGTCAGTGCCTCCCGCCGCTCTCGCCCCGACCGGGCTTCTGCATGCGGTCTGCACTGCAAATTTAGCAAAAATATCTCAATATCAACAACAAAATCACAACTTTGCGTAAAACTTTGTGTAAAACTTTGTGTAAAAAAACCCCCTGCGCCCCCCGGCGTCAGGGGCGGCGCAGGGGGTAGATGAAGCGGGCGAGGCCGTAGATGTAGCGCCGGAAGCCGGGGCGATAGGCCAGCAGGCGGTCAAACCAGCCCAGGCGGGGATTGACGAGCTTCACCACGTAGCCCACATAGAACATGGCGAAAAGGGTGCCGGGGCCCACCACGGTCCACGGCCACGCGCCGAAGAAGAAGTAGCCCGACGCCACGGCCAGCACCACGAGCGTGGTGTCCACGGCTATCTTCACCACGGGAAACGGCCTGCCCGTGACCCGCGCGATGGCCACCTGGATGCCCTCGCCGGGCATCGTCACGGAGCCGCAGCGTATTTCGGCGGCCACGGCGCAGCCCAGAATGGTAGCGCCCGCCAGCTGGGCAATAATCTGCGCCGGCAGCGACTGGTAGGTGGAAAACCATGAGGTGACCCACATGTTGGCGTCGAGCAACGCGCCGAACACCACGCCCACAACTAACTGAAACAGCTGCACGGGCTCGAAGCGGCGGCGCAGGATGAGAAGCTGGGCGCCCACGAGCACGAAGTTCATCACGTTGGTGTAGCCGCCTATGGTCCAGCCGGGGGCGAGGCCCTCCTCGCCGGCCAGGGTGAACGACATGGGAATGGCCGATATCACGCCGCTGCCCAAATTGGACCGCACGCACAGCGCCACGCCTAATGTCATGAAATACATCGAAAGAATCAACAGCACATGCTGCCACAGGAAACCTACAACCCTGTCCTTGGAAAACGAACCTTTCATATTTTACCTTAACTGCATTGCAAAGTTACGAATTTTTCGCGACAGCACAGCGCCCGATGGGGCGTGGTGGCCGTGCGTGCGGCCGCGGGGCTGTCCGGTTGCCCAAAAATCGGGAGGGGAAGTGCGGAAACTCGAAGTTTTTGCGTAACTTTGCGATATCATACTTACAAATTTTCATCCATGAAACTCAGACTGATACTTCCGGCGGCCATTCTTGCCACGGCCGCCCACGCCGGTGCAAAGGCCCCGGCCACAGCCCCCTCCGAAGACGAGGTGATTCTCCACGCATGGTCGTGGAGCTTCGACACCATCGCCGCCAACATGGCCGACATCGCCGCCGCAGGCTATGCCTACGTGCAGACCTCGCCCGCCCAGGCATGCTATGTGGGCGAAGGCGGCGGCATGGCCCTCTACAGCCAGCCCGGCGACAGCGTGCGCGGCAAGTGGTACTACTACTATCAGCCCACCGACTGGACCATAGGCAACTACATGCTGGGCGACCGCAACGCCTTCAAGGCCATGTGCGACAGCGCCTACGCCCACGGCGTGAAGGTGATCGTGGACGTGCTGCCCAACCACACCGCCGTCGACCACACGGCCGTGCTCCCCGGCCTGGACAATGCCGTGGGCGGCCACGACAACCTGTTCCACGCCAACGGCCTCACGGACATCATCGACTACAACGACCGCGAGCAGTGCACCACGGGCAAAATGGGCGGCCTCCCGGACGTGAACACCGAAAACCCCGACTTCCAGTACTACTACATGCAGTACGTCAACGACCTCATCAACCTGGGCGCCCGCGGCTTCCGCTACGACACGGCCAAGCACATAGGCCTGCCCTCCGACCCCCTCGACCCCCGCGCCGAGCGCAACAACTTCTGGGACGTGGCCACCGGCCGCGAGGCCGTGAAGGGTCTGTCGCTGCTCATGCCCGACAGCCTCTACATCTACGGCGAGGTGCTGCAAGACCGCAACGTCAAGGAAAAGGAATATGCCGAGTACATGGACCTCGTGGCCAGCGGCTACGGCCACGCACTGCGCCAGGCACTGCGCGCCGGCAGCTACGACGCCGCCGACCTCTCGCACTGGCACCACCCCGCCAGCCCGTCGCAGCTCGTGACGTGGGTGGAGAGCCACGACACCTACTGCAACGAGCATGAGTCGGCCGGCATGACCGACGACCAGGTGCGCGCCGGCTTCGTGTTCCTCACGGCCCGCCAGCACGGCCGGCCGCTGTTCTTCAGCCGCCCGGCCGGAAGCACCCGCGAGAACTACTGGGGCAACAACCGCATAGGCGCCCGCGGCAACGACGAGTTCCGCCATCCCGAAGTGGTGGCCGCCAACGCCTTCCGCCGCGCCATGAACGGCCGCGTGGAGCACATCTTCACGTCGAAGGACGGCGCCGTGGTGGAAGTGGCCCGCGGCGAAGAAGGCGCAGCCATCGTGAACTTCTCCGACGCCCGGCAGCGCGTGCGCCTCGACACCACCCTGCCCGACGGCAGCTATACCGACGCCGTGCACGGCGCCACCTTCAAGGTGCGCAACGGCCTGCTCGAAGGCACCGCCGCCCCCCTTGCCTCCTACATCCTCTACACCGCTCCCGCCGAGCTGAAATAAGCCGCTCCACAACACGCCGGGCCGCGCGGAACCAATCCGCGCGGCCCGGTGCATTTTCGCGTGGAGCCGGTCAGTCCGGGAAATCGCCGGTTTTTGTCAGCTTTGCGTCGTTCGGCTCGAGATACATGGGATTTTCAAAATCCGAGGCGGCGTATTCCTTGGGCGTGTTGGCGCCCGTCTTATACAGCCCGCGGTATTCCCAGCGCAGCTCCTCTCCCGCGGGGTCGAGCGTCAGCTCCGCGCGGTGGATCTCGCCGGTTTCGGCGTGGCGATACTTGATGTGGGCAGTGTTTCCGCGGGCCTCGAACTCGATGATTTCGGCCGAGGTGGTGCCTTCAAAGCCGCCGAGGTCGACATGCGAGCGTATCACGCCTGCCGCACCCTCATAGCCGTCGAAATTCACGTTCTTGCCCGCGGGGTCGAGCAGGAGAACGTATTCCTCGACCGATTCTTCGTCGGAGACGGAGTGCTCCCAGCGGCCTTTGAAGCCTGCCGCGTCGTCGGCACACGCGCCGCATGCAAGCAGCAGCGCGGCAATTGCCGGAAGTAATAACTGTTTCATATCTTCTTATGCGTTGTCGCTTGCGCGACGGAATTGTTCGTAATGCCAGTTGGCCTTCTCCTGGCAGTTTCTTGCGTTGGACATATACGTGGCCGCGCGCGACATGCATTCGGCGGCCCGGGCGGGGTCGGGATAGCTGCCGTAGCGGTAGTAGTGGGCGTCGCGTTCCTCCGACTCGGCCTTGGATTTCCACTCGTCGGCCTGGCGCTGATAGCTGATGGCCTCGGCTTCGTGGGCCCGGGCCTGGCGCAGGAATTCCTGCCTTACGGAACTGTCGGCCGGCGATGACGGCGATGCCGACGCGGCCGGATAGGCCCGCGAGCCCGCTGCCGGGCGTGACGAACCGCCGCCGGAGCCCGTGTCTATCACGGCCCACCCCACGCCTTTCGCCTTTATGGTCTTGTATATCGACCATGCAACACCGATGGCGGCGCCTATCCACAGCTTGTCGAAAAGCCACCAGGTGAGGGCTCCGAGCACAATCGCCGGCAGGCACCACACGAATGCTATCTCGACGATAGCCAGGGCGGCTCCGAGCGCCGTGAGCAGCAGCCGGGCCACAATCACTACGGCGATTATGCCTCCTATCACTAATAATATATCGCTCAACAACTCAATTTGAAGGTTATGGGAATGCTGATTCTCGTTCTCTTGGGGCGGCCGTTGATTTTGCCGGGCGATGAAAATGCCGGCAAGGTATTGACCACGCGCACGGCCTCCTTGTCGAGCTCGGCGCTCACGCCCTTCAGCACCTTGACATTGCTCACCGTGCCGTTTTTCTCGACCACCAGCCCCACGACCACACGTCCCTGCACGCCGTTTTCGGCAGCAAGGGGAGGATATTTCATGTGGGCGCCTATGTGGCGGAATATCCCGGCCAGGCCGCCGGGAAAGACGGGCTCGGTCTCCACTTTATCGTAGATTTCGTTGTCTTCGGGTTCCGGGGCGGCTTTCTCAGGCAGAGCCACTTCTTCCTCTACCAGGTTGATTTCCTCAACTGCAGGTGGCGCCGGCGTCTCCGCCACTTTCAGATTCTCGTCCATGATCATGAAGCCGAGAAAACTGCGCGGGGCATAGCCCGTATACGCGCTCACGATGTCGAATTGAAACGCCTCGCCCTTTGTTATGGCGGGGAAGCGGTAGGCGCCGGCAGTCTGGAGCTTGTTGCCGGGCAGGATGTAGAACATTTCTATCGTCTGGCTGCCGGTAGTGGCTTCGGCCTGGCCGAAGATGCGGAATTTATAGCCGCCGCCCGACTTGCCCAGACACATGATTCTTTTCACGTTCCAGTACTGCGCCACGCCGGCGTCGGTCATGACCTTTACGGGAGCGGGAAATTTCGACGGCGGAAAGCTTTGGGCCGATAGCGCCGTGGCGATGCACATGGCGAGCACAGGCAGAAGGGCCCGCAAAATTCTTCTCATAGCGTTCATTCTTTTTCGAGCTTGAAAATCAGAGTTTTTTCTCCATCGGGGCTCATCCAGTAGCCGGAGTAGCCATAGCCGTTGAACTCGCCCAGGAACTGCCCGGTGACGTCGCCGACCACGGTCTCGGTGAGCGTCAGCTGGCCATCTTCGTCGATGTCGCCCTCGATGTCGATGGGGCGCTCGTTTTTGGTGTAGTAGTATATGCCCTTGAAGTGAGAGCCGTAGCTGAGCAGATTCATCACTATCTCATACTTGCCGTCGATATAGCCGGTGAACACGTCGGCGCCCTCGAGTTTCTGCGTCGCGCTTTTGTCGCGCCGGTAGGAGATTCTGTACTTGCCGCCTTTGTACACGGCATCCTTCACCTCGCCCATGCCGGCGGGAATGATTTCCGAATAGACCCGCACGGGCTCCGAGTCGTCGCCGTCGAAACCGTAGATTACGTACTCGCGCGTGCCGTCGGCAGGGTTGCGCACTATCATGGTCACGTTGCGGAAATAACCGTCGTCGAAGGTGTCGTAATAGCCAATGGACTCGAGGTTCACCTCCGGGCGACTCCCCAGCTCGGCGCTCAGGGCTTTGCGGTGGCTGCGGGTATTGGCCGTGGAGCGCACGCTTTCGTCGGCCTTCATGGCGCGGTTCAGGGCGTCGAAATCATCGGTGTCCATAAGGTCGGAGAAAGCGATGTAGCCCTTTTTGCTGCCGGCTCTCACCTTCACCCAAAGGCTGTCGCCACCCAGCACAGCCACTTCCCGGCCATAGTCGAGGTCCATGAGGGGGTCTTCGCCCAGGGTGCCGTCCACGAGCCGGAACATGGTCGTAGCGTCGGTGTACACCGTCTTCTTGCCCATCTCCTTGTCGGAGTCGCCACCGGTGGCGAAAATCAGTATTATGGCAGCGAGAATCGCCGCGCCGCCTCCTATGAAGCCCCATTTGTATTTCTGCCAGGTCGAGGGCTGCTCATCCACAATCTCCTCTATCGCTTCCTCTTCTTCTTCGACGGCTGCCCCGGCGACTGCCTCCGGCTGCTCCACCTCCGCTATCTGCTCCACCACGACCGCCGGCTGCACGCGGGCGCCGCAGCGCGGGCAGAATGCCGCTCCGGGCGCCAGGGGGCTGCCGCAGCCGGCGCAGAAACCGGCAGCGACCACCGCGGTGGCGGAATCAGCCTCATCTACGGGCGCGCCGCGCATCACCCTGTGCCAGCCCCAGATCCTGTAGACCAGCTGCAGGATGGACAGCACCAGAATCGCCAGCCCGAGCACTATGCCCAGGAAGGCATACATGCCTATGGACTCGGCAGCTCCGGACCCGGAATGCATCACCGACTGCAAGGTGCCGAAGCCGGCCACGAGGGCTATCATGAATATTATCAGGGGCATGAACTGGAGCCATATATTGAAGTTCGCCGACTTCCTGAGAAGGGCGGCTCCCTGCTGCGCCTTTTCATCCCACGCCGGCTCTGTCTCCAGGTCGCGGAAGGCCGAGCGGAACATGAAATAGGATATCGTGGCTATCACCCATGCTATCAGGCGGAAAAACCACGCGACAACCCACGGCGTAAAGGTGGCCAGGAACGACACACCCATGGCTATAAGGCCTGTCCAGCAGGCGTTGTTGACGCGGCGCACGGCATTCGTCGCCCCCTGCGACGTCTGGGCGCCGCGGAATTTATAAAGGCCTATTAGATAGGTCACCCAGCCCGCCAGCGTGAGGAACTGGGCCGTGCTCAGCAGGGTGTTGAATCCGTCGAGATAGTCCTGCAACGTGTCGAGGCCCGTTGCCATGCCGTATTGCGACACCGTGTCCATCACGCCCTGCAGGGCATTTGCTATGCCGGAGAAAAATTCAAAGAATCCGGCAATCCAGCCGAACACCGTGAGGGCAACGACACTCCAAAATATCAGCGTACTCCATGTGCGCCATTCTGCTTTTCTGTCCATTCTGCGGAGAATTAAGGGTTAATGATGTGATGCGGCGGAAGGTTTCACGGAGAAAGCCCACGCGGTGAGCCCTATGGCGTAGACCGTCTCAAACCACAGATACCAGCTGTGGCCCATGAACAGGTTGAGGGCTACCGGTTCCAAGACGGGATAGAGGATGAACGCCGCCTTCAGGGCCACGGGGATGTCGCCCTTTATCGCTATAAGAATAATGCCCGTGATGATGAGGACCATGGAAACAGGCCCCATGGCCATTCCGAAATCCAGCACCTGCTTTGCCTCGTAGAAGTCGCCCCCGGGATGCACCGAGGCGTATCGCAGCCACACCGCTATCGAAAGGCAGCAGGCCACAAATCGCATGGCCGAGCCTGCTCCGGCCATCATATTCCGGCGGGAGAAGCACCGGCAGCCCAGGGCTGCCCAGAATATCGCGAGAATGATGTCGATGATGCCCCCCATGTAGCCGGTGGTAAACGTGATTGTCTCGCCGTACTCATTGCTGATGGAGACAGTGCGGGCCGGGAACGCCCCGAATCGGTTCATGATTCCCCACAGGCATGTGAAACACAGGGCCAGGCCTATTGCCTGAAAGACGCCCGCGGGCACAGGATTGGTTCTTTTAGTGTCCATAGTCAACACCGCGCCTCGGTTACCTCTCGTCGGCCTTTATAATGGTCTTAATATGCGAAAACGTGGGTAATGTTCACTGATTATTCTAATCTCGGCATCGCCAAACGCCGTCGGTACAATAAACAGTCCACCCCCACGCCATGCCGATATAATCAGCCCCGCGCTCGGTGGGGTGGATATATAGCGCACGCATGGAACGTTCTCGACTGCTCTTCCCGTACCTAAGTTTTGGCGATTTCAGATTAGAGGAATAAGCAAAAACGCTCTCACTATGTCATGAAATGTCGCGCAAGCCTCCGCCTGCCGGCCATTTCAATCGCAAAATTACCAAAAAAGATTTGAATTTCAGAAAATTATTGGCCGGAAAAAATCCGGATTTTCAATTCTTAACCGATACTCTGCAACTTTTGAGGGTCCGCAGGCGTTCTTAGAGCAAAGTTTCACCTCTAATAACGTATGATATGAATTACAATCAGGAAATCACTTCGGCACCGGTAGTGCTCGTTGAATTTTACGCCACATGGTGCCCTCATTGCCAGAAGATGATGCCCATAGTGGAAGATATAAAGACCCTCCTGGCCGACAATCTGAAGGTGCTCCAGTTCGATATAGACAAGAACGAGGAGCTGGCCGACAAGGAAAAGGTCACCTCCCTGCCCACATTCCTGCTCTACGACAACGGCCGCGAAGTGATGCGCGAGACCGGCGAGATGCCCGGCGAGGTGCTCCTGGAGAAAATAAGCGCAGCCATCAGCTGATAGCACGGGTCACTGAGCCATGAGCAAGAGCACGAGAATCAACGCCCGCCGGCGCGACCACGACACATCGCTCACGAGCGACTGGCTGGCGCTGCTGGGCGTGCCCCACACCGCGAGCTACAGCAAGGAGCGCGAGAAGGCCATACCGTTCAAGTCGTGGTTCGGTTTCTCGCGCTTGCTCGACGACTACGGCATCGATTCCGAGGCCTATTTTCTGCCGGACAAAGAGGGGCTGAAGGCATTCACTCCGCCCTACATGCTCCACACCACGGGCGCCGAGGGCGGCAACATCATCGTCACGGCCGTAGACGGTGACCGCGTGCACTACCTGAGCCTGGGCGAGAGCAGGTGCACCACCCTGCCGGCGCTGCTCGCCGCATGGGACGGCAACATCTTCCTGTCTTATCCGCGCGAGGGGGCGGCGGAGCCCGACGTGGCGCTGCACCGGCGCCTCGAGTTCTTCGCCAGGTCGAAGAAATGGCTCTTGGGCCTGTGCATGGCTTTCCTGCTGGTCTACGCCTTCATAGCCGGCGGCCTCTACACCCGCGTCGCGGCCTACTTCATCGCGGCCATCGACCTGGCAGGACTGTACGTCACCTATCTGCTGGTGCAGAAGTCGCTGAACATCCACAACCGCAAGGCCGACCGCTTCTGCGGCGTGCTACAGAAAGGCGGCTGCGACGACGTGCTGGCCATGTCGGCCTCGAAATTCTTCGGGCTGTTCGGCTGGAGCGAGGTGGGCTTCGCCTATTTCTCCGTGAGCCTGCTGGCCATGATGGCCTTCCCGAGCTCGCTGCCCGCGCTGGCGCTGTGCAACATCTGCTGCCTGCCGTTCACCTTCTGGAGCATCTGGTATCAGCGCTTCCGCGCACGCCGCTGGTGCACGCTTTGCGTCACGGTGCAGTGCTCGCTGTGGCTCCTGTTCCTGGCCTATCTCGCCGGCGGCTGGGTGGCTGCGATTCAATTCCCCACCTGGGGTTTCTTCGTGCTGGGAGCGGCCTATCTCGGTTGCATGCTGCTCATCAACTCGCTCATGCCGCTGTTGAAACGCAGCGACGCCTATTCACCTAAAGCCGACACACTATGAATACTCCCCGACAACCTGCCCCGGCCGGCGCACGACGCCTTACACCGCTGGAAATTAACAAACTGGCGATCCTGAAAGACCACACCGTGATTACAATCTCGGCGCCGCATACCCCTTAGAGCGCTTCAGCAAATCTGAATGTGAAAAAATCGCGCAGAGGCGCAGATAAAAATTAAGGCGTTGGTAAACAGCGCAGTAAAAACGCTTTTAAAAGCGTCCACCCCATCATGGACGCCCCGCCAGGCCGGCCCGGATGGCCAGCGGCGTTAGCTGCGTTGGCGCCGCGTTTAGCGGCGCGCCGGTGGTAGCCTATGGCAAGTGCCGCGTTTAGCGGCGCGCAACCGAGGGGAAATCAGGCTCGCATGACCCCGCTCGGGCTACGCCCTCGGGGGCCGCTCGCCGAATTATAAATGAATAGGTCGACGATCGCGGGGTGCGCTGCGCTTACCCCACGGAAATCTCGGGACGCGCTCTCAGGCGCGTCGTTATATGCTACGCGGGCCCGCTCCCCCAGGCGCCACCTTATATTTGTTCTATATAGTACCATAAGCTAATAACCGAGTCGACAGAATAGTTACCGTCAGAACAGCCGGGAGCGGAAGGCTGCGAGCGCAATGGCCGTGGCCACGCCCACGTTGAGGCTCTCCGAGGTGGGCGACCCGGGAGGCCAGCTGGGAATGGTGAGCCGACGCGTGCACGTGCGCGCCACGGCGTCCGACACTCCCCGGCCTTCATTTCCCATTACGAGGACGCCGCCGGGCCCCAGGCCTGCCGTGGTATAGATATTCTCGCCCCCGAGGAAAGTGCCGTAGACGGGCACGGCGGGGTCGAGGGCGGCAAGCGTGGCCGGCAGGTCGCAGTAGTGCACCGCCACGCGCGAAATCGCTCCCATGGTGGCCTGCACGGCCTTGGCGCCGAAGATGTCCACGGTGTCGCGCGAGGCCAGCACGGTGTGCACGCCCATCCAGTCGGCGGCGCGCACGATGGTGCCTAAGTTGCCGGGGTCCTGCACGCAATCGAGAGCCACCACCAGCTCGTCCGGAGCTATGCGCAGCTCGGGCTGCTCAGGGATGGCATAGACAGCTATCACATCCGGCGCCGTACTCAGGGCCGTCATGCGCTCGAGGTCGGCACGGGAGGCGCGCACGCATCCCGGCCGCGCCGCCACCTCGGGGTGCTCCTCGAGCCACGCCGGCGTGGCGGCGAGCAGGTGCAGGCTGAACGCATCGAGCGTGTCGAGCACACACTTCGTGCCCTCGGCGGCAAAGAGCCCGGTCTCGCGCCGGTTTCTGGCCTTGGCCAGTGCCGCCACAGCCTTCCGCTGCCCGCCCGATATCTGCTCGATGGGGTTTATACTCATTTTTTATTGGAGTTTCGATAATTTAATCTGGCGCGCGTCATTTCCTCTTTTGCTCCGCCTTGAGTCAAAAAGTCGTTTTTTGCGTACTCTATAAGTTTTCCAAGCATAATATCGGCCTGGTGAATAAGAGTGATGGCCATATTTGCAAGCTCCTCATCGTTACAGCGTTCGGCCAGAGGGCGATAGTAAGCTGAATCGTTGTTATTTCTGCACACGTCAAGCAAACCGGCATATCTGGGATGCGATTTGTCCCATGTCGCCAGCCCCCGCACCCTAAGATAATCCTCGTAATCTACGAGCAACTCGTGTAGACTTGCCAGAGCTACATTGTAAAGCTTTATTTCAGTTTCCCGCGACGTGGCGGCAGCCTTTCTGCCTTCCACAATGTTTTGTTTCCCGCTCCGTGCAGCCTGCAGCATTTGATCATGCGTGCGGTCCGACAAGCGCACGAATCTTTTCAGAAATGCGTAGGTGACATCGTAGATGCACTCAGCTTTCTGATAGGATATGAGCTTGCGGTAGCTGGTCTTCGGGCGAAGAAAATCTGGCATGGGGGGTTCAGGTTTTGGCTAAAGTAGCTATTTTAGCTATTTTAGCTAATTTAGCTATAATAAATCAGAATTGGTAGCCGGCATCGGTGGCGAGGCGGCGGTCGGAGTCGATGGTGGAGCCGGTGGTGGTGAGGAGGTCGCCGGTGACACCGGCGTTCACGCCCACCCGCATGGCCTCCAACTGGGCCTCGCGGCTCAGGCGCTGGCGTCCGCCGGCAAAGCGTATCTCCACCTTGGGATGCACCATGCGGAAGACCGCCACGGTGTTTATGATGTCGTCTTCGCTGATGGGCGGAGTGTCGGCCAGCGGGGTGCCAGGGATGGGACACAGCACATTTATGGGAATCGACGCGGGGCATGCCTTGCGCAGCGTGATGGCCAGCTCGGCCCGCTGGCGGGCAGTCTCGCCCATGCCTATGATACCGCCCGAGCACACCTCGAAGCCTATGGCCCTGGCGGCGGCTATGGTGGCGAGCTTGTCGTCGATGGTGTGGGTGGTGCACAGCGTGGAGAAATGCGAGGGCGCAGCCTCAAGATTGCAGTGGTAGCGGCGCACGCCGGCATCCCACAGCTCCTGCAGCTCGTCGCGGCCTAAGAGGCCCAGCGAGGCGCAGGTGAAGATGCCCGTTTCCTCGCCGGCGCGACGCAGCATGGCGGCTACGCGCTTGAGCGCCTCGCCCCTGACGGCGCGGCCGCTGGCCACGAGCGAAAAGCGGCGCACGCCCCGCGCGGCATTGTGGCGCGCGGCGGCCATGCATTCTTCCTCGTCGACGAGGTCGTAGGTGGCGCAGCCGGTGGACCAGTGGGCGCTTTGGGCGCACCACTTGCAGTTTTCGGAGCAGCGGCCCGAGCGGGCGTTCACTATCGAGCAAGAATCGAAGGTGCGGGGCACCATGCGTGCCGTCACCTCTGCCGCGGCATCGCCGAGGGCGCGCACGCCCTCGGCGTCGGTGATATCGGCCAAAGCGTAGGCTTCATCGGCCGTGATGGAGCCGCCGGCGAGCACGCGGTCGCGCAGGCGGTTTACAAGTTCTACTGTTTCTGTCATCAGTGCTGGTATAGATAGCGCTTGATAGAGCGCTTGGGGGTTTTTTCAAATTCCTCGTGCATCACGCGCAGGCGCGAGATGCGGCTGTAGCCGGGCAGCTCGGTGTTGAGCTGGTCGATATTCTGCTGCATCTGCTTCTCGATGTCCTCGTCGCTGAGGCCGGCGTCGTGGGCCGTGTCGAAGTCGGGATACACGAGCGCCACCAGCTTGCCGTCTTCGTCCACCACGAGGCTTTCGGCCACATAGAGCATGCTGTTGAGCTTCTGCTCTATCTCCTCCGGGTAGATATTCTGGCCGCTGGGGCCCAGAATCATGCTCTTGTCGCGGCCGCGGATGGTGAGGAAACCGTCGGCATCCATGCTGCAGATGTCGCCCGTGTTGAGCCAGCCGTCGGGCGTGAGCGCCTGGGCCGTGGCCTCCGGGTTTTTATAATAGCCCTGCATCACATTGGCGCCGCGCACATAGAGCACGCCGGGAGTGGTGGCGGGGTCGGGCGAGTCGATGCGGGCCTCCATGCGGTCGACGATGCGGCCGCACGAGCCGGGGCGTTGCTCGTCCCAGGGGGCGTAGGTGATGAGCGGGGCGCACTCCGTCATGCCGTAGCCCACGGTGAAGGGGAAGCGGATGCGGCGCAGGAAAGCGGCCACATCGGCGTTCAGGCCGGCGCCGCCTATGATCATCTGCTGGAGCTGTCCGCCGAAGGTGGCGTCAATCTTCTCCTTGATCTTGGCCAGGATGTGGTCGTCGACCAGCGGGATGTGCATCAGCAGCTTCATCATGGGCTTTTCCAGCATGGGGAATACGCGCGTGCGCACGATTTTCTCTATAATCAGGGGCACCGTGATGATGAGTTTCGGATGCACCGTGGCGAAGGCGTCCATGATCACGCGCGGCGAGGGCGTGCGCGTCAGGAAATATATGTGGCAGCCCTTCACGAAGGTGTGCAGCATCTCGAACACCAGGCCGTACATGTGGGCCAGCGGCAGCATGCACACCATGCCGTCGCCGGGCTTCAGGAAGGTAAGGCGGTCGATGGAATACTGGATGTTGCTCCACAGGTTGCCGTAGCTCAGCATCACGCCCTTGCTGAAGCCGGTGGAACCGCTCGTGTAGTTGATCAGGGCCATCGTGTCGTGGTCGAAGGTGGGATACTTCACATCGTCGGGCGTGAAACGCTCGGGCCAGCGGTGGCCGAAGAGCTCGTTGAGGTGGGCGCGGGCCTCGGTCAGGCGCTTGTCGCGCGAGAAAAGCAGCGAATAGTCGGCTATCAGGAGCGCGCCGGCCAGGTCGGGCATGTTCTCCGGGTCGAGATTCTCCCAGATGGCCTCATCCACAAAGAAAAGGCGCGCATCGCTGTGCGTCACCAGGTTGTGGATGTTGTCGCTCTTGAAGTCGTGGAGAATGGGCACGGCCACGGCGCCGTAGGTGAGACACGCCAGGGCTGCGATGGCCCACTGCGCCGAGTTGCGGCCGCACAGGGCCACGCGGTCGCCGGCCACCAATCCGGTGCTCTCGAAGAGCAGATGCAGCTTGGCTATCTTGCGTGCCACGTCGCGATACTGAAACGACACCCCGTGGAAATCCGTGAGTGCCAGCTCCTCCCAGTTGTCGCGAATCGCGTCCTGGATATATTCATTGAGATGTTCGTGTTGTTTCATACGCAATAATTTGTTGCAAAATTAGTGAGAAAATACTTATCTCAACAATTATTAACCGCCAAAATCGCAATTGGTTGAATATTAATTGCTATTTTTGCACGAAACATAAACCACACCACAGCATGAACAAAAGCATCAAAACATATCTCGCGGCCGCTGCCGCCATGGCCTGCGCCGCAGCCCAGGCCGCTCCCTACCACGTGATTGCACCCATGAGCGACGACGACGAAGGCGCCATGGTCTACATGGTGAACTACGACACCGGCGCGCGCATCGACTCGGTGCTCGTAGCACACGGCGCCGCCGAATTTCGCGGCGACATCGACGAGCCCGTGCTGGCCCGCCTGCTGCTCGACGGCGAGCGCTACGCCACATTCATCCTCGAAGAGGGCGGCACTGCCATCAACAAGGAGCGCGATGCCTCCGGCTCGATGCTCAACGACCGCCTGAACGAAATCACGGCCGGAGCCACAGAACTCGCCGGACAGTATCGCACGGCAGCCACCGAGGAAGCCCGCCAGGCCATCCTCGAGGCCTACAACAAGCTCATGGCCGACGCCATGGCCGAAAACGCCGACAACCCCATAGGCTACTATCTCTTCCTCAACGAGGCAGGCGGCATGTCGCGCGCCGAGTTTGCCGCCGCCCTGGCCAAGTATCCCTCGCTGGCCGGCTACGAGCGCGTGAAGCGCTACCAGCAGTCGTTCGACCGCCAGGAAGCCACTGCCGAGGGGCAGCCCTTCACCGACTTTGAGATAGAATACAACGGCACCACCCACCGCCTGAGCGACGTGGTGGGCCACGGCGACTACGTGCTCGTCGACTACTGGGCCAGCTGGTGCGGTCCCTGCATCCGCCAGACGGCCGTGATCAAAGACATCTACAACGAATATAAGGACAAAGGCCTCAAGGTGCTGGGCGTGGCCGTGTGGGACGAGCCCGACGCCACCCTGGCAGCCATCGAGAAGCACGAGCTGCCCTGGGAGTGCTGGATCAACGGCCAGAGCGTGCCCACCGATCTCTACGGCATCATGGGCATCCCCTGCATCATCCTCTACGGCCCCGACGGCACCATCCTGAGCCGCGACAAGCAGAGCGACGAGCTCAAGGCCGCCGTGCGCGCCGCCCTGGGCGACTGACGCGCCGCGCGGCACCTGCCGGATTCTTATGTCCCTTATGTCTTTTCTGTCCTTCTGTATCTCCCGCCATGGATGCAGGAGGGCCTGAACGTCAAAGCGGCGGCCTTGCTTGATTGCAGGGTCGCCGCTTTGGTGCAGGAGAGAGGTGAAATGGTTTCAAGTCCGAGCGCTCAGATAAGTGTTACATCGCGACATTCCGGCAGCACTTTCAGCCACCGCACCGGGGGCTTCGGCGCCCCTGAAAGCCCGCTGCTGATATTTGGCGGCGCTCTTCGGCTCGTTTGACATTATAACAAGGAGGCGCGCGGGATGGTTCGACTGACATGCGACTTTTTGGCACGGTATTTGTTATATAATTACAGAACGAAACAAAAAACGCAAGAAAATTATGGCAAACAACGAAATCATTAAGCCCGGCAAATACACCGAGCTTGTCTACAAACTGTATCAGGTAGAGCCCGATGGCACAGAGACCCTCGTATATGAAAGCGACGAGGCCGAGCCCGAAAAGCTCGTGTTCGGCGTCACCCGCGGCGTGCTGCCCGTGCTCGAAAAGGCCCTCGACGGCCTGGCTGCCGGCGAGAAATTCGATGTAACGGCCAGCCCCGAGCAGGCTTTCGGCCATCACGACCCCGAGCAGGTGGTGGAACTCGGCCGCGAAGTTTTTGAAATCGACGGCAAATTCGACGAAGAAAACATCAAGGCCGGCAACCGCCTGCCCATGATGACCGCCGACGGCTACCGCATCGACGGCCTCGTGACGGAAGTGACCCCCACCACCGTGAAGATGGACTTCAACCACCCGCTGGTGGACAAGACCGTGCGTTTCGACGGCGAGATCAAGACCGTGCGCGACGCCACCCCCGAAGAAGTGGCTCCCGCCCACGGCTGCGGTTGCGGCGACAGCTGCGGATGCGGCGACGACTGCGGCTGCGACAGCACTGCCGAAAAGGGCTGCGGCTGCAACGGCTGCCACTAATCCCCGGCCCATCAACCCCCACACAAACCGCGCCTCCCCGGCGCGGTTTTATTATTAAATAGCCATGACCGACGAAGAAAATAAAGAATTAAGGGAAAAGATTTGTGCGGGGCTCCGCCTTTCCTACCAAAGACTTCTCCTACGCAAGGCGGCACTTGGGCAAGACATGGTATTCGCCGACGAACAGGGGATGCCCAAAATAGTACCGGCCCGAGAGGCCCTTGCCGAATATGAGAGGCGCAATGGCCCTATCACCATAGATCTCAACGGCGTGCCCGGCGAAATTTTCTAACAAAAGACGCGCCCCCGGTGCGTCGCTTGTATTCCGTCTTTGAGGGGCGGACGCTTAAAAAGCGTCCCTCCACTGATTTTCAGCACTTTTCTTTTTCTATGCGCCTCTGCGCGATTATTTCCCCTACTACTTGTTTTATTTCCTTTTTTTGGGGTTGATGCTAAAAAAGCGGGGGCGTGTGGCGCGCGTGCGCGGTTTTTTATGTAACTTTGTGGAAAATTAGAGATATGCCCACTATTTCCCACCGCGGGCACATTATGCCCGCATCGCCCATACGCAAGCTGGTGCCCCTGGCCAATGCCGCCACGGCGCGCGGCATCAAGGTGCACAGGCTCAACATAGGCCAGCCCGACATCCCCACCCCGCAGGTGGGCCTCGACGCCATGCACAACCTCGACCGCAGCATCCTGGAGTACAGTCCCTCCGAGGGTCTGCTCTCGCTGCGCACCAAGCTCAAGGACTACTACCGCCGCTTCAACATCGACGTGGATGTCGACGACATCATCATCACCACGGGCGGCTCCGAGGCGGTGCTCTTCGCATTCATGGCCACGCTCGACCCGGGCGACGAGATAATAGTGCCCGAGCCGGCCTATGCCAACTACATGGCCTTCGCCATCAGCGCCGGGGCGCGCATCGTGACGGTGCCCTCGACCATCGAGGAGGGCTTCGCGCTGCCCCCGGTGGAGAAATTCGAGCAACTCATCACACCGCGCACCAAGGGCATTCTCATCTGCAACCCGAACAACCCCACGGGCTATCTCTACACCCAGCGCGAAATGAACCAGCTGCGCGACCTGGTGAAGCGCCACGACCTGTTTCTCTACTCCGACGAGGTGTATCGCGAATACTGCTACACGGGCGCGCCCTACATCTCGGCCTTCCACCTCGAGGGCATCGAGGAGCAGGTGGTGCTCATCGACTCCGTGAGCAAGCGCTACAGCGAGTGCGGCATCCGCGTGGGCGCCCTCATCACAAAGCACAAGGAGCTCAAGAAAAACATCCTCAAGTTCTGCCAGGCGCGCCTGAGCCCGCCGCTGCTGGGCCAGCTCGTGGCCGAGGCCAGCCTCGACACCCCGCCGGAATATATGCTCATGACCTACAACGAATATGTCGAGCGCCGCAAATTTCTGGTCGACGGCATCAACCGCATCCCCGGCTGCTACACGCCCATCCCCATGGGGGCGTTCTACACAGTGGTGAGCCTGCCGGTGGACGACGCCGAGCATTTCTGCGCATGGTGCCTGAGCGACTTCGACTACGAGGGCCGCACCGTGTTCATGGCCCCCGCCTCCGGCTTCTACACCACCCCGGGCATGGGGCGCAACCAGGTGCGCGTGGCCTATGTGCTCAACAAGCAAGACCTGGCCGACGCCCTGCTCGTGCTCGAAAAAGCCCTCGAGGCCTACAACAACCGAAACAACAAAGAAAACACTAAATAATGGATTTTATTGAAGAACTCACCTGGCGCGGCATGCTCCACCAGTACATGCCCGGCGTTGAAGACGAACTCAAGAAAGGCATGGCCACGGCCTACCTGGGCATCGACCCCACGGCCGACAGCCTCCACATAGGCCACCTCGTGGGCGTGATGATGCTCAAGCACCTGCAGCGCGCCGGCCACAAACCCATAGCCCTCGTGGGCGGTGCCACCGGCATGATAGGCGACCCCTCCATGAAGAGCCAGGAGCGCAAGCTCATCGACGAGCCCACCCTGCGCCACAACCAGGAAGCCATCAAGCGCCAGCTGGCCAAGTTTCTCGACTTCGACAGCGACGCGCCCAACGCCGCCGAGCTCGTGAACAACTACGACTGGATGAAGCAGTTCTCCTTCCTGGAGTTTATACGCGACGTGGGCAAGCACATCACCGTCAACTACATGATGGCCAAGGACTCCGTGAAGAAGCGCCTCTCCGGCGAGAGCCGCGAGGGCATGAGCTTCACCGAGTTCTCCTACCAGCTGCTGCAGGGCTACGACTTCCTGCACCTCTACCGCGACAAGAACTGCCACCTCCAGCTGGGCGGCAGCGACCAGTGGGGCAACATGACCACCGGCACGGAGCTCATCCGCCGCGTGGCCGGCGGCGAAGACGCCTATGCCATCACCTGCCCCCTCATCACCAAGGCCGACGGCGGCAAGTTCGGCAAAACGGAGAGCGGCAACGTGTGGCTCGACCCGGCACGCACGTCGCCCTACGCCTTCTACCAGTTCTGGCTCAACGTGAGCGACGCCGACGCCGCCCGCTACATACGCATCTTCACCACCCTCTCGCGCGAGGAAATCGAGGCCCTCGAGGCCGAGCAGGCTGCCGACCCCGGCGCACGCGCCCTGCAGCGCCGCCTGGCGCGCGAGCTCACCGTGATGGTGCACAGCGAGGCCGACTACGAGGCAGCCGTCGAGGCATCCAAAATACTCTTCAGCAACAACACGGCCGACATCCTGCACCGCATCGACGAGGCCACGCTGCTGGCCGTGTTCGACGGCGTGCCCCGCCACGAAGTGAGCCGCGCCGATATCGAAGCCGGCATCAAGCTGGCCGACCTCCTCACCGACGCCGCCCCCGTGTTCACATCCAAGGGCGAAATGCGCAAGATGGTGCAGGGCGGAGGCCTGAGCATCAACAAGGAGAAGGTGGCCGACCCCTACGCCCCCGCCTCGACCGACATGCTGCTGCAAGACCGCTACATCATCGTGCAGCGCGGCAAGAAGAACTACACCCTGCTCATCGCCAGGTAGCCTGCCTCGATGGCTCCCCGCTGCCGCCCTGAATAGACTTATACCCAAAAATCTGTCTTGATGGATTATAATGACACACCTACGCCGCTACCCTCGAGGAAATCTCCGCGAGCACCATTTCATGACTACTCTTGCGGAACGTATTTCGTCACTATCTGCACACAAGACAAAAAACAATACTTTGGGGAAATAGTTGGAAATCAAATGCATTACAACGCATTAGGGAGATTTTGCGAAACAGCGCTCGAAAACATTCCGCAGCACTATCCATATTCCGAAGTACCCGTGTTCATTGTAATGCCAAATCACATTCATGCTATCATTGGAATTAATGAAACTGATAACGCACCACAAATCAGAAGTGCGCTCAGCGTCGTCATCGGAGGATTAAAACAAAAGGTGAGTATGTTTGCTCGCCGAAACAACATCGCATTTGCCTGGCAATCCCGTTATCACGACCATATCATCAGAAACCATAACGACGGCAATAAAATTGCCGAATATATTGAAGCAAACGTAGAGCGTTGGGGCGCCGACGAGTTTTATCAGTGACAAGATTCCAAAATAGCACGATGATAATCCCCTGCCAAAATGTAGGGACGCACCATGGTGCGTCCGAAACACCAGCCGCGCACGCTACGATGGCGACCGGACGCCCTAAATCCCCCTCGATGGCCCCCCGCCAAAATGTAGGGACGCACCATGGTGCGTCCGAAACACCAGCCGCGCATGCCACGATGGCGACCGGACGCCCTAAATTCCCCTCGATGGCTCCCCGCCTAAATGTAGGGACGCACCATGGTGCGTCCGAAACACCAGCCG
>CAYUUN010000044.1:0-21073 GCA_964447895.1 uncultured Bacteroides sp. | reverse complement strand
CCAACAATTTGCGCACCATAGACAGCCGCGGTCGCCGCCGGACGCTCCATGGAGCGTCCCTACAGGACTTTATCGTTGTCTATTTTTTATCTTATGCACCGGAAATACAGCATGAGCAGAAAAAAGAAGAGAGTGGCGCGAAGTCACTCTCAGTAATTCGTTCTATTGACAGCTTAAAATCCGAGGATTGGGTTTTTTCCGCCATTGTTCTTTAAAATTTCTTCGTAAGATTCCTTTGCTTTATGGTACATCTCACGCTCCTGAAGGGTGTGTTCACCCCTCATCTGGCGTGCCAGAGTATCGTAGAATCGCTTGACGTCGTCTTTCGACATGGGCGTGTTGGGGTTTGATGTCATCATATTATAAACCTTTCTGTTTAGTGAGATACAAAGTTATCGAATTCTTATTGAATAACAAACAATTCCGGATGTAAAGAAGTCAAAAGATAGTTAATAGCTATAATAGCTATCGGGGTGTTGTGCGCATGAAGGGACTCGAACCCCCACGTCCGGAGACATCAGATCCTAAGTCTGACGCGGCTACCATTACGCCACATGCGCATGAATTGTGAGCGCAAAGTTACACATTTTCGACAAATCTGCAACTATGCGCCCACAGATTTTTATCGTCCGAAGCTCAGCGTGGTGTAGAAATGGCTCGAGCCGTTGCCGGCAATGTCGGTGCCGCAGTTCAGGGTGATGTATTGGCCGTCGGTGCCCCACCAGGTGGCCAGGCGGCCGCCTCCGGCGATGTTGCGCACGCTATAGGGCTGTCCGTAGACGCGCACCAGGTCGCGGTACACGGCGTTGAACCGCTTCATTTTGCGGCGCGTGGTGTAGTAGACGAATTCCGAGCCGGCCAGCCCTCCGCCGGACGCGTAGTAGAGGTTGGCAACGGGCCAGGAGTAGTTGAGCATCGACACATTGTTGAGATACACCATGTCGTTGTCGTAGCCGCTCACATCGTAGCCGCCGTTCACGAGATAGTTTATGCTCATGCCCAGGGCAGTTCCGAAGGCCACTCCCAGGATGCTCTGTATGGGGCGCCAGGCGGCCGGCCGCCATGCGGGAGGCGGAGGGGTGGGGCGCCGGTAGGGGCGCGGAGCGGGCATGAAGGGGCGTGGCGGCCGCCCGTGGTTCACGTGGTGAATGTGGGGCGGGGGCGCCTGGTGGGGGCGGTTGTGGGCCGGCTGGCCGTGAGGCGGACGCGGAGCCTGGGGCTTCTGCGGCGTCTGGGGTTTGGCCGGGCCGGTGTGGGGCCTGCGGGCATTGGGCGCAGGGGCGGCCTGAGGCTTGCCTGCGTGCTTGTCGGCCGGCTTGCCTGCGTGCTTGTCGTTGCGGCCGGATTTGTTGCCCGCGGCAGGAGTGGCGGGGCGTTTCCGGGCGGTAGTTTTCTCCGTGCGCCTGTCGGGCTGGTTGTTGTTGCGTCCGCGCGCATCGGCGGCGGGTACACACAGCGCTCCGCTTATCAGAGCGATGGCTACGTACTTGACAAATTTTCGCATGGTCGCAGTTTTTTATATTTGTTATACTTATATGATGCGCGAAACCAAAAAAAGTTTAAGTTCAGGGCAAAAAAGTATCGTTTTTGTTTTATTCTATGTCCTATTTTTGCTAATTTTGTAGCATCAAAACATAATTATTATATCATACATGGACAAAGTAGCCCATCTCCTTGCCAGCAAGCTTCTAAAGATAAGCGCCATAAACCTCCAGCCCGACAACTCCTTCATCTGGGCCAACGGCTGGAACGCGCCCATGTACACCGACATGCGCAAGACCCTGTCCTATCCCGCGCTCCGCACCTTCATCAAGGTGGAGCTGGTGCGTCTCATCATGGAGCACTTTGGCGATGTCGAGGGCATTGCCGGCGTGGCCACGGGTGCGATAGCCTACTCGGCCATGGTGGCCGACGAGTTGGGCGTGCCTTATGCCTATGTGCGCACCAAGCCCAAAGACCACGGCCTCGAAAACACCATCGAGGGCAATTTCAAGCCCGGATGCAAGGTGGTGGTGGTCAACGATCTCATCACCAACGGCTCGCGCTCGCTGCGCGTGGCCCGCACGCTGGCCGACGCCGGCTGCGAGGTCATAGGCATCGTGGCCATGCTCGACTTCGGCTTCAGCGATGCCGCCGACCGATTTGAGGAAATGGGCATCTCCATGAAGGCCCTCAGCAACTACAACCACCTGCTCGACGAGGCTCTGACGCAGGGCGTCATCGTTCCGGCCGACATCGTGGCCTTCAGCGAGTGGCACGACGACCCCGAGAGCTGGACTCCCGGCGGAAACGACAACGAATAACAGACATCTCTCATGGCTACCTATAAAGCGAAACCCATACAAGTTGAGCGCCCGGCACAGTTCATCGCCGACCAGTTTGCCGACCTCACACGCCTGCAGGCATCTCTCGACAAGCTCCCGGCCGAGGAGCGTGCCAAGGTGGGCGACGTCACCTTCACCACCGACAGCATAGTGATGCAGACCCAGCAGGTGGGCGAAATACGATTCCAGGTCACGGAGCGCACCCCGGGCCGAGTGGCATTCCAGGCCGGCGGCCTGCCCATGCCCGTGATTATCGCCGTGGACATGAAGCCGCAAGGCGACGAATCCACCGAGGTGGAGGCATCCCTCGACATTGACATCCCTGCCGTGCTCCGCCCCATGGTGGGTGGCACCATGCAGAAGGCCGTCGACCAGTTTGCCGGCCTCATCGCCCGCCTCAACCAGTGAAGCGCCTTGCATTAGTGCTCGTGGCGGCCCTGGCCATCGCCGCCGCCTCGTGTCACCACCTCGACGACGACCGCGTGCCCCTGCTGCGAGTGTGGCTCAGTTTCAATTTCCAGGCCGACTGGACCCTCTACGGCACACCCGCCGCCGGTAGCGCCCGGCTCTTCGTGAAAAGTACCCACACTCCCGCCGACTATCCCTATACGGCCCTCGAAGCCACCGGTTTCGGCGGCGTGTTGCTCGTGTGCGACGTCATGGGCACGCCCAAGGCATTCTGCGCCGCCTGTCCTGTCGAGGTTAAGCAAGACGTGCTGGTGTTCATCAATGACGACAACCACGCCGAGTGCCCCCAGTGCCACAGCATCTACGATGTATTCGCCCTCGACGGCGTGCCCATCGCCGGCCGCGCCGCCCAAGAAGGCTGGAGCCTCCGCCGCTACAGCGTGGGCCCCGGCGACCGCGGCGAATACATGCTCGTGCGCTGAATCAACCCCGCCGTCATAAACGAAGAAGCCCACTCCGCTGTTGCAGAGTGGGCTTTTTAGAGTAACCGCCCCCTAAACGGCGGAATACAAGCGACGGGCCGGGGGCTCGCCCCGAGCTATAGCGCGGGTAAGCGTAGCGCACCCCGCGGTCAGAAGAACCCCCTTCGTTTTTATCCGGCGAGCGCCCACCGTGGACTTAGGCCGAGCGGGGGCATGTGTCGGAACGCGCTCTCCTGCGCGTTTTTTCTCAACTGGCTGAATAGTTACAAGAATTTTTCATCTTTCAAACAAAAGTTAAAAATCGGCTCATGCCGTATTTCCGGTGCATAAGATGAAAAAATAGACAACGATAAAGTGCTGTAGGGACGCTCCATGGAGCGTCCGGCGGCGACCGCGACCATCTATGGTGCGCAAATCTTTGGATATTAAAAAGTTACCCTGTTACCCTGCCGGACGCTCCATGGAGCGTCCCTACAGGATTAGGCGTTTGATAATAGTAATTGTTACATTGTTGCTCCTATGCACCGGAAGAAAGGTTTGTACCTAAAAATCTAATATTCAGTATATAAAAAATTACCCGACTTATTTTGAATCGGGTAAGGGTATTATGCCCTCATTAGTTATTTAAATGAAAGAGCCGTGTTATCTATGGAATTCTTGTATGTTTTTTCAGGAATGTGGAAAAAAGAAAATCTCGGCTATCTGTTGTGGTAGCCGAGATAATTTTTTACATAGCTGTTATTTCAGGCGGGGGCATTCGCTGCCCTCGTTGAGCATGAGCTCGGAGGTGTAGCGGTTTTCGCGGTCGATGATGGTGGAGAGCCAGCGGGAATAGGCGTCGAGGTCGGCCAGCGGCTGGCGTGCCACGCCGCTCTTTGCAGCAGCCTCGGCCACGGCGCGTGCCACGGTGGGCAGCAGGCGCTTGTCGAAGGGTTTCGGCAGAATGTATTTGGGGCCGAACTCGAGCGACTTGTCGGGGTAGAGGCGGCGCAGCGCCTCGGTTGCGGGCTCGTGGGCCAGGGCTGCCACGGCGCGCGCGGCCGCCAGCTTCATTTCCTCGTTGATTTCGGATGCGTCGCAGTCCAGCGCTCCGCGGAAGATGTAGGGGAAGCCCAGCACGTTGTTGATCTGGTTGGAGAAGTCGCTGCGGCCGGTGGCGAAAATCAGGTCGTCGCGGGTGGCGAGGGCCAGGTCGTGGTCAATCTCCGGGTTGGGATTGGCCAGGGCGAAAACGATGGGTCGCGGAGCCATCGACAGAAGCATCTCGGGCGTGACCACATCGGCCACCGACAGACCGAGGAACACATCGGCTCCGGCCATGGCGTCGGCCAGCGTGTGCAGGTCGCGCGTGGTGGCAAATTCTTTCTTTGCCCCGCTCAGACCCGGACGGTCGGCGCGTATCACGCCGCGGCTGTCGCACATCACGATGTTGTCGTGGCGCACGCCCAGGGCCATGTAGAGGCGCGTGCAGGCGATGGCTGCCGCTCCGGCTCCGTTCACCACCAATTTCACCTTGTCTATATCCTTGCCCTGGATTTCGAGGGCATTGAGCAGGGCGGCAGAGGAAATGATGGCCGTGCCGTGCTGGTCGTCGTGCATGATGGGGATGTCGCATTCCTCGCGCAGGCGGCGCTCTATCTCAAAGCATTCCGGCGCCTTGATATCCTCCAGGTTTATGCCGCCGAAGGTGGGGGCCATGGCCTTTACGGCCGCGATGAATGCCTCAGGGTCGGCGGCATCGAGCTCGATGTCGAAAGCATCGAGGCCACCGAAAATCTTAAAGAGCAGCGCCTTGCCCTCCATCACGGGCTTTGCGGCCAGTGGGCCTATGTTGCCCAGGCCCAGCACGGCGGTGCCGTTGGATATCACGGCCACGAGATTGCCTCGGCCTGTGTATCGGCGCACATCGGAGGGATTGTCCTTGATTTCAAGGCAGGGATATGCCACGCCGGGCGAATAGGCCAGCGAGAGGTCTTCAGGACACGAATAGGGTTTTGTGGGTATTACGCCTATTTTACCGGGAAAAGGTTTTTCGTGATAGGCAAGGGCTTTATCTTTAAGTGAGTCGCTCATAAATATAATTTGAATGTTACTGTTTTATAACACAAAATCCGTGCCAATAGATTTTGTTACGTTCTAAAAATATGTTAAACTTTCAGGAACCGAAACATTTCTGCGTCTCCCGGTGTTTATAATGCAAAGAAGGCATTTTGCTGACGTTCTTAAAAAGTCATGATTCAGACCAGCCTTCTTCGCCCGCACCTCTCCTCTGAGCCGCGGGCTTTCTTTTTGCTAAGTTTAGCCGGAACAGTAAGATAGCAAATAAGGGCGCAAGCCTTTCTTCCGGTGCATAAGATAAAAAAAACAACGATAAAGTCCTGTAAGGACGCTCCATGGAGCGTCCGGCGGCGACCGCGGCTATCTATGGTGTGCAAATCGTTGGATATTAAAAAGTTACCTTGTTGCCCTGCCGGACGCTCCATGGAGCGTCCCTACGGGATTACGCGTTTGATAATAGCAATTGTTACATAGTTGCTCCTATGCACCGGAAATACGGTATGAGCCCAAAAAAGGCCTGCCGCGGGGTGCGGCAGGCCTTTTGTTGTGGGGGGTAGGGGGCTTACTTGTTCCAGGTGCAGTCGAGGAAGGTGAAGGTGCCGGGGGCGGTCACCTCGTAGCGGATGGTTTCGGTGGCGTTGGCGCCGTCGTAGGTGCCGAAGGTGATGGTGTAGGTCACCTGCACGCCCTCCATGGGAGCTGCATCGGGGTGAATCTTGGCCAGGGCGCCGGGCATTACTTCGTTCTCGAAGCGCTTCTTCATCAGGGCCACGATTTCGTCGTCGCTCATGCCGGCGTAGCCGTCGGGATACTGTGCGGCAGCCTTGTCGGGACGCAGGTCCACATTGCCCTGATAGGCCGATGTGCCGGCATAGTACTCGTTGTTGCCGTAGCTGGTGACGTAGCCGAAGCCGCTGGTGATGGAAGTTGAGCCCAGGGGCACGTCGATGTTTTCATATACCCAGTCGGTGCAGGTCTGGAAGTACAGGGTGCTCAGTTCCTGGTTGCGTCCTGCGGGCAGCACGATCACCACGCTGGGATCGGCCTTCCACTCGCCATTGTTGCGCACGAACTGCAGGGTGGCTGTCTCCGTGTTGTCGTTCTGGGCCCATGCGGCGCCGTCGTAGACGTACTGGCGGGCAACGTAGCCGGTCTTGTACTCGTCGTACACCACATAGTGCTGGGCGCCTTCCTGGGCGTAGGGGAAGTTGTTTTTCAGGAAGATGGGCAGGTTGGCGTCGGCCTGGGCAGCGGTGAGGGTGCTGTAGCCGGCCATCTCCATGCACTGGGCGGCGCTCAGGGCCGTGGCGTTGTTGGGCTGCGACCAGTTGGAGCCGTTGAAGTAGTAGAGGGCGGTGCGGCCTTCGGAGGCTACGGAAGCCACGTGGCGGGGAGCCGATGCTGCGCCGGCCACCACTTCGGTCACCACGGTGTTGATGTAGCGCGAGGCGGCGATGGCGATGAAGTAGCCGCGCACGGTCACCTGTGCGCCGTCGGTCAGCTGCTCCTTAATGGCATCCAGCGAGAAGTAGGCGCTGCCCTGGGCGGTTTCGGCGCCATCGACCTTGATGTTGATGTTGTTGCCGTTGACCGACACGGTGCCGGTCATCTGCACGTACTGTGCCAGCTCGTTGTCGGTGCGGGTGGCTGCCTGGTCGAGGGCTGCGCCGTCCAGCACGGTGGGTGCGGGGTAGGCATAGGCCTCGGTGGCGGGGGTCACGGTCTCGCTCTCGATGTTGGTGCCGTCGAGCTGCCAGCCCTTGTTGTAGGAGCTCACGGGGGCGGTCACCTCGATCTGCGAGCCGATGGGATAGGCGGCGGGGTCGAAGCCGCTGGGGATGTAGTTCAGGATAGAGCCGCTGTTGTCGGTCACGATATAGCCGCGTGTGCACAGGCCGGTGATGTAGCCGCGCACCGTGACCATGTCGCCGGTGTCGATGCCGTCGAGGGCCGAGGTCATCTCAAAGCCGGGCTTGGGGTCGTCGGGCACAACGGTGCCGAACACGGGGTCGGTGGCGCTCCAGTTGTAGTTCACCACCACGTAGTCGCCCTGCTGGGCGTCGGGGAACTCGCCCTTGAGGATGGCGGGCACGGTGTTGAGGCCGTTGGAGGGGCTCAGGGCCATGGCATAGTTCTCGTCGCTGCCGTAGACGGTCTTGTAGTTGTCTTCGGAGAGGGTGTAGCCGGTGGCTGCGTTCATCTTGGCCAGCTCCTCGGGCTCGTCGGTGGCGATGTTGTAGGTCACCTTCACGGCCGAGCCGTTGCTCAGGGCAAAGTAGGGGAAGGAGGTAGACGACAGGAAGGCGGGCAGGTAGGCCTCGGGCGAGATGGCCTCGCTGAAGCGCTGGTTTTTGCCCACGGCTGCCAGGGCGGCAGCCAGCTCGTCGCCGGCCAGAGACTTGTTTGTCGCGTTCGATGCTATGCTCGTGTAGTCAGCGGCGGTGAGGGTGTATTCCACGGTCTGCACGTCGGAGTGGTCCGGAGTGGTGAAACCGTCGAGATAGTCCTCGTTCCAGCTGTTGAAGTCGCAGGCTGCCAGTGCGAGCGCTGCGCCGGTGGCGAGAAGAGTCTTCGCTATATATTGTTTCATTTTGAGACTGATTGAGAGAAATTAGAAATTGAGACGCAGCTTCATCGAGTAGGTGCGGCCGAAGCTGTAGAATACAAAGCTTGCATTCTGCCAGTTGCCGTCGCTCGTGAGGGGGCTCTGGCCGTGGGTGATGTAGTTGTAGTTGAAGAGGTTGTTCACGCTGCCCGAGAGAGTGGCGTTGAAGCCGCCCATCTTGAAGCGGTAGCTGGCGTTCAGGTCGGTGGTGTGACCCCAGGGCATCTTCCAGGGCTGAGCCACGTTCAGGGGCTTGGAGAAGCTCAGGTCGCTGGTGTTGAGATACTGGTCGGTGTAGTTGCGGGCCTCCATCACCCAGTCGGCGCCGATGCGGAAGCCGCTGAAGGGACGGAAGGTGACGCCGATGGCGCCGGTGGTCTGGGGCGAGCCGTCCACCTTGATGCCCTTGTAGTTGAGGGTAGCGCTGGCGTGGTCGGGGGCGTAGATGCCGGAAGCGAGGGCGCCGGTGAGGTTGCCCTTCTCTACGGCCAGGGGCTGGCCCAGCGAGTTGTAGTAGTAGCCGGTGGCGTTGCTGGTCCACTCCCAGTTGCCCAGCGAGAGCATACCGGTGAGTTCAAACCATGCGGTGGGCTTGAAGGCGAAGTCCAGTTCCACGCCCATGTGGCGTGCGTTGATGCCGTAGAGGTTCAGCATGTAGCGTTCGTTGCTGCCCTGCAGGAAGCCCGAGCGGGTGATGCCGCGGTCGAGCCACTTGGTGTAGTAGGCGTTCAGCGTCAGGGCGAAGATGTGGCTCGAGAAGCCGTAGCCCACTTCGGCCGAGAAAGTCTTCTCGTTGGCAGCCTTGTTGTTGAGGATGTTCGAGGTGTTGTAGGCAGCGAAAGCGTTGCTGAAGAAGGGAGCGCGGCTGATGAAGCCGGTGTTGAAGAACACGTTGTTGTGACGGTCGAAGTTGTAGTTGGCACCCACCTTCACCTGGCCGCCCAGGAAGCTGGTGGTTTTCGAGCGGGCGTGCTCGGCGTCGTAGTAGAAGGTGTCGTAGCGCCAGTAGCTGGTGTTGCTGAGAGCGCCGGAGAGCACGAGGTTCAGTTTCTTGTCGAGCATGGTGTATTCGCCCTGGGCATATACACCCTCCTGCATGGAGTGGCCCTTGAAGTTGCGGTAGACGATGTCGCCCACGCCCAGGTGCTCATATTTCCAGTTGGGGTCGGCAGCGGCGGCGTTGTCCACGGCGTTCACGCTTGCGCGGTCGGCGTCGTCCATGAAGTAGGCACCGTCGTAGAGGTCGATGATCTTGTTGTTGTGGTCGCCGATGTAGTAGCGCAGGTCGATACCGGCGGTGAGGGCAAAGCGGTTGCCGTTGCTCTGGTCCCAGTATTTCTTGTAGTTGGACACGAGGCCGTACCACTGGTGGCTGTTGTTGCTGGTGCTCATCACCATTTCCGAACCGGTGGTGCTGGCGGCGTTCATGTCCTGGATTGCACCGTAGTCGTAGGTGCCGTCCGGGCGGCGGAACTTCATGTTGAGCTGGCCGTTGTTCGAGCCGTTCCACCAGGCGCGGCTGGTGCTGGTGCGACCCTGGCCGGAGTAGCCGTAGCCCGACGAGATCGAAGCGTAGAGCGAAGTGGCCCACGAAGCGGTCTCATCGATCTGCCACATGTGGCGCAAGGTGAACTGGGGCTTGTGATATACGTTGCGGTTGCTGGTGCGCACGCGGCCTTCGTTGTCGTAGCCGAATACGGGGTTGTAGCGGTAGGGGCTCTCGCCGTCCATGTAGTCGCGCACGTTCTGCCAGCCCTCGACGGTCAGGCCGCCGTAGGTGTTGTTGCGCTGGTTGTGGCTCTGGGGAGCGCCCATGCCCGTCAGCGACAGCTCGTGGCGGTCGTTGATGCGCTTCGACACATTGAAGAACCAGTTCCAGCCGCTGTAGGCAGTGCCCTGGATGTAGCCGTCGCCCCAGCGGTGGGAGCCCAGCACGGTCACGGCCCAGCCGTTTTTCATCACACCGGTGGAGAGCTTGATGCCGTAGAGGTTCATGCCGTCGTTGCCCATGCCGTACCAGATGCTGCCGCCCTTGTCGACGTCGAGGGTGCGGGTGGTGATGGCGATGGTGCCGCCTATCGAAGGCGTCGACAGAATAGAGGCGCCCAGGCCGCGCTGTGTCTGCATGCTGCTGGTCACGTCGCTAAGGCCGGCCCAGTTGCTCCAGTACACGTTGCCGTTCTCCATGTCGTTGACGGGCACGCCGTTCACGGTCACGGCCACCCACTGGCTCTTGAAGCCGCGCATGCGGGTCTCGGCATCGCCGAAACCGCCGCCCTGCTTGTTGGTGTACACGCCGGGGGTGGTCTTCAGGATTTCGGGGAATTCCTGTGCACCCAGCTTCAGGTCGATTGTGGCCTGGTCGACGTTGCTCATGGCCACGGGGGTCACGCGGGTCTTACCGATGGCCTGTGTCACGATCACGTCGTTGAGGAGCTTGTTGTCGGTCTCCATCTTGATCACGCCCAGGTCTTTGGCCACCTTGAGCGTCACGGTCTTGAAGCCCACATAGCTGACGCGGATTTCCTTTGCGTTGTCGGGCACGTTGAATTTGAAATTGCCGTCGTAATCCGAAATAGCGGCGGCATTGCTGCCCGGCACAGTGATGGACGCGCCTATGATGGGCTCGTCCTGGTCGTCAACAACCTGGCCTGTCACGCTTATCGCCGCAGCAGCACTGAAAGCTGCCATGCACGAAAGCCAGATTGCGCACGTCAAGAGAAAAAGTCTCTTCATACAGAAGTGTGATTAATAAATATGAAAAATGATGGTTGGATAATTCTGATACCTATATGAAAACCGCGACCCCGTCGCGCCGTCGACCGATTCCTTGCATGGTGGATGAAACATCCCTTGTGGCAGAAGTTCGTGCCGCCTTTGCAGCCGAAATGCCTGTCGGTCTTGATTTTATCATCGCCATTCTCGTGGCGGAAATTTGTTTTCTTGTATCCAACAAGTGGCCCACACGTGTGCCTGAACGCGCTCGCAAGCGCGATTGAGGAAACCCTTAGCCTCGTTTTTCGGGGGCAAAGGTAGTAATTTTTTTCAACATTACGAAATCTTTTTTAACACACCGCCATAATACAGCTGCTATTCAACGAATTGGTGCTGCAATATGGAAAACTCGCACAGAGGCGCAGAGAATTATATAAAGAGCTGCAAATCGGGGCTGAAGAGCGTCGGAGACGCGACGTTCCTTAACCTCAGGTCGAGAGCAGCGAGGCCTGAGGGACCACCCCAAAAGGCTCCGGCGCTTCGGAGATGCGCTGTTTTCTTACGCGACTATTTTTTATTAACATCTTCCGGGATGCACTATTTTCATATCTGAGCGAAAATGTGTAATTTTGCAGTTCAAAACGCATCCATCAGAATGAAAAGAATCCGCAACTTCTGCATCATAGCTCATATCGACCACGGAAAAAGCACCCTGGCCGACCGACTGCTCGAATACACCGACACCATCTCCGCAAAAGACATGGAAGCACAGGTGCTCGACGACATGGAACTGGAGCGCGAGCGCGGTATCACCATCAAGAGCCACGCCATTCAGATGAACTACCATCTCGACGGCGAGGACTATACACTCAACCTCATCGACACCCCGGGACACGTAGATTTTTCCTATGAAGTGTCGCGCAGCATCGCCGCTTGCGAGGGGGCGCTGCTCATTGTCGACGCCTCCCAGGGCATCCAGGCACAGACCATCTCCAACCTGTACATGGCCATCGACAACAACCTGGAGATAATTCCCGTAATAAATAAATGTGACCTCGACTCAGCCAACCCCGACGAAGTGGAAGACCAGATTGTCGACCTCCTGGGCTGCGACCGCTCCGAGATAATCCGCGCCAGCGGCAAGACGGGCATGGGCGTGCCGGAAATACTCCGCGCCATCGTGGAGCGCGTGCCGGCGCCCGAAGGCGACCCCTCCGCGCCGCTCCAGGCCCTGATTTTCGACTCGGTGTTCAATCCATTCCGCGGCATCATAGCCTATTTCAAGATAGTAAACGGCACCATCCGCAAGGGCGACGACGTGAAATTCGTGGCCACCGGCAAGGAGTACGATGCCGACGAGATAGGCGTGCTCAAGCTCGACCTCTCGCCGCGCGACGAACTCTCGGCCGGCAACGTGGGCTATATCATTTCGGGCATCAAGACCTCGCGCGAGGTGAAGGTGGGCGACACCATCACCCATGTACACCGCCCCTGCGCCGAGGCCATCGACGGCTTCGAGGAGGTGAAACCCATGGTATTCGCAGGCGTCTATCCCATCGAGACGGAGGATTTCGAAAACCTGCGTGCATCGCTTGAAAAGCTACAGCTCAACGATGCGTCGCTCACCTTCGCCCCCGAGTCGTCGGCCGCCCTGGGCTTCGGCTTCCGCTGCGGCTTCCTGGGCCTGCTGCACATGGAAATCATCCAGGAGCGCCTGGGCCGCGAGTTCGACATGGACGTAATCACCACCGTGCCAAACGTTTCCTACCTCGTCCACGACAAGAAAGGCAACGTCACGGAGGTGCACAACCCCTCCGGCCTGCCCGAGCCCACCCTCATCGACTTCATCGAGGAGCCGTATATCCGCGCCACCATCATCACCACCGCCGAGTTCATAGGCCCCATCATGACGCTCTGCCTGGGCAAGCGCGGCGAGCTCGTGCGCCAGGAGTACATCAGCGGCAACCGCATGGAACTCACCTTCGACATGCCCCTGGGCGAAATCGTGATCGACTTCTACGACAAGCTCAAGAGCATCAGCAAGGGCTATGCGTCGTTCGACTACCACATCCAGGACTTCCGCGAGAGCAAGCTCGTGAAGCTCGACATCCTGCTCAACGGCGAGAGCGTCGACGCCCTCAGCACCCTGACGCATGCCGACAATGCCGTGACCTTCGGCCGCCGCATGTGCGAGAAGCTCAAGGAGCTCATCCCCCGCCAGCAGTTCGACATCGCCATCCAGGCTGCCATCGGAGCCAAAATCATAGCCCGCGAGACCATCAAGGCCGTGCGCAAAGACGTGACAGCCAAGTGCTATGGCGGCGATATCTCCCGCAAGCGCAAGCTCCTCGAAAAGCAGAAGAAGGGCAAGAAACGCATGAAGCAGATCGGTTCCGTCGAGGTGCCCCAGAAGGCATTCCTCGCCGTGCTCAAGCTCGATTGACGTAAAATTTCCGCCCCCCATCAATCCATTGGCGCGTTTCGGTTGTTTAGATAGAAGAAATCACCCATTCATCATCTGCCAAAATGACAAGTAAACACCCACGGACCGAACAGCCCGGCTTTGCCGAACACATATTTTATTCGGCCAGGCAGGCCCTGCGCCGACATGCCAGCGGCGGCAACGTGCTCATAGCAGCCACCGTGCTCGCTCTCGTCGTAGCAAACATCCCCCAGCTCAACAACCTCTATTTCAACTTCTGGGACCAGGAGGTGCGCCTCCAGCTCGGCGGCTTCAACTTCTTCAGCCACCACGGCCATCCCATGACACTGCTGGCGTTTATCAACGACGCCCTCATGGCCGTGTTCTTCTTCTCCATAGGCCTTGAAATCAAGCGAGAGATTCTCGTGGGCGAACTGGCGTCGTTCAAGCAGGCCCTGCTGCCCATCCTGGCAGCCGTGGGCGGCATGATAGTGCCTGTGCTCATATTTTTCGCCCTCAGCGCCGGCACCGAGTATTCGGGCGGCGCAGCCATCCCCATGGCCACCGACATTGCCTTCTCCCTGGGCGTGCTGGCCATGCTGGGCAGCCGCGTTCCGCTGTCGCTCAAGATTTTCCTCACCACCCTTGCCGTGGTCGACGATATCGGCGGCATCATCGTGATAGCAGCCTTCTACAGCACCCACATCGAGGTGTCGCTCCTGGTCATCGCCGCCTGTCTCTTCGGCGTGCTGCTGCTGGGCAGCCGCATGCGCATCAAGAGCAAGATCTTCTACATAGGCATCGGCGGCATCATCTGGTTCCTCTTCCTCAACTCCGGCATCCATCCCACCATCGCCGGCGTGCTCGTGGCCTTCTGCGTGCCCGCCACCCCGGTGTTCGCGCCCAAGAAATACATCAAGCAGATTCGCAAGGCCATCTCCAACTTCCGTGGCGAAGATGTCGAGGCCCTCACGCGCAAGTCCATCCTCAGCAAAGAGCAGATGGACTGGCTGAAAGTGGTGGAATCGGCCTCCGACAAGGTGATATCGCCCCTGCAGGACCTCGAGGACTCGCTGCACCCCATCGTCAACTTCTTTATCGTGCCTCTGTTTGCCTTCGCCAACGCAGGCATCTTCCTGCTCGACACCAATCCCGCCAGCATCGTCGAGGGCATCTCGCTGGCCGTGATAGCCGGTCTTGTCGTGGGCAAGTTCGTGGGCATCTTCGCCTTCTCGTGGCTCACCGTCAAGCTGGGACTCGCACCCATGCCTGCCCACAGCAACTGGAAGATGATGGCCTCCATCTCCATGCTCGGCGGCATCGGCTTCACCGTGTCGCTGTTCATCGCCACCCTCACCTTCGGCGGCGGCGACCCCGCAGCCATGGCCCTGCTCGACCATGCCAAGCTGGGCATCGTGGTGGGCTCGCTCCTGGCCGGCGTCCTGGGCTTTGTGGCCCTTCACTACACGCTGCCGCGCACAGCCTCGCCCGACGCCCTGCCCGCCACAGAAGAATAACCCTCTTGCCCGGCAGCCATTGAGGTGGTGTCTCCCCCTCAATGGCTGCCGCAGGGTGTGGCAATATCTCGTGCAAGGCTTCCACCCCGCTTGAATTTCAACCTCTTATAATAATCTCTGCGTCTACTATAGAACAAATATATGGTGGCGTCTGGGAGAGGGGGCCCGCGTAGCATATAACGACGCGCCGGAGAGCGCGTCCCAAGACATAGTGGGGTAAGCGCAGCGCACCCCGCGGTCGTCGACCTATTCATTTATAATCCGGCGAGCGGCCCCCGAGGGCGTAGCCCGAGCGGGGTCATGCGAGCCGCTAAACGCGGAGCCAACGCAGCTAACGCCGCTGGCCATCCGGGGCCGGCCTGGCAGGGCGTCCATGATGGGACGGACGCTTTGAAAAGTACCCATACCGCGCTGTTTAACAAAGCATTAGCTTCTTCCTGCGTCTACTATAGAACAAATTCATGGTTGAGATTGTGAGTGCGGGCCGAAGGTCCGCCCTCTTGTTAACCCCGTGCGGGTCGCACGGGGTATGGGCACACCACGCGGCAGCCCCGGAGGGGGTGTCCCTCCCTAAATTGCCGGCAGGACAGCCCTTCCCGGGCTGCATTCATTGATACTGCTTCCCCCGGCGACCCGCCGGGGGTTAACCAAAGGGAGGACCTCCGGCCCTGCCATCAGATGGGTGGCTCGTTCTCTTTCCTTTATGATATAGAGAAACGCCCTATAGAGGTACACTGTGCGAGGTTCTCCATCCCATTTTGTCTATAGCGGATTTTTTGCCACCCGGGCCCGGGTTTACAAAAATTTTGTAAATCGCGGGATATTGGCTATATTTGCGCAATGAAGCAAAGCGGCAATATATTCTCCGGCGTGTTGCACTTCTATGTCGACGGCTTCCGTCGCATGACGGTGGGGCGCACCCTCTGGGCCATCATCATCATCAAGCTGGTGGTGATTTTCGCCATTCTCAAGCTGTTTTTCTTCCCCGACATCCTAGCCACGCGCTACGACAACGACCAAGACCGCGCCGCTGCCGTCCGCGAGGCCCTTATGAAGAATCCCGAAACATCGAAATTCTAATACATTATGAACGACTTGATGAGCGTAGTAGACTGGTCGAGAGCGCAATTCGCCCTCACGGCCATGTACCACTGGCTGTTCGTGCCACTCACCATCGGACTCTCCGTGGTGGTGGCCATCATGGAGACGGCCTATTACCGCACAGGCAACGAGCGCTGGAAAGCACTCACGAAATTCTGGATGACCCTCTTCGGCATAAATTTTGCCATAGGTGTGGCCACGGGCATCATTCTCGAATTTGAGTTCGGCACCAACTGGTCGAACTACAGCTGGTTTGTGGGCGACATTTTCGGTGCGCCGCTGGCCATCGAGGGCATCGTGGCATTCTTCATGGAGGCCACTTTCGTGGCCGTGATGTTCTTCGGATGGAACAAGGTGAGCCGCGGTTTCCACCTGGCCTCCACCTGGCTCACGGCCATAGGCGTCAGCCTCTCGGCCCTGTGGATTCTCGTGGCCAATGCCTGGATGCAGAACCCTGTGGGCATGGAATTCGACCCGGCGCAGATGCGCAACGTCATGAGCGACTTCTGGCAGGTGGCATTCAACGCCGTGTCCATGAACAAGTTCTTCCACGCCGTGTTCTCGGCCTGGGCGCTCGCCGGCATTTTCGTCGTGGGTGTGAGCAGCTGGCTGCTGTGGCGCCGCAGCAATGTGGCGGCCGCCACCACTTCGCTCAAGATAGGTGCCTGGTTCGGCATCGCGGGTATGCTCCTCACCTTCATGACCGGCGACGGCTCGGCAGTGCAGGTGGCCCGCGTGCAGCCCATGAAATTAGCTGCCATGGAAGGCCTGTACGACGGCAAAGTGGGCCAGGACCTCGTGGGTTTCGGCATCGTCAACACCGATAAGAAGCCCGGCGACGACGCTCCCGCCATGCACTTCGAGGTTCCCATTCCCAAGGGTCTCAGCCTCCTGGCCAATCACGACCCCAATTCTTTCGTGCCCGGCATCAACGACCTCATCAACGGCATAGAGCTCACAGCCGACGGCGACACGGTGTACACAGATAGCTACGCCGAACGCATAGCCATAGGCCGCCGCGCCCAGCAGGCCCTGCGCGACTATAACGCCGCCAGCGCTGCCGGCGACACTGCCGCCATGGCCGATGCCGCCGCCCGCGTGGCCCGCGACTTCCGCTACTTCGGCTACGGCTACTTCGAGTCGCCCGAGCAGGCCGTGCCCCCGGTGGGCATCACCTTCTACGCCTTCCGCATCATGGTGTGCCTCGGCGGCTTCCTGCTGCTCGTGCTGTTGCTCGCAGCCTTTGCCTCGAGCTTCCGTCCGCGCCTGCTGTCCAACAAGCTCGTGCTGTGGGCCGGCATGATTTCGCTGCCGCTCGTGTGGGTGTGCAGCCAGGCCGGCTGGGTAGTGGCCGAGGTGGGTCGCCAGCCCTGGACCATCCAAGACCTGCTGCCCGTTTGTGCCGGCATCAGCGACGTTCCCTCGTCGTCGGTGCAGCTCACCTTCTGGATTTTTGCAGCCGTGTTCACGATGCTGCTCGTGGCCGAGGTCAGCATCATGGTGCGCTTCATCGTGCGTAGCTCCCGCGGCGACATTGAAAAAGACAATAACTAATAAATCGCTCTCGCTATGACAGAACTTGAAATCCTGCAGGCCTATTGGTGGCTGCTTATCGCCGTTCTCGGCGCCGCGCTCGTCTTTCTGCTGTTCGTGCAGGGCGGTCAGACACTCCTGTGCGCCGCGCGCAACGATGTGGAGCGCCAGCTCATCATCAACTCGCTCGGGCGCAAGTGGGAACTGTCGTTTACTACGCTCGTGGTGTTCGGCGGCGCATTCTTCGCCTCGTTCCCGCTGTTCTATTCCACCAGCTTCGGCGGTGCCTACTGGCTGTGGATGCTCATCCTCATAAGCTTCGTGGTTCAGGCCGTGAGCTACGAATACCGCCGCAAGAAGGGCAACATCTACGGCACGCGTTTCTACGACAGCCTGCTGCTGTTCAACGGCGTGGTGGGTTGCGTGCTCCTCGGCGTGGCCGTGGCCATGATGTTTTTCGGCGCCGAATTCACGGTGGCCCGCGGCAACATCCTCGATGCCGGCAATCCCGTGATATCGCGCTGGGCCGACAGCCACGGCCTCGAAGCCATCGCCTCGTGGAAAAACCTGCTGCTGGGCGTGGCAGTGTTCTTCCTGGCCCGCACGCAGGGTGCCCTCTACTTTGTCAACAACATCTCGGGCGATGAGTCGTTCACGGCCCGTATGCGCCGCGTGGCCGGTGCCAACGGCCTGGTGTTCGCCCTGCTGTTCGTGGCTTTCTTAGTTGTGCTGCTGCTTTCGCCTGGAATGCGACAGGCGGCCGACGGCAGCTTCGTCTCCGAGCCGTATGCCTACCTGCACAGCCTGTTGCACATGTGGTGGGCCACCGCGGTGCTCCTTGTGGGCGTGGTGATGGTGCTCTACGGCATCTTCCGCACCGCCCTCGACCGCACCTGGCGCGCCGGCATCTGGTTCAGCGGCATCGGCACGGTGCTCGTGGTGGTGGTGCTCTTCCTCCTGGCCGGTTATGACGGCATGGCCTACTATCCCTCGCTGCTCGAGGCTTCGAGCTCGCTGTCGATAAGCAACTCGTCGTCGTCGCTGTTCACCCTCAAGGTCATGAGCTGGGTGTCGGTGCTCATTCCGTTCGTAGTGGCCTACATCGCCTACGTGTGGCGCAAGATGAACGCGCGGCCCATAACCCCCTCCGAGCTTAAAAGCGAGCATCATCAGTATTGATGGCCGACCTCTTCTACACCATTCCTGCGCCGGCCGAGGCGCAATACACCGAAAAGCGGAGCAAATTCCTGGGCTTCGCTTTTCCGGTGTCTTCGGTCGACGAGGCAAAGGCCATAGTGGCCCGGATGCAGAAAACCTACTACGACGCCCGCCACGTGTGCTGGGCCTACATGCTGGGCAGCGCGCGCGACCTGTCGCAGAGCAACGACAACGGCGAGCCCAGCGGCACTGCCGGGAAGCCCATCCTGGGCCAGATAAACTCCCTGGGGCTCACGAATGTGCTCGTTGTGGTGGTGCGCTACTTCGGCGGCATCAAGCTGGGCACATCGGGCCTCATCGTGGCCTATCGCACGGCCGCGCGCATGGCTCTCGAGGCCGCGGGCTCCGTCGAGCGCCACGACCGCGCCCGCGTGCGTTTTCATTTCCCTTACCCGGCAATGAACGCTGCCATGAAGCTCACCAAGGACTTCGATGTGGACGTCGTAGAGCGCGAATTTGACAACACCTGCACCCTCACCCTCGAAATCAATGCCGACTCCGCGCCGGCTCTCCGTGCGCGCATCGCCGACATTGACGGAGCCACCCTATGCGATTGAAAATTCTTATATCACAATAAAAAATGAGTAAAACTATTTCAGCTATCATTATGAGCGCATCAGCCATTGTGGCGGCTGCACAGCCGGCTGCCGCCGCCGATGCCCCCATCATCGAGCGCACCGATTTCAAATCGGCCACCGGAGTGTTCGACATCGACGCCCTCGAGGCCCTGGGCCGCGTGAGCTCGCCCGTTGTGAGCCCCGACGGCAAGACCGTGCTCTTCGGCATATCCTACGAAAGCCTGGAGCAGAACGCTTCCAACAACGACCTTTACACGCTCGACCTCGCCGCGCGCGATGCCGAGCCCGTGCGCATCACCCGCACGCCCAAGAGCGAGAGCGGCGCAGTGTGGATTGAAGGCGGCCGCCGCATCGCCTTCATGTATCCCGCCGCCGACGGCACCATGCAGGTGTGGGCCATGATGCCCGACGGCACCGACCGCGTCCAGCTCTCCGGGCATCCCGGCGGCGTGGGCGGCTTCCTGTTCTCGCCCGACGGCAAGCGCGTGGTGGTCATCGGCAACGTCAAGTACTCGCGCAGCGCCGCCGACCTCTATCCCGACCTGCCCAAAGCCACCGGCCGCGTGATCGACGACCTCATGTACAAGCACTGGGACGAGTGGGTGACTGAGATTCCCCATCCCTTCGTGGGCAAGTTCGACGGCACGGCCATCACCGACCTGGCCGACATCATGGCCGACGAGCCCTTCGAGGCTCCCATGAAGCCCTTCGGCGGCGTGGAATCCTTTGCCTGGCAGCCCGATGGAAATGCGTTCGTGTATGTGTCGCGCAAGAAGACCGGCCTTGACTACGCCGTGTCCACCAATTCCGACCTCTATCTCTACGACCTCGCCACCGGCACCACGCGAAACCTCACCGAGGGCATGATGGGCTACGACACCATGCCGGCATTCTCGCCCGACGGCACCCGCCTGGCATGGCTCTCGATGGAGCGCGATGGCTATGAGAGCGACCGCAACCGCCTCTTCGTGCTCGACATGGCCACCGGCGCCCGCCGCGACATCACCGCCGACTGGGACTACACCATCGACGAATTTGCATGGGCCCCGGACGGCAAGCGCATTTTCTTCATCGCGCCCAAAGACGGCGTCGTGCCCGTGTTCGACATCGACCCCGCAACATCCGTCATAAGAAAACTCACTGACGAAGTAGCCGACTTCACCTCGCTCGCTCCCGCCGGCCGCGACCGCCTCGTGACCATGAACCACAGCATGCTGCGACCGAACGAGCTGCAGCTCATCACCCTCAAGGGCAAGAAGGCCGAGCCCTCGCTGCGCCCGCTCACTGCCGTGAACGCCGCCATCTTCGCCCAGCTGAAGATGCCCACCGTGGAGAAGCGCATGGTGCCCACCACCGACGGCAAGGAGATGCTCGTGTGGGTGGTGTATCCTCCCGAATTTGACCCCGCAGGCAGCTATCCCGCCATCCTCTACTGCCAGGGCGGCCCCCAGTCGCCCGTCAGCCAGTTCTGGAGCTACCGCTGGAACCTCGCCCTCATGGGAGCCAACGGCTATATCGTGATTGCTCCGAACCGCCGCGGCCTGCCCGGCTTCGGCACCGAGTGGAACGAGCAGATCTCCAAGGACTATCCCGGCCAGAACATGAAGGACTACCTCTCTGCCGTCGACCACGTCAAGGCCGAACCCTACGTGGACGAGACCCGCATCGGCGCCACAGGCGCCAGCTATGGCGGCTTCTCCATCTACTGGCTCGCAGGCAACCACGACGGCCGCTTTGCCGCCCTGCTGGCCCACGCCGGTATCTTCAACATGGAGGCGCAGTATCTCGAGACCGAGGAAATGTGGTTTGCCAACTGGGACATGGGCGGCGCCTACTGGGAGAAGGACAACGCCGCAGCGCAGCGCACCTTCGCCAACAGCCCCCACCGATTCGTCGACCGCTGGACAGCTCCCATCATGATTTCCCACGGCGAGCTCGACTACCGCATCCTCGCATCGCAGGGCCAGGCGGCCTTCAACGCCGCCAAGCTGCGCGGCATCCCCGCCGAGATGGTGATCTACCCCGACGAAAACCACTGGATTCTCAAGCCCCAGAATGCCGTGCTGTGGCAGCGACTCTTCTTCCGCTGGTTCGACAAGTGGCTCAAGCCTG
>CAYUUN010000043.1:0-21247 GCA_964447895.1 uncultured Bacteroides sp. | reverse complement strand
AATTTTTGTTCAACTTTTAACAAATTTTAGTTTTCAGGGCCTCTTTCGACCCCTGCCGGCCAGCCGCCGGCGCCCTTCCTCCGAAAAGCGAGTGCAAAGTTACAACATTTCCACCACCCCACCAAATATTTTTGCAACTATTTTTCGGGAAAAATACTATTTATCTAATTTACAGGGTGATAAACATAGCCGGGCGTACGCTGCGCAGGCAAAGAGTGTACAGAGTGTACGGTTTCGGACAGTTTAGTCTAAATCACACGGCTGATTTTCAGATGTTTACAAGCTTGGCACGGTAAATGCAAATACAATGATAAAAAATCTTTTTATGGATAGAGAAATATCGAGAGAAGAAATCAAGCGCCGCAAACGTCGCAAATACACGATAGCAGCATGCGTAGCAGGCGGCTTTGCCATAGCGGTTTATGCCCTATCCGCACTTGCCGGCAAGACGATAAAGGAAGGTAATATTACAATATGTACGGCAGATAGCGGGACGATCGAGAGCACGCTGAGCGCCACTGGCAAGGTGGTGCCTGCCTACGAAGAAATCATTACTTCGCCCATCAATACCCGAATCCTTGAGGTGTATTGCAAGGCAGGCGACAGCGTGCGGCAAGGCACTCCCCTGCTGAGGCTGGACCTGCAGAGCGCGGAAAACGCCCTGGGCAAACTGATGGACGAGCTGGAGATGAAACAGCAGCTGCTCGAACAGCAGCGTCTGAACAACGCCACCCAACTGAGCGACCTGGAGATGCAGATAAAAGTGAAAGCCATGACGGTGGACCGCCTCGAAGTGGAGCTGCGAAACGAGCAGTATCTGGACAGCCTGGGCTCCGGCACCGGCGACAGGGTGAAACAGGTGGAGCTGGCCTATCGCACAGGAGTGCTTGAGCTTGAGCAGATGCGCGAGCGGCTGAACAACGAGCGCAAAGTGGCCGATGCCGACCTGAAGGTGAAAACCCTGGAGCTGAACATCGGAGGTAAAAACCTGGCCGAAATGCACCGCACGCTCGAAGACGCCCGCATCCTGGCCCCGAAGGCCGCGACGCTGACGTACATAGCCGACCAGATGGGCCAGAAAGTGGCGGAAGGCGAAAAAATAGCCATCGTGGCCGACCTGGCCCACTTCAAGGTAGACGCCGAGACCTCGGACGCGTTTGCCGACAGGCTGCGGGTGGGCAACGGCGCCATCGTGAAAATAGGCACCGAAAAGCTGCGCGGCGTCATAAGCAGCGTCAAGCCACAGAGCTCAAACGGCGTGATGGCATTTTCCGTGAAGCTCGACGACGAGAGTCACAAGCGGCTGCGCGCGGGGCTGAAGACCGAGGTGTACGTGCTGAGCGACGTGATTGAGAATACTACGAGGATATCCAACGGCAGTTACTATACAGGCCCGGGCGAATACGACATGTTTGTGTTGGATGGTAAAGATAGATTGGTACGCCGGAAAGTTCGCCTGGGCGATAGTAACTACGAATACGTAGAGGTGCTTTCCGGACTGAATCCGGGCGAGCGCGTGGCCGTAAACGACATGAAAGAATACAAAAACAATAAAACAATAAAGATAAGCAAATAAACCATGGCTATTATCGAACTCAAAGAAGTGAACAAGGTGTTCCGCACCGACGAAGTGGAGACTCAGGCACTTCAAAACATCAACATCAACATCGAAAAAGGGGAATTCGTGAGCATCATGGGCCCCTCCGGCTGCGGCAAATCCACATTATTAAATATAATGGGTCTGCTGGATGCCCCCACATCGGGCTCCGTGGCCCTGTGCGGAACGCAGGCCAACAACATGAGCGACAGCGCGCTGGCCGCATTCCGCAACGCCAAACTGGGCTTCGTGTTTCAGAGCTTCCACCTAATAGCGTCGCTCAACGTGATCGACAACGTGGAGCTTCCCCTGCTCTACCGCAGCGGCATGAGCGCCGGCGAGCGCCATGCGCGTGCCAAGGAAGTGCTCGAGCGCGTGGGTCTGAGCCACCGCATGAAGCACCGCCCGGCCCAGCTGTCGGGCGGTCAGTGCCAGCGTGTGGCCATAGCCCGCGCCCTGGCCGGAGCACCCGAGATAATAATGGCCGACGAGCCCACCGGCAACCTCGACTCCCGCATGGGTGGTGAAATCATGCAGCTGCTCACCGAACTGAACAAGCAGGACGGACGCACAATCGTGATGGTGACCCACAACGACGAGCAGGCCGAGCTCACCGACCGCATTATACGCCTCTACGACGGCCAGCAAGTACAATAAACCGCTCACTGACATGAATCTACTGAAAACAACAATAGCCCAGCTGCGCGAACAGCGCATGCTTTCGGCCATAAGCATCACCGGCACGGCACTGTCCATTTTCCTGATAATGGTGGTGGTGATAAGCCAGGAAGTGAAGGTGGCGCCTTTCGCCCCCGAGAGCGGCCGCGACCGCATGTTGCACGCCCGCTGGGGCACTATCTTCGTGAATGGCAGCGACCACTACCAGAGCAACGGCGGCATAAGCGTCAAGAGCGCCCATAAAATCTACGACAATCTTCCCGGCACGGAAGCCGTGTCGGTGTACAACGCCTGGGTGGCCGACGCGAATGCCAAGACACCAGGCAGCGCGCCCGTGGGCGTGGGCTGCCGCATGGTCGACGACCAGTACTGGAAAGTGTTTGACCACACATTCATTTCCGGCAAACCTTTCACGGAAAACGACATCAACACCGGCCGGGAAATAGCCATTCTGGACGAATCCACGGCTAAAAAGCTCTTCGGCACCAGCGACGCTGCCGGCAGACAGTTTCTCCTGGACTATACACCAACGACGGTAGCCGGCGTGGTACGCGACGTGTCCACGCTCGCGGAAGCCGCTTTCGCCCAGGTGTGGGTGCCTTATACCGAGGTAAAGGAATTCACATGGAACCAGGGGATTATGGGCAGCAGCTCCGTCACCATCCTGGCCAAGGACAAAGACCAGTTTGATGCCATACACCGGAAAGTGGAGCACAACATGGAGCAATACAATAAAGAAATCGAGGAAACCGGCTGGCACTTCATTAGCCGTGGACGACCCTACACGCAAGCTCAGACCGTGGAAGCGAGCGGCGCAAATGAAGAACCCGACATGGACGCAGCCGCCAGGAGGCGGTTCATCATCTACGCCATTCTGCTGCTTGTGCCCGCAATCAACCTGAGCAGTCTCACGGAGAGCCGCCTGCGGCGTCGCATCGAGGAGCTGGGAGTGCGCCGTGCCTTCGGCTGTACCAGGGCCCGACTATTGGGGCAGCTCTTCGGAGAGAGCATGATAATAACGCTGGCGGGCGGAATCATCGGTCTCATATTGAGTGTGATCTACGCCTTCATCTTCAGCAGTTTCCTCTTCGCCCAGCAGACGGGTCCCGCGCCCCTCATAGACCTGGGCATGCTTCTGCACCCGTCCACATTCGGCCTCGCGCTGCTTTTCTGCTTCATCCTCAACTTGCTGAGCACGGGTGTACCGGCCTGGAAAGCAACCCGCACGAACATCGTCAACGCCCTTAACAAACACTGAAACCCATGAATCAGAAACTATTCACCCAAATACGCAACGAATGGCGCATCAACCTGTGGCTGTGCATAGAGCTACTGGTGGTGAGTGTGCTGGTGTGGTATGTCGTCGACTACACTTACGTCACCTTCAAGGTGCTGAACGAGCCCACCGGTTTTGATACAGAGCATTGCTACCTTATCTATTACGATGAGTTCAAAGAAGGCAATCCCTCGTATGTGGAACGCACGGAAGAAGAAAGAATAGCCGATGCTCTCGAGCTGGCCGACAGGCTGCGCAGGCGTCCGGAAATAGAAGCGGCCGCCTACAGCCAGAACGCCTACCCCTACAACGGCAGCAACAGCGGCGCCGACATCCAGATAGACTCAATGCACGCCGAAGGCTACGTGATTAAACGCGTCGTCGATCCGGATTTCTTTAAAGTGTTCCGCTACACCGGTGTGAACGGCGAAACACCCGAACAGCTCGCAGAGCTGCTCAAGGATAACGACATACTCGTGAGCAGCAACATCCTTCGAGAGGAAAATCCCGACGTGGACGTGCGCAGCCTTGTGGGCCACGGTTTCCGCGAGGGCTACGACGACCCGAATACCTTCGGCTACCGCGTGGCAGGAGTGCTCAACAACGTGAAGTACAACGACTTCATGCAAGGACAGATGAACCGCTCGTACGTAATGTGCATGCCACTCCCCTGGCATCAGGGCGTCAACGAGCTGACGGTGCGCGTGCGCGACAACATGGACAAAAACTTCATCGAAAACATCCTGAAAGATTCCGAAGGCGAGCTGCGCGTGGGCAACCTCTACATCAGCCAGGTGCGATCGTTCGACGAAATACGTCTAAACAACATCGGCGGTCAGTTCAGAAGCATGAAAATCATGATGATAGGCATGGGATTCCTGCTGCTCAACATCTTCCTGGGGCTGCTGGGCACATTCTGGTTTCGCACCCAGCAACGTGTGCCGGATATTGCTATACGCATGGTGAACGGAGCCACCCGCGGCAATATATTCCGCCTGCTCACCGGCGAGGGACTGCTGCTGCTCGCCGTCGTTACTCCTCTCGCACTGCTTATAGACATAAACCTGGCTCATGCGGAAGTCAACGCCTGGTATTGGGTGAACGGCTTCATGTCGTGGGGCAGAATGCTCCTGTGCGCCGCCATAGCTTTCGTGCTCATGGCCATAATGATAGTGGCCGGCATCGCTATTCCCGCCTATCGGGCCATGCACATCACCCCTGCAACGGCGCTGCGCGATGAATAAGACCCTACTCTCGGCCGCGCTGCTTGCCGCCTCCCTGGTGGCCGGCGCGGCCGTGCGCCCCATCACTCTCGAGGAGACCATTGCCGGCGCCCGCTGCAACAGCGTGGAGGCCGCAGTGGCCCTCAACGAGCTGCGCACGGCCTACTGGGAATACCGCACATTCCGCGCCGACCTGCTGCCGGAGATAAACTTCAGCGCCACAGCTCCTTCGTATCGCAAGAATTACACGCCTTACCAACTGGAAGACGGCTCGTACACCTTCGTGCGCAACAACATGCTCGAGCTGCGCGGCGACATCACCGTGGAGCAGAACATCTGGCTCACGGGTGGCAAACTGTCGCTCACGAGTTCGCTCGACTATCTGCGCGGCCTCGACAGCGGCGGCTTCAACCGATACATGTCCGTGCCGGTGGCCCTGACTCTGAGCCAGCCCATATTCGGGACCAATCACACGAAGTGGAACCGAAAAATCGAGCCCGTGCGATATGAAGAAGCCAAGGCATCGTTCATCAGCGCCACCGAGCAGGTTGCTATGCGCGCCGTGGACTATTTCTTCTCCCTCCTCATGGCTAAGGAAAACCTCGCTACCGCCAGGCTCAACCTCGAAAATTCCCGGAAGCTCCACGAAGTGGCGAAAGCCAAGAGAGCCATGGGCCAGATAAGCGAAAACGACCTGCTGCAACTGGAGCTGAACCTGCTGACGGCCCGCTCGACGGAAACTGACATGGAGAGCAACTACCGTTCGGCCATGTTTCAGCTGCAGTCGTTTCTGGGACTTGACGACAGCGACGAGCTCGACCCACAGCTGCCCGAGGCCTTCGAGGGTATCACCGTGGGCTACGACGCCGTGCTCGAGAAGGCCCTGTCGCGCAACGCCTTCTCCCGCAATATCCGCCGCCGCCAGCTGGAAGCCGACTATGCCGTGGCCCAGGCCCGTGGGTCGATGAGGGAGATAACCCTCTATGCCCAGATAGGCTATACCGGCACAGCCGAGCGCTTCGGCGGAGCCTACAATCCGCTCAAGGACAACCAGGTGGTGGAAATGGGATTCAAGATTCCGCTGCTCGACTGGGGCAAGCGACGCGGCCGCGTGAAAGTGGCCGAAAGCAACCGCCAGGTGGTGGCGAGCCGCCTGCGGCAGGAAGAGCAGAATTTCCGGCAGGACATCTTCATGCTCGTAGAACGCTTCAACAACCAGCGCGCGCAGCTGGGCATCGCCGGAGAATCCGACACCATCGCCATGCGGCGCTACAACACCAATGTCGAGACCTTCATGATAGGAAAAATCTCGACACTGGAGCTGAACGACGCACAGAACCGCAAGGACGAGGCGCGCCGCGCCTACATCAACCAGCTTTTCTACTATTGGTATTACTACTATCAGCTGCGCAGTGTCACGCTGTGGGACTTCCGCAACAACAGCGGCATAGACGCCGACATCGAAAAAATGGTGCGTTGACACGCCACTGCGATATTTTTTGTATTTTTGCATTATGATTCTGATTGCCGATGATGACAACGCCATTCGCCTGAGTCTTTCAATTCTTTTGAAACACCGGGGGCACGAGGTAAAGACCGTGGCCACGCCCGCCGAAGTAATCTCGGTGGTGCGCGCCACCGCTCCCGAGCTCGTGCTTCTCGACATGAACTTCACACGTTCGACCACCGGCGACGAAGGTCTCACACTGCTCAGACAGATAAAGTTGCTGCAACCGCGCGTGCCCGTGATTCTCATTACGGCATGGGGGTCGATTCCCCTGGCGGTCGAGGGCGTGCGTGCCGGAGCCGTTGACTTTATCACCAAGCCGTGGGACAACGCCACCCTGCTGCAGCGCATCGACACCGCCCTGCAGCTGAGCCAGCCCGCGGCAGCTGCAGGCGACTTCGACCGCGCCGGCATAATAGGCCGCAGTGAGGGACTGATGAACGTGCTTGACACCGTGAAGCGCGTGGCCGCCACAGATGCTTCGGTGCTCATCATGGGCGAAAACGGCACAGGCAAGGAACTGATAGCCGAGGCCGTGCACCGCAACAGCCGCCGCGCGGCGGCTCCGTTCGTAAAGGTGAATCTCGGGGGCATTCCGCGCTCGCTCTTCGAGAGCGAGATGTTCGGCCACCGCAAGGGAGCCTTCACCGGGGCCACGGCCGACCGCGAGGGGCGCTTCGCCATGGCCGACAAAGGCACTATATTCCTCGACGAGATAGGCGAGCTCGACCTCAACTCGCAGGTGAAGATGCTGCGCGTGCTGCAGGAACACAGTTTCGAGATGCTGGGCGACAGCCGCACGCGGCACGTGGACGTGCGCGTGGTGTCGGCCACGAATGCTCCGCTTGCGCGCATGGTGGCCGATCACACGTTCCGCGAAGATCTGTTTTATCGAATCAATCTCATCACCGTGACGCTGCCGCCCCTGAGGGAACGCCTCGACGACATACCCGCCCTGGTGGAGCACTTCGCGGCAGCATTTTGCCGCAGCAACGGCCTCGAGCGGCCCGACTTCGCCCCCGACGCCATAAGGGCCCTCCAGGCCATGCCTTTCCCCGGCAATATCCGCGAACTCAAAAACATTGTGGAGCGGACCATCCTCACGAGCGGGCACCCCACCCTGCACGCTGCCGACATTGCCGCGGGAGCCGAAAACCACAGCAGGCCCGGAGCCATCGCAGCCTCCAATCTCGACGACATGGAGAAGGCTGCCGTGGAAGACGCCCTGCACCGCAGCGGCGGCAATCTGTCGAGGGCCGCGTCGATTCTCGGCATCACGCGCCAGTCGCTCTACCGCCGCATGGCAAAATACAACCTGACGCAATGACCCCGAGCCGGAACACTTTTCGCTATGCTGCCTTCGCTGCCCTCGCCATTATCCTCGTGGGCGCGTCGCTGTGGCTTGTAGTGATCTCCGGCCACACCACGACGAAGCAATTCTATCTGGCACAGGGCATATTGCTGCTGTCGGTGGCTTTGCTCGCAGTGTTTTACCGCCGCGTGCTCCGACCCATTAACGCACTTGCCACGGGCATCGATCTGGTGCGCGAGCAGGATTTCACCTCACGTCTGAGACATGTGGGACAGCCCGATGCCGACCGCATCGTGGATATGTTCAACGACATGATGGCGATTTTAAAACGGGACAGGCTGCGCCAACGCGAGCAGAATCACTTCCTGGACCTGCTCGTGGCGGCATCGCCAATGGGTGTGATGATTCTCGACAACGACGGCGCCATTGACAATGTGAACCGCTCCGGCGCCCGTTTTTTCAACAGCACCCGCGAAGAGCTGCACGGCAAGTACCCGGCAACCATGGACAACCCGCTTGCGCTCGCTGTGGCCTCCCTGCCAGCCGGCGGCTCCACGACGGTGCGCCTGAACAATGCCATGGTCTTTCGCTGTGCACGCCTCACATATATGTACCAAGGCTTTCCGCACTCGTTTGTAATCATAGAAAAGCTCACGGAAGAGGTGGCACGTGCCGAGCGAGCTGCCTATGAGCAGATTATACGCGTGATGGCCCACGAAGTGAACAACTCCATGGGCGGCATCGGGTCGATACTCGACACGCTGGCGAGCTGCACCGACGACAGCGACACCGTGGCTCTCCTTTCGGCAAGCCGCCGCCGCTGCCAATCGCTCAGCCAGTTCGTAAGCGCCTATGCCGATGCCGTGAAAGTGCCGGAGGCCCACCGCATCAAGACAAATCTCACGCAATTCGTAGTAGACACGTTGCCCCTGCTCGAAAGCATGTGCTCGGCGCGCGGCATTGAAGTAAAGCCGGACGTGCCCGACGTTGCCGTCTACGCCTCCATCGACCCGGTGCTGATGGAGCAGGTGCTCATCAACCTTGTGAAAAATTCAGCCGAAAGCATCGGAAGCAACGGCTCCGTGACGATAACGCTATGTCCCGACCCACTGCGCCTTACAGTGGCCGACAACGGCGCCGGCATCTCACCGGAAAACGCCCAAAAGCTCTTCACCCCGTTTTTCTCATCGAAGACCGGCGGACGCGGCCTGGGGCTTATGCTCGTGACCGACATCCTCCGCAAGCACGGCTACACCTATTCCCTTATCACCGGCGAAGACGGAATCACACGGTTCTCCATCACGATGCTACCCACATAAGAAAAGAGAAAAGCGCCTCCGCGTGGCGGAAGCGCTTCCTGTGTCTGTATCTTGGACTAATTCAATCGTCGAAAGTCATTTCGTCAAAACCGGCGGCGTCGAATTCATCCGGGTTGAACTCGTCGTTGCCGTAGAACTCGGCATCCAGATCGTCGATGGCAGGGGTAGCGGCGGCAGCCTTGGCCTTTGCATCCATTTTGGCATCGAATTCGTCGAGGTCGACGTTCTGGGCCGGGGCGGTGCCCAGCGACAGGGTGCACACGGGGTCCTTGAGGTTCTTGCCCACGATGAGCTCGCGCATCTCGATGAAGAAGCTGCGGTCGGTGAGATAGTCGAAGGTAAAGAGCATCTTCTGGCCCTCATCGTCGATAAAATCGCTCAGCACAGAGTCTTCCATCAGCCACACGTCCTGGTCGGAGTCGGAGCCCATATCCTCGAGGGTGATTTCCTTCTCCTTTTCCCAGTGGCGGTCGCACAGGAAGAACGACGACATCTGGTTCTTGTCGTAGCCCACCGCATCGCATATTGCGTTCTTTAGGTCGAGAAACGTGGCCTCGGCATCGATTTTGATTTCTCTCTTGAAGTTGTCTACTTCGTCGGAAACAATGCGAAAATTGAATATCATAAGATGACTTGTGGTTGTTTTGAGGGGTTTGTGCCCGAAAGCACGATGCAAAGATATTACATAGAACGCAACGCACAAAAAAAATGCTCAAATTATTTTTGCGTTTTGTAAAAAAATCGTGTGTTGGGCCTGCGGTCAGTCCTCGCGGTAGTCGCCCAGCATCGATTGCAGGCGTTTGCGGGCATAGAAAATGCGGCTTTTCACCGTGCCCAGCGGCAGGTGCACGCGCTCGGCTATTTCGGCATAGTGGTAGCCGGCGAGATGCATGGAGAACGGCACGCGGTAGTCGTCGGAGAACGATGCCAGGGCTGCGCTGATGTCGTCGACGGCCAGCGCCCCTTCGGGAGTCTGGAGACCGGAATCCTGGGCAAGATTCAGGTGATAGAGGTCGTCGGTGCGGTCGATCACGGTGCCGGAGCGCACCATTTTTCTATAGTTGTTGATGAACAGGTTGCGCATTATCGTGAGCACCCAGCCCTTGAAGTTTACGTTGTCGACATATTTGTCTTCGCTGTCGATGGCCTTGAGGGTGGTGTCCTGAACGAGGTCCTTTGCATCGTCGCTGTTGCTGGTGAGAGATACTGCAAAGTTGTACATGCCGGTTTGCATCTCAAGCAATTTATTGATGAAGGCGTCGTGATGTGTTCCCATAATAGTATGTTTTTTATTAATAAATAGATTGTAGAGCGTGGGAGTAGTTTTCTACTCATGTATTTATAACAAGCATGGGGCGGAATTGTGTGGCGTTTTAATGTTTTTTCAGATTTTTTACATAATGGATTTTGAATAATAGTGTTAATTTTGTGCATAAACTCATTTATCACAAATGCTTAGGAAAATACGTATAATTCTTGCGGTGTTGAGCATCGTGTTCGTCACGCTTCTGTTTGTGGATTTCACGGGCACTGCCCACCGCTGGCTGGGCTGGATGGCCCGCATCCAGTTCCTTCCCGCCCTTCTGGCCCTGAATGTGGGAGTGCTCGCGGGCCTGGTGGCCGTCACCCTGCTGCTGGGTCGCGTCTATTGCTCGGTGGTGTGCCCGCTGGGCATCATGCAGGACATTTTCGCTCGCTTCGGCAAGATGCGCCGCAAGTATCGCTACAGCTATTCCCCGGCCATCTCCTGGCTGCGTATCCTCATGCTGGGAGTGATGACAGCCGCCGTTATCGCCGGTCTGCACGTCATAGTGGCGCTCCTTGCGCCATACAGCGCCTACGGCCGCATAGCCCAGAGCTTTCTCGCGCCCGTGTGGGCGTGCATAAACAATGCGCTGGCCTATGGCGCCGAGCGCATCGACTCCTACGCTTTCTACAGCGTGGATGTGTGGCTGCGCAGCGGTATCACCCTTGGGGTGGCCGCCGTCACGCTGGTAGTGCTGGGATGGCTGAGCTGGCGCAACGGACGCACCTATTGCAACACGGTGTGCCCTGTGGGAACCGTGCTGGGCACGCTGTCGCGCTTTTCACTGTTCAAGCCGGTGATTGACGCCTCGAAGTGCAACTCGTGCGGCCTGTGTGCGCGCAACTGCAAGAGCGCATGCATTGATTCAAAGGCCCACACGATTGACTACACACGCTGCGTGGCTTGCATGGACTGCATAGACACCTGCCGCCACGGGGCCATCAGCTATATGCGCCGTCGCGTTCAGGAAAAGCCGGCCGAGGCTCCCGCCACGGACACCTCGCGCCGCTCGTTCATCGTCACTGCCGCCGCCATCGGCGCTACGGCTGCCCTACGGGCCCAGGAAAAGACCGTGGACGGAGGTCTTGCCGCCATCACCGCCAAGAAACGCCCCGAGCGGCGCACGCCCATAGTTCCGGCCGGCGCCCAGGGCCTGAAAAACGTGGCCGGCCACTGCACGGCGTGCCAGCTGTGTGTGGCAGCGTGCCCTAACGGAGTGCTCCGTCCCTCGGGCGACACAGCGAGGCTGATGCAACCCGAAGCAAGCTACGAGCGCGGCTATTGCCGCCCGGAGTGCACGCGCTGCTCGCAGGTGTGCCCCACTGCCGCGATTAAGCCCGTCACACGCGAGGAAAAAACTGCAATACAGGTGGGACACGCCGTGTGGGTGGCGGCCAACTGCGTTCCGCTCACCGATGGCGTAGAATGTGGCAACTGCGCCCGCCACTGTCCGGCGGGTGCTATACAGATGGTGGCCTCCGACCCGGATGATGAGAATTCGGTGAAGATTCCCGTGGTGAACGAGTCGCGCTGCATTGGCTGCGGAGCTTGCGAGAACCTGTGCCCCGCGCGCCCGTTCAGCGCTATTTATGTAGAAGGTTTTGAGCGACACAATTCGATATGAAAAAGATCAATTCAAAAATAGACCGCCGCGAGTTTCTGCGCAGGCTCGCCATGGGTTCGGCTGCGGTAGCTGCAACCACTCTGCCCGGATGTGGCGGAGCAGCCTCGGGCGATAAGAAAAGCGGTGGCTCGGCCGCACTCGGCGCCATGACCACACGCCACAACCCCACCACGGGCGACGATGTGTCGCTGCTGGGCTACGGCTGCATGCGCTGGCCCACCCTGCCTGAAGGTTCCGTGCCCGAAGGGCAGAGCGATATCGACCAGGAGGAGGTGAATCGCCTGGTAGACCGCGCCATCGAGTGCGGTGTCAACTATTTCGACACGTCGCCCGCCTATTGCAAGGGCTTTTCAGAGGCAGCCACGGGCGAAGCCCTCTCGCGTCACCCGCGCGATTCTTATTATATAGCCACCAAGCTGTCGAACTTTGCGCCGCCCACCTGGAGCCGCGAGGCATCGCTCGACATGTATCACCGCTCGCTGGAGAACCTCCGAACGGACTATATCGACTACATGCTGCTGCACGGCGTGGGAATGGGCGGCATGGACAACCTGCGCGCCCGCTATCTCGACAACGGCGTGCTGGACTTCCTGCTGAAGGAACGCGAGTCCGGTCGCATCCGCAATCTCGGTTTTTCCTACCACGGCGACGTGGAAGTGTTTGACTATCTGCTTGACCATCACGACGAATACAAGTGGGACTTCGTGCAGATACAGCTCAACTATCTCGACTGGCAGCATGCGGCCGAAACCAATCCGCGAAACGTCAATGCCGAGTATCTCTACAACGAGCTGGAGAAGCGCGGCATCCCGGCCGTGATAATGGAACCGCTGCTGGGCGGCCGCCTGGCCAACGTGCCAGACCACATCGTGGCCCGGCTCAAGCAGCGCGAGCCCGAGCGCAGCGTGGCGTCGTGGGCGTTCCGCTTCGCCGGCACGCATCCCGTCATCCTCACGGTGCTGAGCGGCATGAGCCGCATGGAGCACCTCGAGGACAACCTGTCGTCGTACTGCCCTCTTGTGCCTCTCAGCGACGAGGAGATGCAGTTTCTTTACGACACGGCCGACCTGATGATGAAATACCCTACCGTGCCGTGCAACGACTGCAAATACTGTATGCCCTGCCCTTACGGCCTCGATATCCCCGGCACGCTGCTCCACTATAATAAATGTGTGAATGAGGGCAACGTGCCCTCCGGTCTGCAGGACGAGGACTTCCGACGCGCCCGCCGGGCCTATCTCGTGGGCTACGACCGCGCCGTGCCCCGCGAGCGACAGGCCTCGCACTGCATAGGCTGCGGCCAGTGCTCGCCCCACTGCCCGCAGCAGATCGACATCCCGGCACAGATGCGGCGCATCGATTCTTTCGTGGAATCCCTGAAGCAGAGTATATGATTATCACTCAATGCATTAAAGGCGGAGTGTTATAAAACATAGTTTTTTTTGCCATAGGATGCTTGGCATTTACAAAGTATTGTTGTAACTTTACGAACACGAAAAACAAACCCAAAAACTCTTCGAACTATGCCTAAGACAATCACCTTCAACGAACTGCGCCGTCTCAAAGACAGCCTGCCCGATGGCTCGATGCACAAAATAGCCGACAAACTCAACACCACCGTACAGACCGTGCGCAACTACTTCGGCGGCGTGAACTACGATTTCGGAAAGAACTGCGGCGTACACATCGAGCCGGGTCCCGACGGCGGCATCGTAGTGCTCGACGACCCCACCATCTACGACATGGCAGTGGACATCCTCAAAGAAAAAGAAGCGTAACGCAACCCATGCAGCAATAACGAAGAGAGTGACCCCCGGGGCGCATGTGCGACCGAGGTTACTCTCTTTGTCTTTTACTGTTCTTCACTGCGGGTAGCGGAAACCAACCATCAACGTCATGACACGATTCATCACCGTAGCGATACACACTTTTGACCGCGCGCTGGCCCTGCGCTCGCTGCTCGAAAGCGAGGGCATCGAGGTTATGCTGCAGAATGTGAACCTCACCGATCCGGAAGTGGCATCGGGTGTGCGGGTGCGCATCCCCGAGGCCGATCTGCCTCTGGCCCTGCGCATCATCGAGAGCGCCGACGGCGCACCGGCGCCCGACCCCGCCGCCAAGGCCGAGGGCCATTCGATAATCGTGCCCACCGATTTCAGCGACCTGTCGCTGCAGGCGGCGTCGCTGGCTGCGGCTCTCGCCGGGCGCCATGGCGCCACGCTGCGCTTGCTGCATGCCTACATCGACCCCTACGTGGCCGCCAACATGCAGCTGAGCAACAAGCTCACCTACGAGATTGCCGACGCCGATTCCCGCCAGCGCCTGGAGGCCGCCGCAAGGATGCGCATGGACCACTTCACGGCGCGCATGGCGGCACGCATCAAAGACCTGGGGCTGCAACCCGTGAAGTACACCACCCGTATAGCCGAAGGCGTGCCCGAAGATGCTATCGCCGAATTCGGCAAAATCACGCCTCCGGTGATGGTGGTGATGGGCACCCGCAGCAGCGAACGAAAGCAGCGCGAGCTCATAGGCAGCGTGAGCGCCGAGGTGATAGACACCGGCCGCTTTGCCGTGCTCACCCTGCCGGAAGACACCCACCGCCTGGACGCTGCCCCGAGTCAGATTCTCATGCTGTGCTACCTCGACCAGGCCGATACGCTGGTGCTGGATTCGCTCATGCGGCTGATTAAGCCGGCTCCCGGCACCACCATCACCCTGCTGCCGGTGTCGCAGCGCAAACGCATAGCGCGCAGCATCGCCGGCACGCCGGACGCTCTTCTGAGCTACTGCCGCGCCCACTATCCCGACATGAATTTTGAGCCGGCCGATGCAGGCGCCTCCGACATCGTGGCGGAGGTGTGCCGCCTCGACGACATAAAGAAATTCGGAATCGTCACCGTGCCCGGCAGGCGCAAAAGTCTGTTCAGCCGTGTGTTCAGCTCCGGCACAGCCAACTCGCTGCTGTTTCACGCCGACCTGCCCATGCTCACCATCCCCGTATGAGGTACCACAGCACAGCCCATCGTTCGCCTGAAGTATCGCTCGCCCGCGCAGTGATGCAGTGCGTGGCACCCGATGGCGGTGTGTACATGCCTGCCGTGGTGCCCCGCATTCCGGCCGCTTTTTTCAACAACATCGACCAGCTGTCGCTGGCCGACATAGCCTACGTGGTGGCCAATTCGCTCTTCGGAGGCGATGTTGATGCCGCCACACTGAAGCGAATCACAGCCGAGAGTTTCAACTTCAAGATGCCGCTGGTGCGCCTTGGGCGCGGCATGTATGCCCTCGAGCTGTTCCACGGCCCGTCGCTGTCGTTCAAGGACGTGGGCACGCGTTTTCTGGCCAGGCTCTACCGACACCTGTCGAGGCAGAGCGGCACGTCGCGCATCAACGTGCTGGTGGCCACCACCGGCAACAGCGGTAGCGCCATAGCCAACGCCTTCCGCGGCCTTGAAGGCGTGGACGTGTTCATCCTGTTCCCGCGCGGGCGCCTCACACGCATGCAGGAGGCACAGTTCGCCACCCTGGGCGAAAACACCCACCCCATAGAGGTGCGCGGCACCATCGACGACTGCAACCGCCTGGTCGACACTGCCCTGCTCGATCCGTCGCTCAACGCCGCGATGCATCTCACGAGCGCCAACTCTCTGAATCTCGGGCGCGTACTGCCCCAGATAGTCTACTTCTTAGAGGCCTGCGCCCGCATGAAAGCCTTAGGGGCCGACCCGCGCAGCGTGGCCTACGCCATGCCGTGCGGCAACCTGAGCAACGTCACGGCAGCCGTGATGGCGCGTTCGATGGGCGCGCCCATGGGTTCAATCACCGGCGCCTGCTCGCCCGGCGTGTTTGCCGACGTGATGGCCGGGGCTCCCGTCCCGCCCTTCGATCTCTCGCGCGGCTATCCGGCCAATCTGCCCAGGCTCATGGAACTGTGCGGCGGCACGGCCGAGGCCATGCGCGCCGGAGTGAAATTCAAGGTCTTCACCCCCGGGCAGCAGGAAGATGCAGTAAGAACCGTCGAGGCGTCCTATGGCTATACTGCAGAGCCCCGCTCGGCGTCGGCTATATCCGCGCTCATGGACACAGCGTCAGATGCTACACCCGCCGTGGCTCTCGTGAACACCCATCCGGCCAAGGTGCTCGACCGCATGACGGCCATCACCGGCCACTCCATAGAGCTGCCCCTGCAGCTCACCGGCTTCATGGCCCGTCCACACGTGAAGGAAAAGATAGACCCCACTCTCCCGGCCTTGCGAAAAATATTATTGAAAACCTCATAAACACTACCGATATGGCAAACAAACGCAACGTAAAGAAAGAAATACGCAACATCTGCGGCGCCATGGCCGCCGAACTCCTCAGCGCAGCAGCCTGCATCCCCGGCTTTGACGAAGCACGCGTCAACGAACTCGTGGGACGCATCGCCGCCCTGCAGGTGAACGGCCTGTCGCACTGCACATTTGCCTTCGACAAGACTCCTGCCGATTTCCCCACCCCCCGCGCCTTCAACGCCGCCCGCCGCGCCTATAACCGCGCAGCCTTCAACAAGCTGGCTGCCGACACACGCGCCGAGGTGAACGCCATCCTCAAGGAAATGAATGCTCTGCTGCCCCAGAGCGTGCGCGACGCCGTAAAAGCTCAGGCATGAATCTGGCCGCACGCCTCCTGAAGCTTGCCGGATGGAAGGTGAGCGTCACGGTGCCGGATATGCCCAAGTGCATCTACTGCGTGGCACCCCACACGAGCAACGTTGACTTCCTGCTGGGCGAGCTGGCCATTCGTAGCGTGGGACGCCGCGCGGGCTTCCTGATGAAGAAAAGCTGGTTTTTCTGGCCCCTGGGCCCCATCTTCCGCGCCATGGGCGGCGTGCCCGTCGACCGCCGTCCCGGCAGTCCGTCGCTCGTCGAGGCCCTCGTGGAGCGTTTCCGCACATCGCCCGTGCTGCGTCTCGCCATCACCCCCGAAGGCACCCGCAGTCGCACCACACACTGGCACACAGGCTTCCTGCGCATAGCGATGGGAGCCGATGTGCCCATCGTGCTGGGCGTGCTCGACTTCGCCACGAAAAGCATACTGCTGCACGACACCTTCACCCCCAGCGGCGACATCGACGCCGACATCCGCGCCATCAAGCGCTACTACTCTCCCTATCAGGGCAAATATCCCGAAAAATTCACCACTGCCGACGAAGAATAATGGCTTCCGAACTCACAGTGGCAGCCCTGCCCGTAGACATCGCGTTTGCCGACCGCGAGGCCAACCTCGCGGCGGCAAGCGACATGGCCGCGCGGCTGCCCCACCCTGTCGATATCATAGTACTGCCGGAGCTCTTCTCCACCGGCTATGTCAACGACCCGGCCGCCATGCGCGCCCTGGCCGAGCCGGACGACGGCCCCACCATGGAGTGCGTGCGCCATATGGCCCGGCAGCACGACTGCGCCGTGGCCGGTTCCTTCGCCGCCGGCGACGCTGGCAGCGTCTACAACCGCGCGTTCCTTGTAGCGCCCGACGGCTCCACGCTGGCAGCCTACGACAAGCGTCACCTGTTCTCGATGAGCCGCGAGACCGAGGTGTTCAGCCACGGAAACGCACCCACACCCGTGGCCGGCTGGCGCGGCTGGCGCGTGGCCCTGAGCGTGTGCTACGACCTGCGCTTCCCAGCATGGATGCGAAACCATGGCTACGCCTACGACATCATGTTGCTGCCGGCCAACTGGCCCCAATCGCGCGCCTACGCCTTTGAGCACCTGCTCATCGCGCGTGCCATCGAAAACCAGGCACCCATCGTGGGAGCAAACCGCGGCGGCGCCGATGCCTACGGCACCTACGACGGCTGCACCTATGCCTTCGACCACATGGGCCGGCCCGCATTCCTGCCCGGCACCACCACCGCCCGCTTCGACCTCGACTCCCTGCGCGACGCCCGCAAGCGCTTTCCCGCCGCGCGCGACGCCGACGCCTTCACCATCGCGCCCCGCCCCTGACACCTTTTCTAAGAAACAATCGCACAAGTTTCATACGATTGTGACAAATGTCCTGTTATTTCTCTATTCTTAATCCTAAATTTGCGTATAAAGCAAACCTCAACGATTATGAAGCTGAGAATATACCCGTTAGGGGCATCGGCAGAGCCTGATGTCCGCATTTATCGCCAATGCAAATTTCTGTGCAAATCCCTATTATATATAGATCGTGTCCGAAATCTGAATTACCATGAATAGAATTCTGATATTTGCAACGGCAATGATAGTAGCTCTATCCGCCGCTCCCGTTGCACACGCCAATAAGAAAGAGGAAGTCAAGTTGGCCAAAGTATGGTTCAAGGACGGAAGCATTTACGAGGGGCCACTCGTGAAACACTGGGTGACTTATGGACAGCAATTTACCGCCTCGAAACACTCTTTTCAAATTCTTCCGGACGGGAGTGACAAGGCGGTCAAATGCCAGCCGTCGCAGGTTGATTCAATACTTATTCTGAGCAGTACTCATTCCGAATTAAATGACAGTGCGATGTTTGTGCCAATGGTGGATGGCCTTGTGCCGTTGAATGGTCCGAAGAGAAAGACCAATAAAATGATGCGGCGCGTCAAGCAAGGACAGCATGTTGACTTCTGTACTCTACCCTATATGGGCAATTGTATGCGAGGGTTAAAGAATGACGACCAGTTGCTTAAGTACTGGCTCATTCGGTTTCACGACAATGGCGAAGCATTTGTTTTCTTTTCTGTGCCTATATGGAAAGGATGCAACAAAGAAGTTAATTATCTTAAATATTTCTATGAACGGATCAAGTCCAACCGTCCGGGATTAGCCGAGGCTATCAAAGACAAATATTTCCCAGATAAAGGAACCAATAAGAAAGGCGAAGTGCTGGAAAACGCACAGGAATTTGCCGACTTCATAGATGATTACCTCGCCAAACACCCGGAATGAATGGCTCGGAGTTTTCCCGGCATCGATGCCAAGCTACGCTCATACGCGTTTCCCATCATTGCCGGGCGGCCATCTTCCGAAATCACCGTCACCCGCGAGCCGATGATACTTCTCCGTTACTTAATCTGCTCAACCACGGCGAGAATGAGCTGACTGAACCCAACGTGAACTTGTTGATTGTTGAGAGTAGGCCGTAAAAAAACTCCACTCAAAATTTGGTCACATCAAAAAAAAACACTAATTTTGTGACCGCAAATCAATGCAGGTCCTATAGCTCAGTTGGTTAGAGCACCTGACTCATAATCAGGGAGTCCTTGGTTCAAGCCCAAGTGGGACCACAGGTTGATAAGATGCTGTAAATCACTCGATAAGGGTTGATTTACGGCATTTTTTGTTCCGCATTTTGCAATTTTTATGTTTTGCCACGGGCGCGAAAAAGTGGATTTTTGTGGATTTTGATGTAATTTTGTGGAAAATGTTTCAGCTATGTTTCAGCAGATACGGCTTGTGCTGAGAGCTACTCAGCCAACACTTCACCGAGAAGAAAGCCATGCAAGCCCTCTACAAACTGGAGCAAGCCACCATCTCCCTCGTAAAAGTCAATCGCCAAATCGTCGCCCTCGCCAACGACTTTGACGCCTACTGGCGCGAAAAAGACCAAGAATAGTCCCTTACATATCTGAAAAGCTTTATGGGACAAAACGCCCGCTCAGAGAGAAGGCGATGCAACCAAATGCCGCGCTACCATCGTTTCTAACCCTAACATCAAAGTATATTGGACGATAAAGTCTAACCCCACGATCGAAAGAGCAAAGCGATGACCTTAGGCATGCAAGTGCTCGCCACTGCTATACTACTGATTTTTAATTTATTGAAAATCAGGAGCTTTTATTTATGCTGGTGACAAAGTATCCATTTGGACTCCGAAGCAACAGACTGGATAAGAAATAAAGCAAGCTTCGGCACCAACTAATGGTTAGATCCGAAGCTCGCAGTGGAATTAATGAGTGGGAAACCTAAGTTATGAACGTGAGTTCGGGATAAGGAAAGACCAAAAAGATGAATCGGCAGCTTGAAAAAGTTGCCGATTCTTTTGGTTATATCAATGATATTTAGTAATTTAGAGGTGTCAAACAATAAAATACTAATCATGATAACCGAGAGTAAAGTTACTGAAATTTTCTGTATTGCCGATGATTTTTGCAAAGAATTTGAGGCTGAGATGGTAAAAAATGCACTGGCCTCCACTCCAGATGCTCCGCGCAGGCGCAGAAAGAGGATGATGTCCGATGCCGAAGTCATCACAATCCTGATCTGTTTCCACTTCACGCGAGTTCGGGATAACAACAAGAAATTAGTCTACTGTTATACATGTACATCATCGGGCGGCCATATAATGGTCGCCTGACTTCTATCCACAAAAAATCTTTATTGCCAGAGGAGGAGCTGCCCGTCCGATGGTGCAACTTCAAAGTCGAAATTGACTTCGGGCTTCACCGCAAAGAAGCAGTATGCACCCATGGCCGCAAGCAGATTCATCAGAAAGTTATGCACGCTGCGGTGTCTTGTATGAACGAGCTGCGCGACGTTCTTGAGCATGTCATTTAATGATTCGATTACGCTCCGTTTCCGCAGCATAATCTTATCGTAAATGGGCATCAGCCGTTGCTTCATGTTTGAGCGAAGACCTGTCACGATGTGAATCCCATCATCAAAGAGTTTTCCGAAAAGCGATTGGGATATATATCCCTTATCCGCGTAAAGTTTTCCGAACACCTTGTCTGTCAGGGTGTCAATTACATTCTCATTGCGGTCATCGACATTTGCCTTGGTCAATACAAAGTTGATGATCTCACCTTTCTCATTGCATAACAGATGTAGTTTGAAACCGACGTACCACCCCATAGTGCTCTTGCCTTTCTCGGCAATTCCCTTGAATACTTTCATCGAGAACTGCCGTTTATTATGTATGACAGGGATACATGTGCTGTCGACGAAACTGATGCCGGAACATTGGCCGAAACAGGCAAGTTTTAGAAACATCGTCATGGCAATGAAACAGCGCGGCATAACCTCCACAAAGCGATTATACGAGAAGGTTTTCGGGAACAGATGCTTCCAATGATTGCAGACGCATCCCAAATAATAATGCTTGAAGTTGCGGAACGAATTGAAGTGGAAACAGATCAGGATTGTGATGACTTCGGCATCGGACATCATCCTCTTTCTGCGCCTGCGCGGAGCATCTGGAGTGGAGGCCAGTGCATTTTTTACCATCTCAGCCTCAAATTCTTTGCAAAAATCATCGGCAATACAGAAAATTTCAGTAACTTTACTCTCGGTTATCATGATTAGTATTTTATTGTTTGACACCTCTAAATTACTAAATATCATTGATATAACCAAAAGAATCGGCAACTTTTTCAAGCTGCCGATTCATCTTTTTTGTCCCTTCCTTATCCCGAACTC
>CAYUUN010000042.1:0-23587 GCA_964447895.1 uncultured Bacteroides sp. | reverse complement strand
CCCACGGCGCAGCCTCGCTGTTTCAGCTCCCCTTGGCAAAAAACCGACACACAAAGGCCCCCGCGTAGCGAAAGCTCCGCGTAGCGGGGCGCCGAAGTTAGCCTATGGCAAGCTCCGCTTTAGCGGTGCGCAGCCATAGGTATGCCGCCACGCCACCCCAAAAACAGCTCCGCGTAGCGGGGCGTCTTGTGCTAACATCGGCACAAAACAACTTGCATCATAGAAATTTTGCGTAAATTTGCATCATGTCAAATACCTACACTAAAATTTATCTTCATCTTGTATTCGCCGTAAAACAACGCGAATGCATGATATCTCCCCACATACAACAACGCTTGCATCTTTATTTCGCATCAATTCTCACCCAAGCCGGTCATTATCCTGTAGCCATAGGCGGCACTGACGATCACATTCACCTATTGATTGACTATAAGCCCACGCAACCTATTCCCAACATGGTAAGAGAATTAAAGGTCGCGTCGGCAAAATTAATAAACACCCACCACATGATTCCGTTTTCATTCTCGTGGCAGCGCGGTTACGGGTGTTTCTCCTACGCCCCCTCGCAAATCGAAAATGTTAAAAATTACGTTCTCAACCAAAGTACCCATCACAAAAAAATGACACTCCGCGAAGAAATGATTATGATATATAACCGTTTCGGCATCGAATATGACCCGCAATATATATTTGACGATTAACATAATAGTGCTGCGAGACGCCCCGCTACGCGGAGCCCTCTCGAGGGGGGGGGGGCGACCACATGAACCTATGGCTGCGCACCGCCACGCGGAGCTTGCCATAGGCTAACACCAACACCCCGCTACGCGGAGTTTTTCGCTACGCGGGAAACAATGCCCATCGGCATTGAACCGAAACAACCAACATCTCCTTTTGTATCTTCGCACCAAGGGGGGCTCAGCGGCGGCCGCGGCCCGTGGTGGTGGTGTTGGGCGACGGCGTGGCCGTGGCGGCCTGCTCGCGATGGGGGCGCGAAGGCGTGGCGCTCGTGCCGCCCGTCGAGCCCGGGCGAGGCTGTCCCGAAGGAGTCACCGGCGAGATTGTGGCCGGGCGATGCGTGGTGGACGCGCCGCTGCCCGTGGGCGGTTGCGGTGCAGGCTGCACAGGCGCAGGCCTCACAGCGGGAGGCGGAGGAGGCGGCAGGCCCGGACCGGGACCGTAGGCCGGACCGTAGTAGCCGCCATAGTAGTTATTGCCCCAACCATTGTACCACAGGTCGTCGATGCCCCAGCCCACCGTTTCTGTGACGCCCAGGCCCATGCACGACGAAAGCCCCGTGGCCGCGGCCACAGCCACCAGAGCTGCCAGTATCTTGCTTGATTTTCTCATAATCTTCATCTTTATAATAATATAGACAAGCAACCCGCCAAAAAGTTTACTCACCCCCGCCGCTATCGACGCGCCGGCCATCCCGACGTGGAGGCTTTGAAAAGCGTCGCCACCACAGGTTTCAGTTCTTTATATAATCCGCCGGGCCCCTGCGCGAGTCCCACTCCTCCTGGCCGGTGGGGGCGGGGCGGCTGACCGCGGGACGCGCTCACCGGCGCGTCGCTGTGGCGCTCGGCGCGGGAGTAGCTGGCCATGCGGAGATGGACGCTTTTAAAGCGTCCCTCCATGATTTTCAGCTCTTTATATATTTCTCTGCGCCTCTGCGCGAGTCTTCCCCTTACGACTTAGCAGAGCTGAATAGTTGCACTCGAGGCGGCAAATCAAAAAACATGTTAAAGAACATGTCAAAAAAGTGCAAAGCCTCGCGATATTTTGCTTAATTTTGCAGCGGAATAATAAAACCAAACCTAATAACTAAACTTAAATCACATGATTAAACGTTTACTCTTCAGCGCCATGGCCGTTGCAGCTATGGCATTCAGTGCAAACGCCGACACCTACAGCCTCATGGACAAGATGGGCACCAGCGGCTGGGATTCGTCGTACGACGCAGCCACCAAGACCATCACCTACGACAGCGGCTGGACCGGCCGCGGCGTGTGGTTCGGCACCCCCGGCTTCGACGCATCGGACTACGACGAGCTCGTGTTTGAGTGCGAAGCCACCGCTATGAGCTTCAACCTCGTTGTTCAGTACAGCGACGACAGCAACGGCTCCCTGAACTTTGCCGCCGGCTCCACCAAAGCAATCCTTGAACTCGACGCCGACTTGAAGAACGACATCAAGCAGATTTACATCCAGGCTTCCGCAGCCGGCACCATCGTGGTGAAAGACCTCTATTTCCAGAACGCTGTTGAAGTAGACCCCAGCATCCCCGTGGTAGTCTTCGACGGCGAAATGGTTTTCGATAATTGGCAATCACTCGACATCCCCACCTCGTGGCTCGTGATGTCGAAGTTTGCTCCCGGCGACAAGCTCGTGTTTGAGTACACCGCCGAAGAAGGCAACGGCTTCAAGCTCCTCTACAAGGATCCCGCATGGTCTTGGGTGCCCCTGCCCCTCATGGAAGGTCTCGAAGGCTACAACGAGGCCTACAACACCATCAGCCTCCCCGCCGACAAGCACGAAATCGCCATCACCGTTCCCCAGGAAGACTACGACATCCTGATGAGCAGCGAAAACCACGGCGGTCTCGTACAGGCCGACAAGATGACCATCACCAAGATCTCCGTTGTTCACGCAGCCGCTCAGGCCGAGGCCAGCAACTGGTTCATCTCCGGCGAGTTCAACAGCTGGAACAACGGCGCCAGCGCCGAATATGCCATGATGTGCACCGCCACCGAAGGCGTATATGAGTACAGCTGCGCCGAACTCTCCGGCGAATTCCTCATCGTGTGGTCCGAAAACGGCACCCCCGACTGGAGCAAGAAACTCTCTGGCGTAACAAACATGGAAGCCAACACTGCCTATGCCTACGTAGAAAACGGCAATAGCAACTTCTCGCTGAAGAACATCCTGAAGAACGCCACCGTGATTCTCGACACCAACGCCAAGACCATCCAGGTGAACGGCACCGTTGCTGCCAACGAATTTGACACCGTCTACCTCATCGGCAACTTCGGCGACGGCTGGAACGAGACCAACACCGACATGCCCCTCACCCTCAAGGAAGGCACCACCGACACCTACGCCGGCACCTTCGAGCTCACCGCAGCCACCAGCTACTTCAAGTTCAAGGCCGGTAGCATAATCTACGGCACCGGCGGCGCCGACGTGGCCGTTGACCTCGACACCCCCTACACCGCAGCCAAGGGCGGCAACGCCTTCTCGCTGGGCGAAGGCAAGTACGACTTCGAGTGCACCGTAGCTGCCGACGGCGAAACCGCCAGCTTCATTGTTAAGCCCGCTGCCGGCATCACCGACATCACCGCCGACAACAACGCTCCCGTTGAATACTTCAACCTCCAGGGCGTGCGCGTAGCCGAGCCCACCACCGGCCTCTACATCCGCCGTCAGGGTGGCAAAGCCACCAAGGTTTACGTGAAGTAATCCACCTCCCCCATACCACACCGGACAGGCCCCGCCCCGCGAGGCCTGTCCTTTTTTATCCCCCGCCCCGTGTATAAAAAAGATACAAAAACACACAAAGAACATAAGAAACAAAAAAATATATTTTTTGAAAAACTCGCGCAGAGAATTATTATATTAATCTGAACGCCAGATTAAAAGCCGCGTCGGAGATGCGGTGTTCCTTAGCCTCAGGTCGAGCGTAGCGAGGCCTGAGGAATGCTCCGGATTCCATGGGAGAGCCTCGGAGAGGCGATGTTATTACACATAGCCCTGTGAGAAAACAGCGCATCTCCGAAGCGCCGGAGCCTTGGGCGGCGGTCCCTCAGGCCTCGCTGCGCTCGACCTGAGGTTGAGGAGCGTCGCGTCTCCGACGCTCTTTAACCCCGATTTTTCAGCTCTTTATATAATTCTCTGCGCCTCTGCGCGAGCCCCAAAAAGAGTTTGTTTTGTTTCTTTTGGCCTTTTTGTCTTTTTGTATCTCGGAGCACCGGCGCCCTCGGGCTTGCAAGTGTCGCCGAAAAATCGTATATTTGCAGGCTAAACTCTCCGAAATGGGTAAAATAAAAGAACTTCGCTCCAATATAGCCCACAGCGACTCGCTGTTCTTCTCGTTCCTGCGGAGCGGCGCATCGTCGCAGATGGCCTCGTGGGTCGACCTCAGCCTGGGCTTCGCCCTCTTCGCGTGGCTGGGGCTGCAGCCGTGGCTCTCGGCAGCGATAGGCGCCCTCATCGGCGGCGCCGTGAACTGCGTGCTGTGCTACCGCTTCACGTTCCATGCCCAGGGCTGCCCGTGGAAAGCCGTGATCGTGAAATACGCCATGGTGTGGCTGGGCAGCCTCATACTCAACTCCGGAGGCACCGAGGCATGCTACTACCTCATCCAGGACTGGAAATATCTCGAGACCATAGGCTTCCGGCCCGACGGCTACTATGCCGCCGCGCGCGTGTTTGTGTCGCTGCTCGTGGGCTGGTTCTGGAACTTCGGGCTGCAGCGCTTCTTCGTGTTCCGCCACAGCAGCTTCGACCCCTACGCCATACGCTTTGTCGACGCCCTGCTGCCCGCGAGGCAACTCAAAATGAAAAACTCGTAACACCCTGCGGCAGTGGCAAAAAAAATAGTGGAAACGCCGCTGATGAAGCAATACTTCGAGATGAAGGCCCTTCATCCCGACGCCGTGCTGCTCTTCCGCGTGGGCGACTTCTACGAAACCTACGGCGAGGACGCCGTGAAGGCCTCGCAGGTGCTGGGCATCACCCTCACGCGCCGCGCCAACGGCGTGGCACAGCACGTGGAGATGGCCGGATTTCCCTACCATGCCCTCGACACCTATCTCCCGAAACTCATCCGCGCCGGCCACCGCGTGGCCATCTGCGAGCAGCTTGAAGACCCCAAGCTCACGAAAAAGCTCGTGAAGCGCGGCATCACCGAGCTCGTGACACCCGGCGTGGCCACCGGCGACAACGTGCTGCAGAGCGGCCAGAACAACTTCCTGGCCGCCGTGCACTTCGGCCGCACCGCCACCGGCGTGGCCTTCCTCGACATCAGCACCGGCGAGTTCCTGGCCGCCGAGGGCTCGGCCGACTATGTGGACAAGCTCCTGGGCAGCATGGCCCCGAAGGAGCTGCTGGTGATGCGCGGCTGCAAGCGCCGCCTCGAGGAGGAATTCACCGGCCGCTACCTCAGCTACGAGCTCGACGACTGGATGTACACCCGCGACGCAGCCGTGGAGCGCCTGCAGCGGCAGTTCTCCACCGCATCGCTCAAGGGCTTCGGCATCGACGGCATGCCCGATGCCATCGTGGCCGCCGGCGCCATCATGCACTATCTCGACATCACCCGCCACACGCGCGTGGCCCACATCACCTCCATAGCCCGCATCGAAGAGGAGCGCTACGTGCGCATGGACCCCTTCACCGTGCGCAACCTCGAGCTCATCGAGCCTCTCGGCGCCGAGGGCCGCAGCCTCCTGGGCGTGCTCGACCGCACCGCCACCCCCATGGGCGCCCGCCTGCTGCGCCGCTGGCTGCTCTTTCCCCTGAAAGACCCCCGCGCCATCAACGACCGCCTCGACGTGGTGGAGCACTTCTTCCGCGACACCGCCGCGCGCGACCGCCTGGGCGAACTGCTGGCACGCGTGGGCGACCTCGAGCGCCTCTGCTCCAAGATAGCCAGCGAGCGCATCACCCCCCGCGAGATGCTGCAGCTGCGCGCCGCCCTGCAGGCCATCGGGCCCGTCAAGGCCCTGTGCGAGGCCTCGGGCCTCGAGGCCCTCATGGCCATAGGCCGCCAGCTCAACGACTGCGCCGCCGTGGCCGCCCGCATAGGCGCCGAAATCAACGACGACGCCCCCGCCATGCTCAACCGCGGCGGCGACGTCATCCGCACCGGCGTCGACGAAGAGCTCGACCGCCTGCGCGACATCTCCCGCGGAGGCAAGGAATACCTGGCCAAAATCCAGGCCCGCGAGAGCGAGGCCACGGGCATAGGCTCGCTCAAGATAGGCTACAACAACGTGTTCGGCTACTACATCGAGGTGACCAACACCCACCGCGACAAGGTGCCCGCCGAGTGGATAAGAAAACAGACGCTCGTCAACGCCGAGCGCTACATCACCCCGGAACTCAAGCAATACGAGCAGCAGATACTCACCGCCCAGGAAAGCATCGAGGCCATCCAGAACCGCCTCTACGCCCGCCTGGTGGCCGACGTGGGCGCCTACATCCCCGCCATGCAGCTCGACGCCTCCATGCTGGCCCGCCTCGACGTGCTGCTGGGCTTCACCCGCGCCGCCGCCGAGGGCCGCTACTGCCGCCCCGCCGTCGACGACTCCCTCACCATATCGCTCACCGAGGCACGCCACCCCGTGATAGAGCGCGAGCTGCCCCCGGGCGAGCCCTACATAGCCAACAGCCTCGAGCTCGACAACGAAGGCACCCAGATAATGATGATCACCGGCCCGAACATGAGCGGCAAATCGGCCCTGCTGCGACAGACGGCCCTGAACGTGATCATGGCCCAGTGCGGCAGCTTCGTAGCCGCCGATGCCGCACGCATAGGCGTGGTCGACAAGGTGTTCACCCGCGTGGGCGCCAGCGACAACATAGCCCTGGGCGAGAGCACCTTCATGGTGGAGATGAACGAGGCCGCCAGCATCCTCAACAACATGAGCGCCCGCTCGCTCATCCTCTTCGACGAGCTGGGCCGCGGCACCAGCACCTACGACGGCATCTCCATAGCATGGGCCATCGTGGAATACATCCACGAGCACCGCGGGCTGCACCCCAAGACCCTCTTCGCCACCCACTACCACGAGCTCAACGACATGGAGGCCAGCTTCCGCCGCATCGCCAACTACAACGTGAGCGTGCGCGAGATCGACGGCAAGGTGGTGTTCCTGCGCAAACTGGCGCGCGGCGGCTCCGAGCACAGCTTCGGCATCCACGTGGCGCGCCTGGCAGGCATGCCCCGCACCATCACCGACCGCGCCGACAGCGTGCTGCACCGCCTCGAGGAAGGCGGCGCCCGCAACCGCCCGGACATGGCCGTAGCCACCGCCGCGCCCCAGGGCGTGCAGCTGTCGTTCTTCCAGCTCGACGACCCCGTGCTGGCACAGGTGCGCGACGAGCTCTTAGGCACCGACATCGACCGCCTCACCCCCCTCCAGGCCCTCACGAAGCTCAACGACATCCGCGCCATCCTCACCGGCAAAAGCAACTGAGGCCATGCAGCACCGCCCTAACAAAAAGATTATAAGACCTATAAGACTTATAAATCTTATAAGACTTATAAAACCCCTCCCCAAACACCAAAAAAACTCTGCGCCTCTGCGCGAGATATCCCCGCAAGGGCGCGAGAGTTCCATAAGCCTTCGGCCGCCGCGGCCGGACGAGCTGCCGGCCCTCGAGCAGCTCTACACCGCGAGCTTTCCGGCCGCCGAGCGCCGCCCCTGGGCAGAGATAGCCGCCGGCAACGCCCGGCCCCTGCTGCTGTGCATCGACGCGCCCGGCCATCCGGCCGCCGGCATGGTGTCGCTGTGGCGCTTCCCGCAGTTCACCTACATCGAGCACCTGTGCACGCAGCCCTCGCTGCGCGGGCAAGGCATAGGGCGCGCCGCCGTCGAGGCCCTGCGCCGCCACAGCGCCGCCCCCCTGCTGCTCGAGGCCGAGCCTGCCGCCGCCCCCGGCGGCATCGAAGAGCGCCGCATAGCCTTCTACCGCCGCTGCGGCCTCGAGGTGCTCCCCGGCAGCTACATCCAGCCGCCCTACGGCCCCGGCCTCCCGGCCGTGCCCCTGCTGCTCATGGCCACAGAGCCGCGCCCCGACGCTGCCGCAGCCGCCCGAACACTCTATGAAAACGTGTACCGATGGCCGACGAACAACTGAAACAGAAAACAGCCCGCGGCCTCCTCTGGGGAGGCATAGGCCAGGGCGGAATGCAGGTGCTCAACCTGGTGTTCGGCATCTTCCTGTCGCGCCTGCTCTCGCCGGCCGACTACGGCACAGTGGGCGCCCTCACCATCTTCTCGGCCGTGGCCCAGATATTCACCGAGAGCGGCTTCACGCTGGCCATCGTGAACCGCCGCGACGTGACGGACCGCGACTACAGCTCCGTGTTCTGGTTCAACATCGTGGTGGGCGCCGTGCTCTACGCCGCCCTGTTCTTCCTGGCCGTGCCCATCGCCGCCTTCTACCGCGACCCCGCCATGGTGCCCCTGGCCCGATTCCTCTTCCTGAGCTTCTTCATAGGCGCCACGGCCACGGCGCCCAGCGCCTACATGTTCCGCAACCTCATGGTGAAGGAGCGCAGCCGTATCCTGCTGGCCGCCATCGTGGTATCCGGCATCGCCGGCGTGGTGTGCGCCATGCACGGCATGGGCTACTGGGGCATAGCCGTGCAGACGGTGCTCTTCTCCACCACCACGGCCACGCTCTACTGGACGGCCGTGCGCTGGCGCCCCTCGCGCAGCTTCAGCCTCGAGGCCATCCGCTCCATGCTGCCCTTCAGCTCGCGCCAGATGGCCGTGTCGCTCTTCACCCACTTCAACAACAACCTCTTCGCCGTGCTGCTGGCCCGCTTCTACAACCTGCAGCAGACGGGCTACTACACCCAGGGCAACAAGTGGACCACCATGGGCTTCTCCACCATCTCCGGCATGATCAACAGCGTGGGGCAGCCCGTGATGCGCCAGGTGCTCGACGACGCTGAGAGGCTGCGGCGCGTGTTCCGCAAGATGCTGCGCTTCGCAGCCTTCACCTCCTTCCCGGCCATGCTGGGGCTGGGCCTCATCGCCCCGGAGCTGATAGTGCTCAGCGTCACGGCCAAGTGGCTCCCCGCCGTGCAGGTGATACAGATTCTCTGCGTGGGCGGCGCCTTCATGCCCCTGGCCACCCTCTACGGCAACCTCTTCAACAGCATAGGCCGCCCCGGCGTGTACATGTGGAACACCATATCCCTGGGCCTCACCCAGATAGCCCTCGTGGTAGTGACCTACCGCTTCGGGCTGCGCACCATGCTCATAGCCTACGCCGCCGCCAACGTGGCCTGGCTGGCCGTGTGGCAATACTTCGCACGGCGCCACACGGGCCTGCGCGCCCGCCACGTGCTGGCCGACGTGCTCCCCTATCTTGCCGCCGCCGCCCTGGCCATAGCCGCCGGCCACTTCGCCGCCCTGGCCGCCCGCGGCATCGTCACCTCGCTCATCCTGAAAGTGGCGGGAGCCGCCGCTGCCTATTGCCTCATCATGTGGCTGAGCGGCAGCGTGGTGTTCCGCGAAACCATCCAATACATCCGCCGTCGCTGATATGCTGTCACGTCTCACCATAATAATTCCGGCCCACAACCGCCCCGAGCGGCTGCGCCGCCTGCTCGACTACTACGCCGGCACGGGCGCCCGCCTGCTCGTGCCCGACTCTTCCGACCTGCCCTACACAGGCCCCGTCGACCCCGCCACCACCGTCTATCTCCACCGCCCGCGCCTCCACTTCCTGCTCAAGCTGCGCGAGGTGCTACCCATGATCGACACCCCCTACGTGGTCTACTGCGCCGACGACGACTTCGCCGTGCCCGAAGGCCTCGCCACCGTCATGGACTTCCTCAACGCCCACCCCGGCCACTCCATGGCCCAGGGCCACTACCTCACCTTCACCCCCCGCCCGGACGGCCGCATCACCTTCCTGCCCCGCTACATCCGCAACTTCGACAGCCGCATCGACCTCGACAGCCCCCTGGAGCGACTGGCCTCGCGCACGGGCATCTATGCCTCGCCGCTCTACTCCGTGGCCCGCACCGACGCCTTCCGCCGCATCTACGGCCACTGCTTCGACAGCCAGGGGCAGCCCCGCTTCCGCAACCTCTTCCTGGCCGAAGAATACTTCATGCTCGCCATGCTCATCGCCGGCAAATACGCCACCGTGCCATGCTTCTACAGCGCCCGCGAGCGCATCCCCGGCTCCGCCACCTCCACCACCGTGCCCGTGGCCGTGGTGAAGACCGCCCCCGAGCACCGCGCCGAGTACAACGGCTACATCCACGCCCTGGCCGCCATGCTGGCCGAAGCCACCGGCGCCCCCCTCGACCAGGCAGCCGCCACCATGCGCCGCATGTGCGACATCGCGCCTGACAGCCCCTCCGTGATGTTCAAGCGCCGCGTCAACGCCCTGCTCGCCTCCCACCCCCTGCTGCGCCCCCTCGAGCGCCTCTCCGAGTGGCGCTACGCCCGCAAGGGCCTCCGCGCCGTGCGCGGCATGGCCAGCTACCCCTGCACCTTCTCCACCCCCCAGAAAGAAAAAATCATCGCCGCCGTCCGCTCCTCCCTCGCCTGACCACGCCCCGAAAACCCCGCAAATCAAAAGCGCCACTTTCGATTTGCACGCTTTTTCCGCCCGCCATCCGCCCCGCCTCCGGCCAAATCACAAAACAAAAACCGGCCAAATCATAAAACAAAAACCGGCCAAATCATAAAATACATTTTATTTTTAATTGTATATTAGAATTTTATGATTATCTTTGCACCAGACAAAAATCTCAGAAAAAGCATGGATAATTACAGGCCGAGAATAGCAGAAATAATATTGGAAGAAAAGCTCGACGCCATGGGCTGCGTGCTCATAGAGGGGCCCAAATATTGCGGAAAGACCACTCTCGCAAGCCGTCATGCCGGGAGCGTGCTGTTCATGGCCGACCCGGATACACGCGCGCAGAACATAATAATGGCGCAAACCAATATCTCGAGACTCCTGCAAGGCGCCACACCCAGACTCATAGACGAGTGGCAACTTGCCCCTCAATTGTGGGATGCCGTGCGCAACGAAATTGACCGGCGCAATGCCGACGGACAATTCATACTCACCGGCTCTGCCGTGCCGCCGGATGCCGGAGAGATTTTCCACTCCGGAGCCGGCCGGATGTCGTGGCTCCGGCTTCGCACCATGAGCCTCTGGGAGTCAGGCGACTCCACGGGCCAGGTAAAACTGTCCGACCTCTTCCGAGGGAAAAATGATATTGATGGCGAGTCGCATCTCGACATCGAAAATCTTGCTTTCGTCACCTGCCGCGGCGGGTGGCCCAAGGCAGTATTGAAAAAAAGCAGGGCTTCGGCACTCATTCAGGCAGAGGAATACTTTGAGGCCGTGGTGCGTAGCGACATCTCGCGGGTAGACAACACCACGCGCGACCCGGAGCTGGCACGCAGGCTCATGAGGGCGCTGGCCCGCAACCAGGGCTACCAGACACCCCTTACAACCATTGTCGACGACATCACCGGCAACGGCAACACCTCAATATCGTTGCCCACCATTAATTCCTATCTCAACGCACTAAAAGGCATCTTCGTCACGGAGGACTCTCTCGCCTGGAATCCAAATCTGCGCAGTCGCACGGCAGTGCGCACCTCCGACACACGCTATTTCTCCGACCCGTCTATCGCCACGGCCGCCCTGGGCCTGGGTCCCGACGACCTCATAAACGACCTTGCCACATTCGGATTGATACTTGAAACGCTATGTGTCAGAGACTTGAGAATCTACGCTGAGCCCCTCAAAGGCTCCGTGTATCACTACAGAGACAAGAATGGTCTGGAATGTGATGCCGTCGTGCACTTGAAAAACGGAAGATACGGATTGGTAGAAATAAAGCTCGGTGGTGAGAAACTGATTGAAGAAGGGGCTGCAAACCTGTGTAAACTCGCCGACAAAATCGACACCACGCGGATGCCGGCGCCCTCTTTCCTAATGATACTCACGGGCGTAGGGCAATATGCCTATCGACGGCCGCAGGATGGCGTGCTCGTTGTGCCCGTAGGGGCGCTGAGGAATTAGAGCCTGACTGCGTCTACGCGGCACCGGCGATGATGCACGGCGGGGCTGATTTCTGGCCGGCGGTGCGGCAGGTGTAGCGAAAAAGACGTATATTTGCAGGCACAAAAACCACTTCAAGAATCAATCCATGAGAAAAGCACTGATATTTGCCGCCATGGCCCTCGCGGCCGCCGGCGCCAAGGCCCAGGACGAAAAGGAACAACCCTGGCAATACGTAGACGCCCAAGAGCTGCGCGTCATCAACAAGGGATGGGACGACACGGCCCGCCCCTACACCCGCATCCCGGCCTACCTCGAAGACAGCGTGCGCGAAACGCTGTGGGAGCGCTCGCAGTGCTCATCGGGCATAGGCGTGCGCTTCGCCACCGACTCCAAGCGCATAGGCGTGAAATACCGCCTGCTCTGGGACACCCACATGATACACATGGCCGACACCGGCCTCAAGGGCACCGACCTCTACATCTTCGAGGGCGACAGCGCCTGGCGCCACGTCAACACCAACCGCCCCTACGTCAACAACAAGGAGGAGAAAATCTGCGAATCCACCTACGTGAGCAACCTCGACGGCGCCATGCATGAATACATGGTGTATCTGCCCCTCTACGACGGCGTCGAGGAGCTATGGATAAAGGTGGACAGCGGCGCCACCATCACCCCCGGCCGCCCCGACCTCATCGACCCCGCCACCAAGATCATAGCCTACGGCACCAGCATCCTGCAGGGCGGCTGCGCATCGCGCACCGGCATGGCAGCCACCAACATCCTCTCGCGCGAGCTCAACTGCGAGGTGGTCAACATAGGCATCAGCGGCGAGGGCAAGCTCGACCAGTGCATGGCGCGCGCCATGGCTCAGATCGACGACGCCGACATGTTTCTGCTCGACCCCGTGCCGAACTGCACCGAGATGATGTGCGACACCCTCACCTACGACTTCGTGCGCATCCTGCGCGACGCGCGCCCCGACGTGCCCGTGGTGATTGTGGAAGGCCCCATGTATCCCTACTCGCGCTACGACAGCTTCTTCGGCAACTACCTGCCGCGCAAGAACGCCGCCCTGCGCCGCAACTACGAGCGCCTGGCCGCCGAGCGCCCCGAGGGCATCTACTACGTGACCTGCGAAGGCCTTGACGGCGTGGAAGACGACGGCACCGTCGACGGCATCCACCTCACCGACCTGGGCTTCCGCCACTACGCCGACAAGCTGCGCCCCATCCTGGCCGACATCCTCGCCCGCCACAAGCGCTGACGGCAGCGGCGGCGGCGCCCGTCAGAGCACACGCAGGATAGACAGGCCGTCGCGCACGGGCAGTATCACTTTCGACACGCGCCCGTCGGCCGCCACCAGGTCGTTGAAGCGCCGCAGGCCCTCGGTCTGCGCGTCGCGCGCCGCCGGGTCGTGCACCTTGCCGCTCCACAGCGTGTTGTCGGCCAGAATCAGGCCGCCCCGGCGCATCCGCGGCAGCAGCAGCTCGTAGTACTCGCAGTAGAGCCGCTTGTTGGCATCGATGAAAGCCATGTCCCAGGGCCCCGGCAGCTGCGGCACGATGTCCAGCGCGTCGCCCGTGTGCAGCGTGATGGGCGCCCCGGCGCGGGGCCGCGCGAAGAGCTCCAGCAGCTCCGGCTCCATCTCGTCGTCAATCTCAATGGTGTGCAGCTCGCCGTCAGGCGGCATCCCTTCGGCCAGGCACAGCGCCGAGTAGCCCGTGAAAGTGCCCAGCTCCACCACCCTGCGCGGCGCCGCAATGGCCGCCAGCATGGCCAGCAGGCGCCCCTGCACGTGGCCCGAGCACATGCGCGGATAGAGATGGCGGCTGTAGGTGCGCCGCCACAGCCTGTGCAGCTCCTCCGGCTCGGCATCCGTGTGGGCCGCGATATAATCGTCGAGAAGTTCTTCGTCGTTCATGCCTGCAAAATTAGAAATTATTCCTATCTTTGCCAAAAATCAATACCAAGACACCCAAGAGATGCCACAACACGACTGCCTCGTAATAATTCCCATGTACAACGAGCGGGAAAACGCCGCCGCCATCATTGACGCCGTCATGGACCTCGAGCACGGCTTCGACGTGCTCGTCATCGACGACAACTCCCCGGACGGCACCGCCGGCATCGTGCGCTCCAAGATGGAGCAATACCCCGGCCGCGTGCTCCTCACCGAGCGCCCCGGCAAGCTCGGCCTCGGCACAGCCTACATCGAAGGCTTCCGCCGAGCCCTCGACCTGGGCTACGAATACATCTTCGAGATGGACGCCGATTTCAGCCACAACCCCGCCGACCTCGAGCGACTGCGCCACGCCTGCGCCGAGGAAAACGCCGACGTGGCCGTGGGCTCCCGCTACGTCACCGGCGTCAACGTCGTCAACTGGCCCATGGGCCGCGTGCTCATGTCGTACTACGCCTCCAAGTACGTGCGCCTCGTCACCGGCCTGCCCGTCCACGACACCACCGCCGGATTCGTGTGCTACCGCCGCCGCGTGCTCGAAGCCTTCGACCTCGACGCCATCCGCTTCAAGGGCTACGCCTTCCAGATAGAAATGAAATTCACCGCCCACAAGATGGGATTCCGCGTCGTGGAAGTGCCCATCGTCTTCGTCAACCGCGTGCTCGGCACCTCCAAGATGAACTCCTCCATCTTCGGCGAAGCCGTCTTCGGCGTCATCCGCCTCAAGTGGACCAGCATCTTCAACAAGCGCCACTACCGCCCCAAACCCTGAACCCCACCGGCCGGCCTCGCGCTAAGTATTCTCCTCTTTAAGTAACTATTCTGCGTATTGGCATTGCATTATGAGAAAACTCGCGCCGAGCCGCAGAGAATTTATAAGCAACTGTGATTCAACAACGAAGAGCATCGAGACGCGATGTTCTATGACCCAGATATATAGTTCTTCCCATATTTATCTGCATCTTTGCGCGATTTGTCCACTCAATCAATTCGCTGAATAGTTACCTTTTTATGATTATTTGTTAATAATATTTAATTGTGATGCCATTTTGGCTGCCAAACGTTATCTTTGCGGGTAGAAAATATTAATAGGCAAGACATGGAAATAGTTTCAGCAAGAGAATTTCGCACAAATCAGGGCCGATACCTCACGGCAGCCAAACGAGGCCAGTCGGTGGTGCTCACCTCGCGCTACGGCAACTTCAAAATCACACCCGTCACCGAAGAAGACTCCCTCACTACCCGCATCGCCGAAGGCCTGCGGGAAGCAGCAATGATAGAAACCGGGGCGATGACCGCAAAATCGGCCCGCGCGTTCCTCGATGAACTATAATCTTGATTTAGAATGAATTTCGAGGTCCTGACCACTCCGCGGTTTGAAAAATCAGCCAAGGCGCTCATAAAAAGGCACCGGTCGTTAAAAGCTGATTTAAAAGATTTCATCGCAAGCCTGGAGAGCAATCCACTCCAAGGAGATGAACTATGCCCCGGCCTGCGCAAAATCCGGCTGGCAATTACATCGAAAGGGCGAGGCAAATCAGGCGGCGCCAGGGTAATAACCTACACAATCTTCGCCAACGAAGAAAGCGGCCGAGTGTATCTCATTGATATTTACGACAAAGCCGACTACTCAAGCGTAGACGTCGCCATATTAAAAAAGATAATTATCGACTCGGAATTGCCCTGAACCCCACCGGGCAACGGGACACAAACCCCGCCCCGGCGAGGCCTGATAGCATGGCGCGCCGGGGCGGGGTTTGTCTTCGGGTGGGGGCTCAGAACTCGCAGTCTTCGCGGGGGCGGGGGGCCGGGGGATAGTCGAGGCTGTAGTGGAGGCCGCGGCTCTCGTGGCGCTCCTTGGCCTGGCGCATGATGAGATAGCCCACGTTGATGATGTTGCGCAGCTCGCATATCTCGCGCGAGGCCTTCGAGCTCTTGAACAGGCGCTCCGTCTCCTCGTAGAGGATGTCCAGGCGGTTCCAGGCGCGGTCGAGGCGCAGATTGGTGCGCACGATGCCCACGTAGGTGCTCATGATCTGGTTCACCTCGCGGATGCTCTGCGTGATGAGCACCATCTCCTCGGGGTGGCGCGTGCCCTCGTCGTTCCACACGGGCACGTCGGTGCGCCAGTCGGTGTGGGCCACGGCCTCGATGGCGTGGCGCGCGGCCGCGTCGGCATACACCACCGCCTCGATGAGCGAGTTGGAGGCCAGGCGGTTGCCGCCGTGCAGCCCAGTGCACGAGCACTCGCCCAGGGCGTAGAGATGGCCTATGCTGCTGCAGCCGTTGAGGTCCACCTTGATGCCGCCGCAGAGATAGTGGGCCGCCGGGGCCACAGGGATATAGTCCTTGGTGATGTCGATGCCCAGGCTCAGGCACTTGGCGTAGATGTTGGGGAAGTGGCGGCGCGTCTCCTCGGGGTCTTTGTGCGTGACGTCGAGATACACGTGGTCGTCGCCGCTCTGCTTCATCTCGCTGTCTATGGCGCGGGCCACGATGTCGCGCGGCGCCAGGCTCAGGCGCGGGTCGTATTTGTGCATGAACTCCTCGCCGCGCAGGTTGCGCAGCACGGCGCCGTAGCCGCGCATGGCCTCCGTGATCAGGAAGCTGGGGCGGTCGCCGGGGTGGTAGAGCGCCGTGGGGTGAAACTGTATGAACTCCATGTCGCGCACGGTGCCCTTGGCGCGGTACACCATGGCTATGCCGTCGCCGGTGGCCACCAGGGGGTTCGTTGTGGTGGTGTAGACGGCTCCCACGCCGCCCGTGGCCATCACGGTGGTCTTGGCCAGGAAGGTGTCCACGGCGCCAGTCTCGGTGTCGAGCACATAGGCGCCGTAGCAGTCGATGTCGGGCGTGCGGCGCGTCACGATGCGGCCCAGGTGGTGCTGCGTGATTATCTCGATGGCGAAGTGATGCTCGAAGATGTCGATGTTGTCGCAGGCGCGCACGGCGCGGATGAGGCTCTGCTGTATCTCGTAGCCGGTGTTGTCGGCATGGTGCAGGATGCGGAACTCCGAGTGGCCGCCCTCGCGGTGCAGGTCGAAGCTGCCGTCCGGCGCCTTGTCGAACTGCACGCCCCACTCCACCAGGCGCCTTATCTGCTCCGGAGCGCCCTTCACCACCTGCTCCACGGCTGCCGGGTCGCTCAGCCAGTCGCCGGCCACCATGGTGTCGTGGATGTGCTTGTCGAAATCGTCTACGGCAAGATTCGTGACCGAGGCCACGCCGCCCTGGGCCAGGGCCGTGTTGGCCTCGTCGAGGGTGGTCTTGCACACGAGCGCCACGCGGCCGTGGGCGGCCACCTTGAGCGCGAAACTCATGCCGGCTATTCCGGAGCCGACAACGAGAAAATCATAACGTCGTGTCATGTTTTTTGATATTCCGTGGGCGAAAGGCCCGTGAGATGCTTGAAATATTTTCCGAAACTCGATTGGTTTGAGAAGTTCAGCGCGTAGGCTATCTGCTGGATGTTCTTGCCCGAGTAGCGCAGCAGGTTCTTGGCCTCCATCAGCACGAACTCGTCGATCCAGCGCGCGGCGCTGCGGCCCGTGGCCTGCTTCACTATCAGCGAAAGATACTTGGGCGAGATGCACAGCTTCTCGGCATAGAAAGCCACGGAGCGCTCCATGGCATAGTGGGCGCGCACGAGCTTCACGAAGTCGTGCACGTAGGTCACACGCGTGGAGTGGGAGTGGCTTCCGTGGCCCTCCAGGGCCGAGGTGTGGCGATACTGCAGTCGCGCCAGCTCGTAGATGATGGCGGCCACCAGGCTGGCGCCTATGCTGACGCTCAGCTGGCGCGTGCTCTGGGCCCGCGCATTGGCCTGCAGCAGATAGAGATAGCGCTCAATGATGTCGAAGTCCTGCGCGCTGATTTCGGCCACCGGCGCAGGCTTCTCGGCTATGATGGCCGGCAGGTTGAACGCCGTCATGTTGATGTTGATGCCCTGCAGGAACTCGGTGCTCAGAAACAGGATGTACATCTCCGGCACCTCCTTGCCGCGGGCCGCGAACTGCACGCGGCTGCCGTAGTGCAGGATGCACGTGCAGGGCCCCGTGGCCTCGAAGCGCTCCATGTTCACCTCGATATCGGCCGTGCCGCTCTTCAGAAACAGCACCGTCATGCCGTCCACGCGTATGGTGCCCGGCGCGGCCGACATGACCGCCCGCGCGGCCTCGCCCTCGATGTGGGCCACCACGTAGGCGTCGTCGAGCTGCCCGCAGTCGGGCACCAGCTCGCGGATGCGCGACACTATGTCGAAATTCAGCGTTTGCTCCATGGCCGGCACCTTACTGCACCGTCACCTTCACGGGCGCCGTGCCGCTGCCTGCGGCCACGATATACACGCCGGCGGGCAGGTAGAACTCAGTGATTCCGGCCGGGGCGTCGCACGCGCGGGCCACCTCGCGGCCGGCCACGTCGAACACGCGCAGCAGCGCCACAGGCGCGGCGCAGCGCACGGCCAGCAGGCCGGGCTCGGTCATCACCTCCACGGGCGAGTCGGCCACGGCGTCCGTGATGCCGCTGTGGTCCACAAACACCAGGTTGCTCTCCGGGCTCTGCACGCCCAGGCGCACCGAGCGCACCGAGTAGCTCTCGCTGTCGCTCAGGTCGAATTCCTCCATGAGCTCGCCGCTGGCCTCGGCCAGCACGGTCTCCACGGTGGGGATGCCCGCGTTGTAGCGCGTGCGCGTCACGATATAGTAGTCGGCCACCTCGCCCTCCGGGATGCTCCAGTTGGCCATATAGCTGGTGGCGGTCACGTTCGACGCCGGCAGCGCCGTGGGAGCCGAGAGCACGGGCACGGGCATGCACTCGCCGCGCAGCTCCACGCCGCGCGTGCCGTTGCCGTCGGGGCCTGTGCCCGAGATGAGCAGGCGCGCCGTGTGGCTGCCCAGCGCCGTGGGCCGGTAGGTCACAGTGAGCCACTTGCCGGCCTCACTGTTCACGTCCGTGGCGCTCACCGTGGTCACCGGCAGCGAAAACATCTCCTTGTCGCCGCGGTAGACGCTCACCGTCAGCGCCTTGCGTATGTTATTGCCCTGAAAAAACAGCTTGGCCGTGGCCGTCGAGCCCTCGGCCACCTGGCCGAACTCCAGCACCGAGCCATTGTCCGGCGACATCAGCTCGGCATCGCCCACGGGCTCCGGCGACGTGCCCAGCACGAAAGGCTGGCCCGCCAGGTCGCCCCACAGATAGTCGGCCAGCTCGGGGTGGTCGATGAAGGGGTTGCGGTTGCCCTGGAAGCTGTACACAGCCTCGTTGCGGTCTATCTCCTTCTGGCTCACCTCGTCGGCATGGTGCCAGTCCATCAGCAGCCTCATGCTCCAGGCATTCAGCGTGGGATACACATTGTTGTTTATCATGTAGTTCACGGCCCACGTCAGGTTCTGATAGCACGTGACCATGTAGAAATACGTGCGCGCAAAGTCGCCCTTGTACTCGTCGGCCGGCTCAAACACCTTCGTGCTGCCGCCGCCCTGGCCCTGCACGGGATAGCCCACGCGCGACACACCGTTGTTGAACTGCACCGGCGACGTCATGTCCACCACGCCCAGCGGATAGTTGCTCTTGGCCATGTTGGCCGCCGCCTCCGACGGATACAGGTGATACAGGTCCACGTAGGCGCTCGTGTAGTCAACGCTGCCATTCTGCTTCCACCACGACTTGGGCAGACTGTGCTCGCGGTTCAGGCCGCTGAAGCTGGGCGCATAGAGCGGGATGTCGCTGTACATGTCCCACCAGCGGTTGCTCTCCGGGTGCACATCCGTCACGCGGAAATACTGCGGCAGGTTGCTGTAGCTCGACACCGTGCGGAAGTCGTGTATACGGTTGAAAATGGCGGTTTTAAGTTCGCCTTCCTTCTTGCCCGTGAGCGACGAATAGTAGCCCGCCGGAGCCTCGGCCGTGGCTGTGGCCGCGCAGCCCCAGGCTGCAATGGCCAGAATGTAGCGTGCGATTTTTCTCATAACACTGCAAATATAGCCAAAAATGCGAAATACCTGTGCCATTCCGCCACTTTTTTTTCACATCCCCTCGCCGAGGCGGAAAGATACAAAAAAACAGAAACCCCACAAGAAACAAAAAATTTGTTTTGTGGGGAAAACTCGCGAAGAGTACCCCGATAGGTCGTTTCCCTAAATCAGGCTTTGCCCTAAATCATAAAGGAAAGAGAACGGGGTACACATCTGATGGCAGGGCCGGAGGCCCTCCCTTTGGTTAACCGCGGGCGGGTCGCCCGTGGTTAGCTGTATCAACGGCGACAGCCCGGGATGGGCTGTCCTGCCAGCCATTGAGGATGGGACACCCCCTCCGGGGCTGATTATCTTGGTTTTACCTACCCCGTGCGGGCCGCACGGGGTTAACCAGCGGGCGGACCTCCGGCCCGCTCTCCCAGGCGCCACTACATATTTGTTCTATAGTTGGCGCAGAGAGAATTAAGGCATTGGTAAACAATGCAGTATGGACGCCCTGCCAGGCCGGCCCCGGATGGCCAGCGGCGTTAGCCGCGTTGGCGCCGCGTTTAGCGGCGCGCCGGTGTTAGCCTATGGCAAGTGCCGCGTTTAGCGGTGCGCAGCCATAGGTTCCGGCCGCCCCCTCCCCCCCCCTCGATTGCGCGCCGCCTGCGGCGCGCAATCGAGGGGAATCAGGCTCGCATGGCCCCGCTCGGGCTGCGCCCTCGGGGGCCGCTCGCCGGATTATAAATGAATGGGCCTACGACCGCGGGGTGCGCTGCGCTTACCCCACGGCTATGGCTCGGGACGCGCTCGCCGGCGCGTCGCCCATTATGAGCGGTCGCTTCAAGAACCACGGGCGCATCCCCCGCGTAGCGTAAACTCCGCGTAGCGGCGCCAACGCGGCTAACGCCGCTGACCTCGCCTCCGGCAGGCGTTTTGGCTATCTACCCTCTTAAATTACTCTCTGCGCGAGTCCCCAACACACCATAATTTTTTTTGTTTCTTTTGCGGGTTCTGTTCTTTTGTATCCCGGAGCAGGCGGGGCGGGCCGACAAAAAGGCGCGCCCTTCGCAGGGCACGCCTCCTTTCACTTATCCTTATCCTATAAAAAATAGCTTATTGAATCCAAGGCTGGGCCACATCGCCGCACACCTTTGTGGGGTCGTGGCCGTTGGTTCCCTCTCCGGCGGCCCCGTTAGCGTGCCAGGTAGTGCGCTTGCCGGCCACCCAGTCGCGGAAACTGCTGTACACATTTCCGATATTGGCACGCTCTACCGGCCACTGCCACGAGTACTGGCACATGAGCATCTGCGGGGCAATGCTGCCGCTTTCCTTGGGAGGATCCACGCGGTAGGCTCCCTCTCCCAGGCGGCCGGCGAAAGGCTTCAGCACGTTCTTTGTCTGCGACACGTGGCGGAACACCCTTACACGGTCTTCATAATACAAGGGGTCGAGAGGTTTCACATCAAAGGCCGTATTTTCAAGCTCGGCGCGCATTGCGTCTTCCTTGTCCACGAGCACCCAGAAGCCGCGGATGCCCTGATTGACGCCACTGCACAGCTGCGGCGGATTGTGGGGGTTGATTTCTTCTGTACCCTCCTTCATCAGAGGCACGCAGAAACTGATGGCACCACCCGTGTAGCCATCATTCAGGCCGGTGTTTAGCATCTTCTTATAATCCGGCTCACCCAACCACGCGTGCATCTCGGTGCCAACCACGTAGGTGCCTTTTTGGAATACGTCGGATGCCAGAGCCGAGAGATGGGTTTCGTCGGTAGCGTCTTCGGCCACTTCGCCGTCGTACATCAGATAGATGGGATATGTAGCGCCCGTGGCACGCGGAAGCACCGTGATGCGGCGGCCCATGATGGTGGGAACGGGGTAACGGCCGCGGGTGGACACGTAGGGCTTGGTAAAGTCGGTGGTGAGGTCGTACACGTTCACCACTATGTCGTTGAAATCCCAGTCGTCGGTGCTTCCCAGGTCTTCGGCTGCGAGATACCAGGGATAGGCGCCGTAGGTGGCACCGTAGGAGTTGTGCTCCACTCCGGTCGATAAATCGGCATAGGAATATCCTATAATTACATCCGAGAAATCCACATCTTCGGGTTTCGTTTTATTTCCCAGCGGCTGAGACATAAAATTCACCATATAGCGCTTCGCGCCGTCTGTTTGAGTCGCATTTTCGCCATTATAACCCCAAACCAATCCATCGGCACGATCAGGCCTGGCATTTGTAACACTTTTCGGTGTACTTACAACCGCACCGGTATAGGAATATATCACATCCCTAAAGGGCATATCCCAATAGTTATCTTGTCCCCAGGCCTGCCCGTTGTGCATGTTGCCCTGATAGGTGATGTGGGTGTAGTTGCGGCCTTTACCCTCGGTATAGCCGGGCTTGAGGCCCGATTTAATATAGAAACCGAAGAAATAGTCGCTGAGTTTACCATCGGCAAAAGCTCCGCAGTCAAGGTCCAAAAGCACAGCTTCCATAGCGATGGAATCCTTGGCCACCAATTTCGTTACATCGTAGGGAACCTGGCGGCCCGTCGAAGATTTAACATATTCCGAGGTGCCGTTTTTCTTGTAGGATATGGCATCCTTGAAGTCCAACTCCTCAAAGTCTATCATCTTGATTTGCTTGGGACGGTCGACGTGCCAGTAGTATATGCCCAGCAGGTAGTCGCTTTCGCCATGCACGTTTTCACGCCAGAACAATGGATAGACCTCCAGATGAAGGGATTTAGTATCTTTAGTGGGCACACAGTGCGTGCCTGTATTAAGAAGAAGTCCCAGCTTGTTTTGCATTTTAATCGTATCGGCAATAGCATTGCAGAAATTCTGCTGCCCGTTATAGAGATGAAATCCTGCTTCGTCCGATGAATTATAGCGCAACCAGTTGTCGCGGAACTTCGTGCCGCCAAACCTTATCTTGCGCACCTTGCCGTGCACATTAATCTTGAAATTGTCGATGTCGCCGGTAACATATTCTGTTTCCACGGCGTAGCGGCTGCCCTCGGTGAGGTCGAGCACTTCGCCGAGCTTGGTTTTGTATTCCACGCCGTCGGCTTCAACGATAAGTTCCTCAACGCCGTTGGGGATATGCACCATGATGGGCTGCAGGCCGTTGAGGGCGCCGAACGATGCGAAGATGAAGCGCTGGCCGTCGACGTCGGCGAAGACGTTGACGGGGGTGGGCTTGGAGGTGCGCACGGAGATGACGCCGCTCACGGCTTCGCTCCATTTCTGCGCCTTGAACTCGCCGAATTCCTTGACGAAGGCGCGTGTGTAGGCCTCCACGGGGTCGAGGGGGCCGTTGATGTTGCCGTTGTTGTTGCCGCCGCCGCGGATGTCGTTGTCGGCGCAGGCCGAGAGGCCCCATGCGGCTAATGCTACAGCTGCCGCGCAGAGAAGAGAGTGGCAGCACTTTTGTGTAAGTTTCATGTGCTTTATAGGATAAGACTGTGATTCAATACATTATATTCCAAATTCGCCACAAAGATACACAATAGCAAGCAACCGTCCAATACCCCCCCCCCGTTTTAACACAATTTAACACCTTTTTCATATGTCAAGATACAAAAGGACAAAAACGACAAAAGAAACAAAATCAATTTTCGGTCAAGGGCGCACCTCGGCGGCGGACCCACCCAAAAAAATATTTTTTTGTTTCTTATGTCGTTTTTGTCCTTTGTATCTCCGGAGAGACGGGGGGGGCCATGCGGGGTGGTGGACGCTTAAAAAGCGTCCCTCCATGCCTGGTGGACAGCCGCTTATATTTTCTCTGCGCCTCTGCGCGAGCCCCCCAAAAAAAATTTTTTTTGTTTCTTTTGGGGCTTTTGTCCTTCTATGTTGCCATGCAAGGAAATTTGGTATTTTAACTAAATAT
>CAYUUN010000041.1:0-24190 GCA_964447895.1 uncultured Bacteroides sp. | reverse complement strand
AACCGGGTAAGGGAATCATACTCTTATAGTATTTTTAAATGAAAGAGCCGTGTCGGGCGTATAAAGAAAGCGGGAGCGCTGCGTGGTGGCGGCGCTCCCGGCTCTGTTTGTCTTCGGGTGACTGTGGCCTCTTATTTCTCGTATTTCTTCACGATGACGGTGGCGTTGTGGCCGCCGAAACCGAAGGAGTTGGACAGCGCGGCGCGCACGGGGCGCTCCTGGGCGCGGTCGAAGGTGAAGTTGAGGTTGTAGTCGATGTTTTCGTCGAGGTCGTCGGGCATGTGGTTGATGGTGGGGGGCACGACGTTGTCTTGAACGGCCTTGATGCTGAACATGGCCTCGAGGGCGCCGGTAGCACCCAGCAGGTGTCCGGTCATGGACTTGGTGGAGGATATGTTGAGCTTGTAGGCGTGGTCGCCGAACACTTCCTTGATGGCCTTGACCTCGGAGATGTCGCCCACGGGGGTGGAGGTGCCGTGCACGTTGATGTAGTCGATGTCTTCGGGCTTCATGCCGGCATCTTCGAGGGCGTTGTTCATGGCCAGGATGGCGCCGAGGCCCTCGGGGTGGGTGGCCGTTAGGTGGTAGGCATCGGCCGAGAGGCCGCCGCCGGCCACTTCGGCGTAGATTTTTGCTCCGCGGGCCAGTGCATGCTCGAGTTCTTCAAGCACGAGCACTGCCGAGCCTTCGCCCATGACGAAGCCGTCGCGGCTGGCGCTGAAGGGGCGCGAGGCGGTCTCGGGGCTGTCGTTGCGGGTGGAGAGGGCGTGCATGGAGTTGAAGCCGCCCACGCCTGCGGGGTAAATGGCAGCTTCGGCGCCGCCGCTGAGCATCACGTCGGCTTTGCCGAGGCGGATGAGGTTGAAGGCGTCGATGATGGCGTTGTTGGATGATGCGCAAGCCGATACTGTGCCGAAGTTGGGGCCGTGGTAGCCATATTCCATGGAGATGTGGCCCGAGGCGATGTCGGCAATCATCTTGGGAATGAAGAACGGGTTGTACTTCGGACCGTTGGCTTCGTTGAGGGCATAGTATCCGGCCTCTTCTTCGAAGGTGTGGAGGCCGCCGATGCCGGCAGCAACTATGACGCCTACACGGTTTTTATTGAGACTTTCGTCGTTTTCGAGTCCGGCGTCGGCCACGGCCTGGCGTGCAGCTACGATGGCATACTGTGCGTAGAGGTCGAGCTGGCGCAGTTTCTTGCGGTCGAAGTGTGCGGCGGGGTCATAATCCTTGACCTCGCAGGCAAACTGTGTCTTGAACTTGGAAGCGTCGAAATGTGTGATGGGACCTGCGCCGCTCTTGCCCTGAAGCGCGTTGTTCCAGGTGGTTTCCACGTCGTTGCCGAGCGGGGAGATGGCGCCGAGGCCGGTCACTACAACTCTTTTTAATTCCATAAATCGTGGGATGATTGTGGGTTTATTCTCGCGCACCGACGCCTCCGCCACGTGGCGGAGGCGCGGGGTTAAAGGCGGGAGAGGGGAGGTATTACTTGTTGGCTTCGATGTAGGCTACGGCGTCGCCGACGGTAGCAATCTTTTCAGCCTGGTCGTCGGGGATGGTGATGCCGAATTCCTTTTCGAATTCCATGATGAGTTCTACGGTGTCGAGGGAGTCAGCACCGAGGTCGGTGGTGAATGCTGCGGTTTCAGTAACCTGACCTTCGTCTACGCCGAGCTTGTCGACGATGATAGCTTTTACGCGATCTGCAATTTCAGACATAGTTGTATGATTTAAAAATGATTAGTGATTCTTTTTCACGTTTCAGGGTGCAAAGTTAGCGAATAATTGTGAATTACGGAAATTTTTCGGTAATTTTTTGCATTCTTGGCTATCCGGTTGCTATCCGGCGCCTCGGTTGATGAGCGGTGTGAAAAATCGCGCAAGGGCGCGGATGTTAATATAGAGTTGTAAATTGTCTACCTGCGGGTCAATCGGGGATGTGGATGGTGAGGCCGTCGTGGGCGAGGGCCACGCCGGCGGGGAGCCGGACGGTGGCGTGGGGCGGCATGTGGTGGCTCATGTGGGTGAGCCAGGTGTGGCGCGCGCCCACGCGGGCGGCGGCTTCGAGGGCCTGCTCGAGGTTCATGTGGGAGAGGTGCTCCTCGGGCCTTAAGGCGTTGATCACGAGGGTGTCTACGCCTTCCATGAGGCGGAAGGTGCTGTCCGGGATGGTTTTGGCGTCGGTGATGTAGGCGAGGCGGTCGATGCGGAAGCCTATGATGGGGAGCTTGTAGTGCATCACGGGCAGGGGCACTATCTCGATGCCGGCGGCGGTGAATGGCCCGGTGGGGTCGACGGGCTGCATGGCGAAGGCGGGCACGCCGGGGTAGGGGTGCTCGGCGAAGCAGTAGGGCAGGCGGGCGCGCAGGTCGCGCTCGACGTCGGGGGTGCAGTGGATGGGGAAGTGGCGCCCGGCGGTGCACCAGGGCCGCAGGTCGTCGATGCCGCCCACGTGGTCGTAGTGGATGTGGGTGAGCAGCAGGGCGTCGAGGTCGGGCGATGCTGTGCGCAGCATCTGCTCGCGGAAGTCGGGGCCGCAGTCGATGAGCAGGCGCCGGCCGCGGGTCTCCACGAGGGCCGAGCATCGCAGGCGCTTGTCGCGGGGGTCGGTGGAGCTGCAGGTGGCGCAGTTGCAGCGCAGCTGAGGCACGCCGGTGGAGGTGCCGGTGCCGAGAAAGGTGAGTTTCATAGCCTGTAGGAGGAAAGTGTGCCGTCGTCGAAAATTAGGTAGATGCCCTCGCCGTAGCTCCAGCGCTCCACCATGCCGCCGCGGGTGGGTATCTGCTCGGTGCGGGTGGGGCTGCCCAGGGCCAGGCGGCATTCGTCGCGGGTCATGCCGGGCTCCACGCGGGAGTGGACTATGAGGTCCCACACGTGGTCGGTGATGTGGGGGTAGCGGTCGCGGGGATTGGTGAAGGAAAAGAGGGTGGCGAAGCTGCGTGGTGCCTTGTCGCCGCTCAGGCTCATCATCACCATGGCGGTGTCGGCCTGGGCGTATTCCGGGGCAAAGAGCACGGCGGCTGGGTATATGCCGTCGGTGCCGGGGCGCACGCCCAGCACCTTTACGGGCACGTGGCGCAGGCCGGGGCGGGTGCGGCCGTCGGTGCGCCGCCACAGCGGGGTGCTTATATAATATATGTGTGAGCGCATGAGGCTGTCGGCCTGCTGCACGGGCAGCATCTCCACGGTGAAGGGTATCTCGAGCCGCTCGCGCGAGCGCACGTTGTCGAGCGGGGCGTCGATGCGGTAGCTCAGGGTGTCGCCGCGCTCGCTGGTGAGCACCACGTAGGTGGCGCCTTCGCCGGTGAGCGACGGTGCGTCTTCAAAGGCCACGAAGCGCAGCGTGGTGCCCTCGAGGCCGTCGGCGCGGCCGTCGGTGTAGGCGAAGAGGCGCGCCACGCGGGCGTCGGCCACGTGGAATTCCTTGCCGGGCGTCCAGCTGGCCGGAGGCTGGGTGCCCACATCGGCCAGAAACAGCATCTCGGGGGTGGGGCGCGCGGCGGCCTGGCGGCGCACGTCGCCGGCCGTGATGCGCGGCGTGCTCTCGATGCCGGTGAAGCAGCCCGAGAGGGCTGTGGCGCCGAGGATGGCTATGGCGGCGAGACGGGCGGCTGTTTTCATCGCGAGCCGGGGGTGATGCCCAGGTTGTGGTAGATGAAGCTGTAGATGTCGGCCCATTCGTCCATCACCTTGGCAATGGGCTTGCCGGCTCCGTGGCCCGCCTTGCTGTCGATGCGTATGAGCTTGGGTGCGTCGCCGGTGTCGGCGGCCTGCAGCGTGGCGGCGTATTTGAAGGAGTGGGCGGGCACCACGCGGTCGTCGTGGTCGGCGGTGGTCACTATGATGGCGGGGTAGGGCGTGCCGTCGTTGCTGATGTTGTGGAGCGGGGAGTAGCCCAGCAGGTAGGCGGCCATCTCGGGCGAGTCGGCGGAGGTGCCGTAGTCGTGGGCCCAGTTCCAGCCTATGGTGAAGAGGTGGTAGCGCATCATGTCCATGACGCCCACGCGGGGGATGGCCACGGCAAACAGGTCGGGACGCATGTTGGTGCAGGCGCCCACGAGCAGGCCGCCGTTGCTGCCGCCCTCGATGGTGAGGAGCTGCGGGGTGGTCCAGCCGTTGTCGATGAGCCACTCGGCGGCCGCGATGAAGTCGTTGAACACGTTGAGCTTCTGCTGCTTGGTGCCGGCTTCGTGCCACGCCTCGCCGTATTCGGAGCCGCCGCGAAGGTTGGCCTGGGCGTAGATGCCGCCGTTTTCGAGCCATAGCAGGCGGTTGGCGCTGAACGAGGGGCCCAGGGCTATGTTGAAACCGCCGTAGCCGTAGAGGTAGACGGGGTTGGCGCCGTCGGGCTTGAGGTCGCTGCGGTAGGTGATGAACATGGGCACGCGGGTGCCGTCGGCCGAGGTGTAGAACACCTGGCGGGTGGTGTAGCGCTCCGGGTCGAAGCCCTCGAGGGCGGGCGCGTAGACCTGCGTCGATGTGTTCGAAGCCTTGTCGTAGCTATATATAGATGTGGGGTTGACGAAGTTCGTGAAGCTGTAGAACACCTCCGGATACTTGCGCGAGGCCGATACGTCGACAGCGCCGATGGCGGGCAACTCGATTTCCTGCATGTTGCCGCCGTCGGCATCGACTATATAGAGCCGGCTGGAGGCGTCGCGGTCGTAGACGAGCAGCAGACGGTCCTGCGAGGGCGCCACGCCCTGGAGCACGGCATCCGGGCGCTCGGCCACGATTTCCTTCCAGTTTTCGCGTGCGGGAGCCGCGGGGTCAATCTCCACCAGGCGATAGTTGGGCGCGTCGATGCCCGTGTAGACAAGGAGCTTGCCGCCGGGCAGGGCTTCTATCACCTCAATGATCTGCTCCTGCGAGGGCTCGATGGTCACGAATGCGGCGTCCGGCTCGTTGAGATTCTTGACGTAGAGGGCGTTGCCGTTGCCGGCTCCACTGCCGGTGACCACCAGGAAGCCTTCACCGGCCGTGACGTCGGCTGTGTGGAAGTGCAGGGGCTCGGCCGGGTTTTCGTACACCACGGTGTCCTGCTCCTGGGGCGTGCCCAGGCGGTGGTAGTATATCTTGTGATATTCATTGGCGCTCGAAAATTCCTTGCCGGCTTCCGGGCGGGCATAGGCGCTGTAGTAGAAGCCGTCGCCGTGCCATGCCGCGCCGGTGAATTTGGCCCACTCGATGTGGTCGGGCAGCAGCTGTCCGGTGGCGGTGTCCATCACGAATATCTCCGTCCAGTCGCTGCCGCTGCGCGAGATGGTGTAGGCCGTGTAGCGGCCGTCCTTGCTCTGGTAGAGGCCGGTGAGGGCCACGGTGCCGTCGTCGCTCAGGGTGTTGGGGTCGAGAAATACCTCGGCGTCGGAGCCGTCGGGGAGCGTGGAGCGGTAGACCACAGCCTGGTTGCGCAGGCCATCGTTGATGTAGAAATAGTACTTGCCGTCGTTTTCGCGCGAGGGGAGGCCTCTCTTTATATAATTATTGAGTGTGGCCAGGCGGTCGCGCAGCTCGCCGCGGAAGGGGATGGCGTCGAGGTAGCCGCGGGTCACTGCATTTTCGGCGGCGACCCATGCGAGGGTGGCTGCGGCGGTGTCGTTTTCGAGAGGCCGGTAGGGGTCGGGCACGGTGGTGCCGAAATATGTGTCGGTGGTGTTGTCGGCGGGAGCTGCGGGATATGATGCCGGAGCGAGCGGCCCGGCGGCCGATGCGGTGGTTGTCATTGCGCAGATGCAGAGATAAATGTAAGGCTGTTTCATGCGTTGGCTCTTACTATTTTTATTAAAAATGAAGTTTTTGTCGCTGAATTGTACGCAAAATTACAAATTTTGCTCCAAAAATTTTATAATTTCCCACAAAAATACTAATTTTGCAGCGTGTAGTCCCATGAAAATGGGTCACCTTCCGGTGCGGATGCGGCAGATGCCGCGTTGTGCCGGGGTTGTTTCGTATAGCTTAAAAAATTAATACTCAATATGTACAGCTTATGAAAAAGATTTCCCAACGCCTCCTTGTGGCAGCTGTGGTAGCTGCTGCGGGTGTTACCGCCCAGGCGGAAGTCCTGAGCCCCGAGCAGGCTCTGAGCCGTGCCCTTCCGCAGGCACGCATGGCTGCTCCCGGCATGACTTCTCCCGAGCTGGTGTACACGGCCGAAGCCGACGAGCTCCCCGCTGTGTATGTGTTCGCTAAAGACAACAAGGGTTTCATGGTAGTTTCGGCCGATGATCAGGCCACCGCTCTTCTCGGTTATGTCGACAAAGGCAATTTCAATGCCGAAGAAATGGCTCCCGGCCTGAAGTACTGGCTGGGCGAATATGCACGCCAGATAGCCTATGCACGTGAGAACGGCTACAGCAAGGACGACGAGGCTCCCCGCCTGTCGCGCTCCGGCCGTGCAGCTATCGCGCCCATGCTGAAGACTCTCTGGGGCCAGGACGCTCCCTACAACGACCTGGTTCCCACCATCAGCGGCGCACATGCCCCCACAGGTTGTGTGGCCACGGCAGCCGCCCAGGTGATGAAATACTACGGCTATCCCGCCCAGGGCACCGGTAAGTTCAAATACGCAGCCCGCGTGGGCGGCCAGTCGGTAGAGCTCGAAATCAACGTGGCAGAGACTCCCCTGGAGTGGGACCTCATGCTCGACGATTACACCGGCAGCGCCACCGCAGCGCAGAAGACGGCCGTAGCCACCCTCATGCAGATGCTGGGCTACGGCGTGGAGATGAGCTACTCCCTGAACGGCTCGGGCGCCCAGACCTGGAAGGTGGCCAAGATTCTCGCCGAGAACTTCGGCTATGACAAGTCGGTTCAGTATCTCGCCCGCGAGTGCTACACCCAGAACGAGTGGGAGGAAATCCTCTACAACCAGCTCGTGAACGTAGGTCCCGTGCTCTACGACGGCACCACCATCGAGTCTGAAGGCCACGCTTTCGTGTTCGACGGCTATCAGGAAACCGACGGCGAGGCTTACTTCCACGTGAACTGGGGCTGGAACGGCATGAGCAACGGCTACTTCGTCGTTGGCGCACTCGATCCCTCCGCCATGGGCACCGGCGGCGCAGCTTCCGGCCTTGGCTTCAACTACGACCAGAACGCCACCATCAACGCCATGCCCGACAAGGGCGGCCAGCCCAAGCCCGTCGTAGCTGCCGCTACGAGCAATCCCGGCCAGGGCCTGGTGATTTCGCCCGCTTCTTTCAACCTGGGTCGCGAAGTGACCGTGGGCTACGAGGGCGGTGGCTTCTACAGCTACACCTGGTACACCCTGCCTGCCATGGCTTTCGGTCTCCACATCGTGGGTGAAGGCCAGGATTTCTATCGCTGGAGCTCGGTCAAGGAAGACCTCAACACCCTCTATGGCGCAGCCAGCTACGACGTGCTGCTCTCCGGCGTGAAGGAGAACGGCACCTACACCCTCACCCCCGTCTATAAGGTGGGCGACAAGCCCGAGGAAGGCCAGCCCGAGGACATCTACAACGATGTGATCTACCCCATGGAACTGCCCTACAGCGGCGTGCGTCAGTACATCCTCAAGACCAGCGTGCACAACGGCACTCTGGAGCCCGTGGGCGTGGAAGTCGACGTGGAAGACATGAAGATGTTCAAGAAGGTGAGCGGCGAGTACGAGCAGGTCGAGAACGTGCAGCGCAACAACACTGCCCGTTGGACTGCCAACTTCGTGAACAACGGCCAGTTCTATTTCTACGGTCACACCACTCCCGCCTTCTTCCAGAAGGTCTACGGCGAGTATGAAATCGTAAACGAAATGCCCAACTTCACCCTGAGCATCGCTCCCGGCGAAACCTTCGAGTACAGCTACGAAAAGCGCGTAACCTCCGCTTTCGGCTTCGAGGACGGCAAGGACTACTTCTTCGGTTTCTACAACCCCGAGAACGGCGAAATCATGAGCCCGCTCATGAAGTTCCACTACGGCACCGTGTACGACGGCATCCAGGATGTGGAAATCGACGGCGACGCTGCTGCCGAGTACTTCAACCTGCAGGGCATCCGCGTGGCTCAGCCCGCCGCCGGCGAAATCTACATCGTGCGCCGCGGCGAGAAGATCACCAAGGAACTCGTGAAATAAGCCATAATTTCTGAAATATCATAGTGCTGCGCCCCGGGCCCGAATGCGGGCATGGGGCGCAGTTTTCTTTTACAACATGAAACTGAAAACCATTCCGGTAATCATGATTGCCATAGCTGCAGCGGCGTGTCATTCGCAGCCCAAGCAGGCGCCGCAGCCCGCGGTGCAGCCCGATGCGGCGCCCGTGGCCGTGGCCGGCGCCCGACCGGCGTCCATGCTGCCCCGCGCGCTGGTGTATAAGACGAGCGTTCCCTGCGCCGAAAATGTGGCCATAAGCCTCAACGCCTCCGGCACAGCCGTGCAGAGCTATCCGGCACCCACCGACGTGACGGCCGCCAGCGCTCCCATCGATCTGCCCGGCGGCTGGCTGCTCGACCGCCGCGGCCTGGGCCCGAACACCGCCTTCATTTCCCTCACCTACAGCGAATACTCGCGCCTGCAGAAGGCACCTTCGCCGCAGGAGCTGCTGAAGATGGTGATTCCCGGTGCCGAAGTCACCGAGATGCGCCGCCTCGACATGTCGCCCGCGGCAGCCGCCGCCGACACCGCTGCCGTGATTCAAGCCTTGAAATTATAAACCTTTACCCCGATATGCCATGAAAAAATTATTGCTTACAGCTGCCGCGGCAGCGCTGCTTGCCATCCCGCAGGCGGGCGCCGAGACGCGCACCGTGGGCGGAGCAGCCTACCTGCTGTCGATGCCCAAGGACATGAGCGAGGACTTCCTCGACATGAGCAACACCTATTTCTTTGCCGACAGCCTCGTGGACTTCGACACCGCCACCGGCAGCGGCACGCTGAAATGGCGCCGCCAGCAGCTCATGCCGCGCCAGGCATTCAACGCCAACACCTATCTGCACCAGCCCCTGCAGAGCCTCGACTTCCCCAATACGGCCTATCCGCAGGACCCGGAGCTGGGAATCAGCGTCACGCCCATCAACGAGCGCACGCTGCGCGTGAGGGTGCACACTTCTTCCGTGCTGCCCGACGATGCTGCCGACGAAGTGATGCTCGTGGCCGAGCCTCAGGCTCAGCCCGGCTCGTGGAAAGCCGTGCGCAACGCCGCCGGCGACGTGCAGTATGCCTCGCCCTACGGCATTCTCGAAATCAAGTCGTCGCCCTGGCGCATCGTGCTCAAGGATGCCTCGGGCCGCGAACTCACCCACACACGCACCTGGAGCGACAACGACAGCACGCAGATAAAGGTGCCACCGTTCAGCTTCATAAAGCGCGGCAGCGACAACACCCGCAGCATCAACCCGGTGTTTTCCCTCGCTCCCGGCGAGAAAATCTTCGGCCTTGGCGAAAGCCCCACGGCGCTCAACAAAGCCGGCCAGAAACTCAACCTTTTCGTGACCGACCCGCAGGGCCCCGAAGGACGCGACATGTACAAGCCCATCCCCTTCTGGTTCAGCAACCGCGGCTACGGCATGTTCATGCACACGGCAGCCCCGGTGACCATGGACATGGGCAACAGCTACATAGGCGCCAACAAGATTTTCATGGCCGACGAAGACATGGATTTCTTCATTTTCTTCGGCGAGCCTAAGGATATAATATCCGAGTACACCGCCCTCACTGGCCGCCCCGAGCTGCCCCCGCTGTGGAGCTTCGGCACCTGGATGAGCCGCATCAGCTATTTCACCGAAGACGAGGCACGCGACGTGGCCGCCAAACTCACGGAAAACCGCATTCCGGCCGATGTGATACACCTCGACACGGGCTGGTTTGACGTAGACTGGCAGTGCGACTACGAATTCTCGCCCGAACGCTTTGCCGACGCCGCCAAGATGGTGAAGGACCTGCGCAAGCAGGGCTACCACATCTCGCTGTGGCAGCTGCCCTATTTCGTGCCCGGCAACAAATACTTCCCCGAGCTCGTGGAGAAAGGCCTGGCCGTGCGCAACGGCCGCGGCACGCTCCCCTACGAGGATGCCGTGCTCGACTTCACCAATCCCGCCACCGTAGAGTGGTATCAGGACAAGATCAAGAAGCTCATAGGCATGGGCGTGGGCGCCATCAAGGTCGACTTCGGCGAGGCTGCCCCCATCGAGGGCGTCTACCACAACGGCCGCACCGGATGGTATGAGCACAACCTCTATCCCCTGCGCTACAACAAGGCCGTGGCCGACGCCACGCGCGACGTCAGCGGCGAAAACATCATCTGGGCACGCTCCGCCTGGGCCGGCAGCCAGCGCTATCCCCTCCACTGGGGCGGCGACGCAGCCACCACAAACACCGGCATGCAGGGCACAGTGCGCGCCGGCCTGTCGCTGGGCCTCTCCGGCTTCCCCTTCTGGAGCCACGACATGGGCGGATTCGTGACCTCCACCCCCGAGAGCCTCTACCGCCGCTGGCTCCCCGTGGGCTTCCTCACCTCCCACACCCGCGCCCATGGCGCACCTCCCACCGAGCCCTGGCTCTACGACAACGAGGAGTTCACCGACTACTTCCGCCGCTGCGCTGAAATGAAGTACTCCCTCATGCCCTACATCTACACCCAGGCCGCCGAAAGCGCCGCCAACGGCTGGCCCATGTTCCGCGCCATGTTGCTCGAATATCCCGACGACCCCGGCGTGTGGAACATCGACGACCAGTATATGTTTGGCTCCGACATCCTCGTGGCGCCCCTGTTTGAAGAAGGATTCGAGCGCGATGTATATCTGCCCGGAGGCCACCCCTGGCACGACTACCAGACCGGCGCCGTGTACGCCCCCGGCTGGCAGCACATCAAGGCCGACGGCCCCCTGCAGTGCATCATCCTCGTGCGCGACGGCGCCTCCATCCCCCACACCGCGCCCGCCCTGCACGCCGCCGACCTCGACTTCGACAACATCCAGTGGCGCCACTACGGCCAGCCCTCCTCCCCCTCCACCCCCGCCATCGTCCACCCCAAGAAATAACATCACCGGATACAAATTACGCCTCTCCGCAGCCCGTGTTGCTGCGGAGAGGCTTTATTATTGCCCGTGTGGCGGGGAGATTGGGCGATTTTGTGTAATTTTGCAGTATGAATCCGAAAGAGATACACATTTCCGACTATAATTATCCGCTGCCCGACGAGCTGATTGCGAAGCATCCGCTGGAGCAGCGCGATGCGTGCCGCCTGCTGGTGCGCACGCCCGACGGGCAGCTGCACGACCGCGTGTTCACCGACCTGCCGGCCCTGCTGCCGCCGGATGCGCTGCTGGTGTACAACAACACGCGCGTGATTAACGCCCGCCTGCGCATGCGCAAGGACAGCGGCGCCCTCATCGAAATTTTCTGCCTCGAGCCGGTGATGCCTGCCGATTATGAGCAGGCTTTCGCCGCCACGGCGTGCTGCACCTGGAGCTGCTTCGTGGGCAACAGCAAGCGCTGGAAGCAGGGCGAGCTGCGGGCCAAGATCGTGGTGGACGGCATCCCTGCCGTGCTGCGCGCCGAGCGCGTGGAGCGCGACGACAATGCCTCGAAGGTGCGCTTCTCGTGGGATGAGCCTCGGCTCACTTTTGCCCGCATCATCGCGGCTATAGGCGAGATACCCATTCCGCCCTATCTGAACCGCGCGACGGAGGAGAGCGACGGACGCGACTATCAGACGGTGTTCGGCCGCATCGACGGCTCGGTGGCCGCTCCTACGGCCGGACTGCACTTCACCGACGCCGTGCTGGCCGACATCGCCGCCCGCGGCATCGAGCGCCGCGAGGTCACGCTGCACGTGGGCGCAGGCACGTTCCAGCCCGTGAAGAGCGAGGCGGTGGGCGACCACGCCATGCACAGCGAGTTCATAGCCGTGGGGCGCGACCTCATCGCCGAGCTGGCGCGCGACGCCAAGCCCGTGATAGCCGTGGGCACCACGTCGGTGCGCACGCTGGAGAGCCTCTACCACATAGGCTGCCTAATATCAGAGGGGGCCTGGGACGGCGAGGTGCCCCAGTGGTACGCCTATGACCCCGGGCATCCGGCCCTCGCCGTGGGGGATGCCATGCAGGCCATCCTGGGCTACCTCGACGCCGCGGGGCGCGACACGCTCGTGGCCTCGACGCGCATCATCATAGCCCCGGGCTATAAATATAAGGTGGTGAAAGGCATGATTACCAATTTCCACCAGCCGCAGAGCACCCTGCTGCTGCTGGTTTCGGCATTCATGGGCGACGGGTGGCGGCAGATGTACGACCACGCCCTGCGGGTGCCCTATCGCTTCCTGAGCTACGGCGATGCCTGCCTGCTGCTGTAGGGCTGCCGTTTTTCGTGCGAAAAAATCTTTCAAACAATTTCAGTGAAATATTTGGAAAATAGGCGATTAATTAGTAATTTTGCATCGATTTTATGGCGTGTCTGCGCTTCGTGTATTGCTAACTGCGTGACAGTTACGGCGATACGGGGCGTTTGATGCGCATGTTGAGTCGAAAATAGAAACAAGAAAAACTGATAGAAATAAACCAAAGTTAAACCAAACAACTAAGATGCCTACTATTCAGCAATTAGTACGTAAGGGTCGCGTGGCGCTCGAAGACAAGAGCAAGAGCCCCGCTCTCGACAGCTGCCCCCAGCGTCGTGGCGTGTGCGTGCGTGTCTACACCACCACTCCCAAAAAGCCTAACTCGGCAATGCGTAAGGTGGCTCGTGTACGCCTCACCAATGGCAAAGAAGTGAACTCCTACATCCCCGGCGAAGGTCACAACCTTCAGGAGCACAGCATCGTGCTGGTGCGCGGCGGTCGTGTGAAGGATCTTCCCGGCGTTCGCTACCACATCGTGCGCGGCACTCTCGACACATCGGGCGTGAAAGACCGCACACAGCGTCGTTCCAAGTATGGCGCCAAGCGTCCCAAGGCCGGTGCAGCCAAGAAGTAATTCGGCATTGAACTGTCGAGTGAAGTAAATCTGAACGCACCGCGAGATTTAATTACCTATTCAATTTAAACTCGTTTTTTGATTCTTGAAAAGCTGCCCGGTTGAGTAAGCCGCCACCGGAGGGTGGGGCTGAAGAAAAAGATGCAAGCACAACCAAGCAATCCGAAAACACAACACACTGACCAAAAATGAGAAAGGCTAAGCCTAAGAAGCGTCAAGTTCTTCCCGATCCCGTGTTCGGTGACGTGCGCGTGGCAAAATTTGTCAACCACCTCATGTACGACGGCAAGAAGAGCATTGCTTTTGAAATCTTCTACACCGCTCTCGACAACGTGAAGTCGAAGCTCCCCAACGAGGAGATGACGGCCCTCGAAATCTGGAAAAAGGCCCTCGAGAATGTAACTCCCCAGGTGGAGGTGAAGAGCCGCCGTGTGGGCGGCGCCACCTTCCAGGTGCCCACCGAAATCCGTCCCGACCGCAAGGAATCTATATCAATGAAAAACCTCATCCTCTACGCCCGCAAGCGCGGCGGCAAGACCATGGCCGACAAGCTCGCAGCCGAAATCGTCGACGCATTCAACGAGCAGGGCGGTGCCTTCAAGCGCAAGGAGGATATGCACAAAATGGCAGAAGCTAACCGCGCATTCGCACACTTCCGCTTCTAATGTTTCATTGACCGTAAATCCTAACGCAAAATGGCTAAATCAGACGAACAGCTCAAATATACCCGCAATATCGGCATTATGGCTCACATCGATGCCGGTAAAACCACTACGTCCGAACGTATTCTCTTCTACACCGGCCTGACCCACAAAATCGGTGAGGTGCACGACGGTGCAGCCACGATGGACTGGATGGAGCAGGAGCAGGAGCGTGGTATCACCATCACCTCCGCCGCCACCACCGCCTTCTGGAAGTACAACGGCGAAAAATACAAAATCAACCTGATTGACACTCCGGGACACGTCGACTTCACCGTCGAGGTGGAGCGCTCCCTGCGCGTTCTCGACGGCGCCGTGGCTACGTTCTGCGCCGTTGGCGGCGTTGAGCCCCAGTCTGAGACCGTGTGGCGTCAGGCCGACAAATACAATGTGCCCCGCATCGGCTACGTCAACAAGATGGACCGCAGCGGTGCCAACTTCTTCGAGGTAGTGCGTCAGCTCAAGGACGTGCTCGGTGCCAACCCCTGTCCCATTCAGATACCCATCGGTGCTGAAGAGACCTTCAAGGGCGTCGTGGACCTCGTGCGCATGAAGGCTATCTTCTGGCACGACGAAAGCATGGGCGCCGACTACAGCATCGAGGACATCCCCGCCAACCTGGTTGAAGAAGCCGAGGAATGGCGCGACAAGATGCTCGAGAAGATCGCCGAATTCGACGACGACCTCATGGCTAAGTACTTCGACGACCCCTCCACCATCACCGAAGAGGAAATCAAGAAGGCCCTGCGCAAAGGCACCCTCAGCATGGACATCGTGCCCATGACCCTGGGTTCCTCGTTCAAGAACAAGGGCGTTCAGTGCCTGCTCGACAACGTGTGCGCCTACCTTCCCAGCCCGCTCGACGCAGGCGCCGTTGAAGGCCACGCCGTCGACAATCCCGACGAAATCCTCACCCGCGAGCCCAGCAGCGACGCACCCATGTGTGCCCTGGCGTTCAAGATTGCCACGGACCCCTATGTAGGCCGTCTGTGCTTCTTCCGCGTGTACTCCGGCGACGTGAACGCCGGCAGCTACGTGCTCAACTCGCGCTCGGGCAAGAAAGAGCGCATCTCGCGTCTGTTCCAGATGCACTCCAACAAGCAGAACCCCAAGGAGGTAATCGGCTGCGGTGATATCGGCGCAGGCGTAGGCTTCAAGGATATCCGCACCGGCGACACCCTCTGCGCCGAAGACGCACCCATCGTGCTCGAGGCCATGGACTTCCCCGATCCCGTGATCGGTATCGCCGTGGAGCCCAAGACTCAGAAAGACCTCGACAAGCTGGGCGTGGGCCTGCAGAAGCTGGCCGAAGAAGACCCCACCTTCCGCGTTGCCACCAACGAAGAGACCGGCCAGACCGTCATCAGCGGCATGGGCGAGCTTCACCTCGACATCATCATCGACCGTCTGCGTCGCGAGTTCAAGGTAGAGTGCAACCAGGGTCGTCCGCAGGTTACCTATAAGGAAGCCATCACCAAGCCCGTCGAGCTCCGCGAAGTGTTCAAGAAGCAGACCGGTGGCCGCGGTAAGTTTGCCGACATCATTGTGCGCGTAGAACCCGCCGACGAAGGCTTCGAAGGCGGCCTGCAGTTTGTCGACGAAGTCAAGGGCGGCAACATCCCCAAGGAATTCATCCCCAGCATCCAGAAAGGCTTCGTGACGGCCATGAAGAACGGCGTGCTCGCCGGCTTCCCCGTAGAGACCCTCAAGGTGACTGTGATCGATGGTTCGTTCCACCCCGTCGACTCCGACCAGCTGTCGTTCGAGCTCTGCGCCATCCAGGCCTTCAAGAAGGCCAGCGAAAAGGCCGGCCCCGTGCTGCTCGAGCCCATCATGAAGATCGAGGTGGTGACCCCCGAGGAATCCATGGGCGACGTGATCTCCGACCTCAACAAGCGTCGTGGCCAGGTAGAAGGCATGGAAACCAGCCGCAGCGGCGCCCGCGTGGTTAAAGCCAAGGCTCCTCTGGCCGAAATGTTCGGCTACGTGACAGCCCTCCGCACCATCACCTCGGGCCGTGCCACCAGCACCATGAGCTTCAGCCACTACAGCGAGGTGAGCTCCAGCATCGCCAAGAACGTGCTCACCGAGTGCCAGGGCCGTGTCGACCTCGTTAAATAACTCTGTCAATATCAAAACAACAATATGAGTCAGAAAATCCGCATCAAACTTAAATCTTACGACCACAACCTCGTCGACAAGAGCGCCGAGAAGATCGTAAAGACTGTGAAGGCTACCGGTGCAGTGATCAGCGGCCCCATACCCCTGCCCACCCACAAGCGTATCTTCACCGTCAACCGCTCCACCTTCGTCAATAAGAAGAGCCGCGAGCAGTTCCAGCTCTCGTCGTTCAAGCGTCTTATCGACATCTACAACAGCACCGCCAAGACCGTCGACGCCCTCATGAAGCTCGAGCTCCCCAGCGGCGTGGAAGTAGAGATCAAGGTGTAAGAGCCTCAGATAGCGACAAAACAAATCAAGATATCATCACTCCAAAACAAACACAGAAATGCCAGGATTAATTGGAAAGAAAATCGGAATGACATCCGTTTTCAGTGCCGACGGTAAGAACGTACCGTGCACTGTTATCGAAGTAGGCCCTTGTGTTGTTACGCAGGTGAAAACCACCGAAAAGGATGGCTACAACGCCCTCCAGCTCGGCTTTGAGGAGCAGAAGGAAAAGCACTGCACCAAGCCCGAGCTCGGCCACTTCCAGAAGGCCGGCGTAGCTCCCAAGCGTCACTTGGCCGAGTTCAAAGGTTTCGAAGGCGAGCACAAGGCAGGCGACACCCTGACCGTGGACATGTTCACCGAGGCCGACTTTGTCGACATCGTGGGCACCAGCAAGGGTAAAGGCTTCCAGGGCGTCGTAAAGCGCCACGGCTTCGGCGGTGTGGGCCAGAGCACTCACGGCCAGCACAACCGCCTGCGTGCACCCGGTTCTATCGGTGCCTGCTCGTATCCCGCCAAGGTGTTCAAAGGCATGCGCATGGCCGGCCAGATGGGCAACCAGCGCGTGACCGTGCAGAACCTCCAGGTTGTAAAGGTGCTCCCCGAGCACAACCTCCTCATGATTAAGGGCTCCATCCCCGGCGCCAAAGGTTCCATCGTATTAATTGAGAAGTAAAATGGAAGTTGCAATCTACAATAAAGAAGGAAAGGACACCGGCCGCAAGGCTGTCCTCAACGATCAGGTGTTCGCAGTAGAGGCCAACGAACACGCCATCTATCTCGATGTAAAGCAGTACCTTGCCGACCAGCGTCAGGGCACACACAAGAGCAAGGAGCGCAGCGAAGTGAGCGGTTCTACCCGTAAGCTCCACAAGCAGAAAGGTGGCGGCGGCAGCCGTATCGGCGACATCAACTCGCCCGTGCTCGTAGGCGGCGGCCGCGTGTTCGGTCCCCGTCCCCGCGACTATCGCTTCAAGCTGAACCGCAAGGTCAAGCAGCTCGCCCGTCGCTCGGCCCTCACCGTAAAGTGCCAGGCCAACGAGATCATCGTGGTTGAAGACTTCACTTTCGACGCACCCAAAACTAAAAATTTCGTAAATTTTGCTAAAAATCTTAAAGTAGACGGCAAAAAACTGCTGCTCGTTTCGGCAGAACGAAATAATGTTGTATCTTTGTCTGCTCGAAATGTGCCCGGCGTCAAGCTCATGAACGCCGCGGACATCAACACGTATGCAATCATGAACAACAACGCTATCATCCTCACGGAAGGTGGCCTTGCTGTGATTAACAACCTGTAAACCCCTGGAGGAACTGAAATGGAAATCGAAATCAAACCCATCGTAACCGAAAAAGCCACCCGCCTGACGGACAAGCTCAACCGTTACACCTTCCGTGTTTCCCCCGATGCCAACAAGTACCAGATCAAAGACCTGGTGGAGAAGCTCTACGGGGTGAAGGTAGAGAGCGTGAACACCGCTGTGGTGCGCGGCAAGAACAAGAGCCGCTGGACCAAGAGCGGTCTTCTCCGCGGCGCCACGGCCCGCTGGAAGAAAGCCTTCATCACTCTCGCTGAAGGCCAAACCATCGACTTTTACAGCAACATCTGATAAATAAAATGGCAGTAAGAAAATTCAAGCCCACGACTCCTGGGCAGCGACACAAAGTTATCGGCGTGTTCAAAGGTACAATCACTGCTACCACGCCGGAAAAATCTCTTACAGTCGGTAAACGTGCCTCCGGCGGCCGCAACGCCGAAGGCCACCTCACCACTCGTTACCTTGGTGGTGGACACAAACGCAAATACCGCTTCATTGACTTTAAGAGAAACAAAGACGGAGTTCCCGCAGTAGTACACTCGATCGAGTACGATCCCAACCGTTCGGCCCGCATCGCCCTGCTGTACTACGTAGACGGTGCCAAAGCCTACATCATTGCACCCAACGGTCTCGAAGTAGGCGCAACCGTTGTCAGCGGTGCCGACGCAGCACCCGAGGTGGGCAACGCCCTTCCCCTCGGCAAGATACCCGTAGGTACCGTTATCCACAACATCGAATTGCGTCCCGGCCAGGGAGCCTTCATGGCACGCTCGGCCGGCACCTTCGCCCAGCTCGTGAGCCGCGAAGGCGACTATGCTATCGTCAAATTACCTTCGGGCGAAACCCGCAAGATCCTGTGCGCTTGCAAGGCCACCATCGGCGTTGTGGGCAACAGCGAGCACTCGCTCGAGCGTTCCGGCAAGGCCGGCCGCAGCCGCTGGCTGGGCCGTCGCCCCCGCAACCGCGGTGTTGTCATGAACCCTGTCGATCACCCCATGGGTGGTGGCGAGGGCCGCGCCAGCGGTGGTCATCCCCGCTCGCGCAAGGGCCTCTACAGCAAGGGTCTCAAGACACGCGCCCCGAAGAAGCAGTCTTCGAAGTATATTATCGAACGTCGCAAAAAGTAATCTGATAAAATAGCACATATGAGCCGTTCATTAAAGAAAGGACCCTTCATCAGCGTGAAGCTCGAGAAGAAAGTGGCCGACATGGATGCTTCCGGCAAGAAGAACGTCATCAAGACCTGGAGCCGCGCATCGATGATCGCTCCCGAGTTTGTAGGTCACACCTTCGCCGTGCACAACGGAAACAAGTTCATCCCCGTGTACGTCACCGAAAACATGGTAGGCCACAAGCTTGGCGAATTCGCTCCCACGCGCAACTTCCGCGGCCACGCCGGCAACAAGAAGAAATAAGGGCCCAAGCTAATCAATTTAATTGACAAAGAAAAGCAACACATACAATGGGTGTAAGAAAAAGAATATCTGCCGATCAGAAGAAGCAGGAGCGTAAGACGGTAGCTTTCGCAAAGCTCACCAACATTCCTACTTCGCCCCGCAAAATGCGCCTCGTTGCCGACATGATCCGCGGCAAGGAAGTGTTCCGCGCCCTGGGCATGCTCAAGTTCTCCAACAAGGAGGCTGCAGCCCGGCTCGAGAAGCTTCTGCGCTCTGCAGTGGCCAACTGGGAAGAGAAGAACGAGAAGAAAGCCGAAAGCGGCGAGCTCTATATCAGCACCATCTTCGTTAATCCCGCTCCCATGCTCAAGCGCCTGCGCACCGCCCCCCAGGGCCGCGGCTACCGCATCCGCAAGCGTGCCAACCACGTTACCGTAATCGTGGACACTATCAACAACAATAACAACAACGAGGCATAATCAAATGGGACAGAAAGTAAATCCGATAAGCAACCGTCTCGGTGTCATCCGTGGCTGGGATTCCAACTGGTCCGACGGCACCAAGCAGGGTGAAAACATCCTCGAAGACTACAAGCTTCGCAAGTACCTCAACGTCCGTTTGGCAAAGTGCAGCGTAAGCCGTATCGTTATCGAGCGCACTCTCAAGCTCATCACCATCACCGTGTGCACGTCGCGCCCCGGTCTGGTAATCGGCAAGGGTGGCCAGGATGTTGAGAAACTCCGCGAAGAACTCAAGAAAATCACCGATAAGGACGTCCAGATCAACATCTTCGAGGTTAAGCGCCCCGAGCTCGACGCCGAAATCGTAGCAGCCAATATCGCCCGCCAGATCGAAGGCAAGGTGGCCTACCGCCGCGCCGTCAAGATGGCTATCCAGAGCAGCATGCGCGCCGGTGCCGAGGGCATCAAGGTGCAGGTGAGCGGCCGTCTCAACGGCGCCGAAATCGCCCGCAGCGAGATGTTCAAGGAAGGCCGCACTCCCCTGCACACCCTGCGTGCCGATATCGACTACGCACTGGTCGAGGCCCACACCAAGGTGGGTGTCGTGGGTGTGAAAGTGTGGATTTGCCGTGGCGAAGTCTATGGCAAGCGCGATCTCGCTCCCCAGTTCTCGCAGCAGAAGGAGAACCGCAGCGCCAGCGGCAACGGAGCTCCCCGTCGTGGTGGTTTCCGTCGTGCCAAAACCAATCGTTAACCTCCCTCGAATTAGTAAGAAAAGATGTTACAGCCTAAGAAAACTAAATTCCGTCGCGCCCAAAAGGGTCGCATGAAGGGCAACGCCCAGCGAGGTAACGAGCTCGCCTTCGGCTCCTTCGGCATCAAGACCATGGAGTCCAAGTGGATTACCGGCCGTCAGATAGAAGCTGCCCGTATCGCCGTTACGCGCTACATGCAGCGCCAGGGCCAGATCTGGATCCGTATCTTCCCGGACAAGCCCATCACCAAGAAGCCTGCCGAAGTCCGCATGGGTAAAGGTAAAGGTTCGCCCGAAGGATTCGTGGCCCCCGTTACTCCCGGCCGCATGATAATCGAAGTTGAAGGCGTGAGCTACGACATTGCCAAGGAGGCACTGCGCCTGGCCGCTCAGAAACTTCCCGTCGTTACAAAATTCGTGGTGCGTCGCGACTATGACCCCACCCAAAACGTCTAACGCATCATGAAAAAGGAAGAAATCAAAGAAATGACCACGGCCGACCTGCGCGAGCGTCTCGCACAGATGGAAGCTGAGTACATGCAGCTTCAGGCCACTCACGCTGTGTCGCCCATCGACAACCCCGCCAAGATCACGGCCGACCGCCGCATGATCGCCCGCGTGAAAACCGAACTGCGTCAGCGCGAGCTCAACAACAAATAACCCATCGCCACTATGGAAAAAAGAAATCTCAGAAAAGAGCGCATCGGCGTGGTATCGAGCAATAAGGGCGACAAGACCATCACCGTCATGGTGAAGTGGAAAGAAAAGCACCCCATCTATGGCAAGTTCGTGAACAAGTCGAAGAAGTACCACGCACACGACGAGAACAACGAGTGCAGCGTGGGCGACACCGTCCGCCTGATGGAGACCCGCCCCCTCAGCAAAACCAAGCGCTGGCGCTTAGTAGAAATCGTAGAAAAAGTTAAGTAACAATCATGATACAGACTGAAACCCGCCTGACCGTCGCCGATAACAGCGGAGCCAAGGAAGCCCTGTGCATCCATGTGCTCGGCGGCACCGGTCGCCGCTACGCTTCCGTAGGCGACATCATCGTTGTCTCTGTCAAGAGCGTCATCCCCAGTTCCGACGTGAAGAAGGGCACCGTTAGCAAGGCCGTAGTCGTCCGCACAAAGAAAGAAATCCGCCGTCCCGACGGTTCCTATATCCGTTTCGACGACAACGCCTGCGTGCTCCTGAACAACGCCGGCGAACTTCGTGGCACACGCATCTTCGGTCCTGTGGCCCGCGAACTCCGCGCCGCCAACCAGATGAAAATCGTTTCCCTCGCTCCGGAAGTTCTCTAATCAACCCTTAATTCAAGAAAAGTAATGAAACTTCATATCAAAAAGGGCGACACCGTCTATGTTCTCTCCGGCGAGAGCCGTGGCCAGCAGGGCCGCGTGCTTCAGGTGCAGGCCGACAAGCAGCGTGCCATCGTCGAAGGCGTGAACATGGTGACAAAAGCCACAAAGCCCAGCGCCAAGCACCCCCAGGGCGGTCTCGTGAAGGTTGAGGCTCCCATCCATCTGTCGAACCTCGCCCTCATCGACCCCAAGAGCGGCAAGCCCACCCGCATCGCCATCCGCAAGGAAGGCGACAAAACCGTTCGTATTTCCAAAAAATCAGGAGAGGAGATTAAGTAATGACTGCAACTCTTAAAAAGGACTATAACGAGCGCATCGTCCCCGCTCTTGAGAAAGAGTTCGGCTACAGCACCATCATGCAGGTGCCCAAGCTCAAGAAGATTGTCATCAACCAGGGCCTCGGCGAAGCCACCCAGGACAAGAAAATCATCGAGACAGCCATCAACGAGCTCACCGCCATCACCGGCCAGAAGGCCGTGGCCACTCTCTCGAAGAAAGATATCTCGAACTTCAAGCTGCGCAAGAAAATGCCCGTGGGCGTGATGGTGACTCTCCGTCGCGACCGCATGTATGAATTCCTGGAGCGTCTGATCCGTGTGGCCCTGCCCCGTATCCGCGACTTCAAGGGCATCGAAGGCAAGCTTGACGGCCGTGGCAACTACACCCTCGGCATCACCGAGCAGATTATCTTCCCCGAAATCAACATCGATTCCATCAGCAAGCTTATGGGCATGAACATCACTTTCGTGACCAGCGCCAACACCGATGAAGAAGGCTACGCCCTCCTCAAGGAATTCGGCCTGCCCTTCAAGAATGCCAAAAAACAGTAATCAGAAGATATGGCAAAAGAATCAATGAAAGCCCGCGAGGTAAAGCGTGCAAAACTCGTTGCCAAATTCGCCGCCAAGAAGGCCGAGCTCAAGGCCCAGGGCGACTACGAGGCATACCAGGAACTGCAGAAGCTGCCCAAGAACGCCTCGCGCGTGCGCCTTCACAACCGCTGCTCCATCACCGGACGTCCCAAAGGCTACATGCGCCAGTTCGGCCTCAGCCGCATCCAGTTCCGCGAAATGGCTTCGGCCGGCCTGATCCCCGGTGTGAAGAAAGCAAGCTGGTAATCCTCACGAGCTTTTCAACTCCGAGTATTAAATATTGTTGGGAACAGCCCAATCAATTTAAACATCAACAAAATGACAGATCCTATAGCAGACTATCTGACAAGATTGAGGAACGCTATCAAGGCCAACCACCGCGTGGTGGAGGTGCCTGCCTCAAACTTGAAGAAGGAAATCACCAAGATTCTCTTCGAACAAGGCTATATTCTTAACTACAAGTTTATAGAGGGTGAAACCCCCGCCGGCATCATCAAGATTGCCCTTAAATACGATCCCGTGGACCGTGTCAACGCCATCCAGGGCCTCAAGCGCGTATCGCGCCCCGGCCTGCGCCAGTACACCGGCTACAAGGATATGCCCCGAGTTCTCAACGGCCTGGGCATCGCCATCCTCAGCACTTCGCAGGGTGTGATGACCAACAAGGCTGCTGCCGAAAAGAAAATCGGCGGCGAAGTTCTGTGCTACGTTTACTAATCAACCACTAATCCGAAGAATATGTCACGTATAGGTAAAGCACCCATCGCCATCCCCGCAGGCGTAAGCGTCGATGTCAAGGACCATGTGGTAACCGTAAAGGGCCCGAAAGGCACCCTCACACAGGCTGTCAATCCTGAACTCGACATCAAAATCGAAGACGGTCACGTTACTCTGACCCGTCCCAGCGACGACCGCGAGCACCGCGCCCAGCACGGTCTCTACCGCGCCCTCATCCATAACATGGTTGTAGGTGTGAGCGAGGGTTATCGCAAAGAAATGGAACTCGTAGGCGTAGGTTACCGCGCTACCGCTACCGGCCAGGTGCTGGAGCTCTCGCTCGGTTTCTCCCACGCTATCTTCATCAAGCTTCCCCCCGAGGTGAAAGTTGAGGCCAAGAGCGAGCGCAACAAGAACCCCCTGATCATCCTCGAGAGCGACGACAAGCAGCTCCTGGGCCAGGTGTGCGCAAAGATCCGCTCCCTCCGCAAGCCCGAGCCTTACAAGGGCAAAGGTATCAAGTTCGTGGGCGAGGTTATTCGCCGCAAGTCCGGTAAATCGGCTGGTGCCAAATAAGTAACACTGAAGCTATGAAAACGAAGATTCAAAGAAGAAATAAAATCAAGACCCGCATCCGCGGCAAAATTTCCGGCACCGCTGCACGTCCCCGCATGACCGTGTTCCGCTCCAACAAGCAGATCTACGTTCAGCTCATCGACGACCTCGCCGGCGTCACCCTCGTATCCACCTCGTCGAAGGGCATCGAGGAAGGCACAAAGAGCGAAATCGCAGCCAAGGTGGGCGAGAACATCGCCAAGAAAGCCCTGGAGGCCGGTATCACTGAAGTTGTTTTCGACCGTAACGGCTATCTGTTCCACGGTCGTGTAAAATCCCTTGCTGATGCTGCTCGCAACGGCGGACTTAAATTCTAAATCACTATGGCAAAAGCAATGAATAACCGCGTAAAGACCACCAACGACCTCGACCTCAAGGATCGTCTCGTTGCCATCAACCGCGTTACCAAGGTCACCAAGGGTGGCCGTGCGTTCACCTTTGCAGCCATCGTTGTTGTCGGCAATGAAAACGGCATCGTAGGCTGGGGCCTCGGCAAGGCCAACGAAGTGCAGGCCGCTATCGCCAAGGGCGTAGAGGCTGCCAAGAAGAACCTCATCCGTGTGCCCGTGCACAAGGGCACCATCCCCCACGAGCAGGTGGCCAAGTTCGGCGGCT
>CAYUUN010000040.1:0-24399 GCA_964447895.1 uncultured Bacteroides sp. | reverse complement strand
CTCCTCTTTCAAGAATGAAAATCTTGCGTCCTAGCCGATAGACGAATGGGCCGGCGATAAGACGCAGCCTCAGGCGGCGAGCTTGGCGATGTGCTTTGCGAGCTTGCTCTTGAGGTTGGCGGCTTTGTTCTTGCTGATTGCCTTTTTGGATGCAAGACGGTCGAGCATGGCGCTGACGGTGCGCAGCTTTGCTTCGGCTTCGGCCTTGTCGGTGAGGCGACGCAGGGCGCGGACAGCGTTGCGGGCTGTCTTGGCGTAGTAGCGGTTGCGCAGGCGACGTGCCTCGGTCTGGCGAATTCTCTTGATGGAAGATTTATGATTTGCCATTTCTGTGCAGTTGTGAATTTCTTTGATTTATATATTATTGGTAGCCCATAGGAGAATCGAACTCCTCTTTCAAGAATGAAAATCTTGCGTCCTAGCCGATAGACGAATGGGCCTTGCGCTAAAAAGCGATTGCAAAGTTAGGGAGTTTTTTTCTTACTTGCAAATTTTTTTAATAATTTCTTCAAAATTACTACCTTTGCGGCCGTATGTACGAGACTATCCACTTTCTTTCGCTGCGACTTGTGCGCCACGACGATGCCAGTTCGATACTGACGGCGTGGAGCGCGGAGCGTGGCCGAGTGGCCGTGAGCGTGCCGGCGGGCGCCGGGCGCGAGGCTCAGCGGCGCCGCGCGCTGGCCACGCCGCTGGCGCTGGTGGAGGGGGTGGTGGTAAGCCGCCCGGGGCGCGATGTGCTGCGGCTGCGCGACATGCGGCCCTGGGAGGTGACACGCTCGGTGCGGTCGCACCCGGTGAAGGCCGCGCTGGCGCTGTTTCTTGCCGATGTGCTGGAGGGCGTGCTGCGCGCGGCCACTCCCGACGAGCACCTGAGCAGCTTTCTTTTCGACTCGGTGAGGCTGCTCGACGGCCTGTCGCGCCCCGGGGCGGTGGCCAATTTCCACCTGTGGTTTCTGCGCGCGCTCGCCACTTTCACGGGCATTGCGCCCGACTATGGCTCGTGGCGCCCGGGCCGCATCTTCGACATGGCCGATGCGGTGTTCCGCAGCTCTGCGCCCCTGCATGGGCGCTATCTGGCGCCGGACGAGGCGGCTGTGGTGCACATGCTTGGGCGCCTGACGCCGGCCAACATGGGGCGCCTGCGCCTGGGACGCGACACGCGGCGGCGCATTCTCGAGGGCATTCTGGAGTACTACAGCCTGCACGGCGTGCTTCCGGCCGGCGGCGCCCGCTCGCTGGAGGTGCTTCGCACGCTGTTCTGATGCCGCGGCCCCGTGATGGGAAAGCTCGCGCCGAGGTGCCGAGGAAATAAAAAAACTCCCGTCCGGGATGGGCGGGAGTTTCTTTGGTATTTGGGGGAGGTGATTACTTCACGAAGATCTTGCTCACCTTGTTGCCCTGGCGGCGGATTACGATCTGGCCGGCTTCGGGCTGGTTGATGCGTACGCCCTGGAGGTTGAAGTATTCAACGGGAGCGTCCTCGGCAGCGATGTCGGAGATGGCGGTGCCGTCCTCAATATAGAGCTTAGGCATGATGTAGCCGTCGGTGGTGGGATAGCTACCTACGCTGTTGTACTGCTCGGAGTAGCCCATGGTCTTGTTGACGTTGGTGTTGACGATGGTGGCGGTGCCGTCGGCAGCGATCTCTACGGTGAAGATGCCTTCATCGCTGGCGGTGTCGCTCAGGTTGAAGGAGTTGTAGGTGCCGGTCTGATAGAGGTAGCGGCCGTTGGCGTCCTTGATGTAGTAGCCGCCGGTGGTGGCAACGAAGGTATATGCCTCAGCGGTGGTGGTGATGGCGTTGCCATCGGCGGTAGCGTCTACAACGGGCAGATAGCCGTAGCCCTTGGATGCGTCGAGGGCGGTGGCAGCCTTAGCGCCGAAGCCGATAACATAGGTGCCTTCGGCCATGGTGGTCACGAGGTTGTACTTCTTGCCGGCGGGGGTGGGAGGAGTGGGAGGAGTGGGGGTGTCGCCGCCTTCACCGGTGATGGTGAGGCTTTCGATGTGGATCTGGCCGGCCTTGGTGTCGCCGTCGGTGCCGAGAGTAGCGCTGGCGCCTACGGTGAAGGTCACGCTGGCAGCGTCGCCGGTCCAGGTGAGCTCGGTGTCGCCTTCGGCCTGAGCTGCGGTGTAGGCACCGGTGCTGGGCGTGAAGGTGGTGTAGCGGGCGGCCTGGGTGCCGGCGAGTTTGATCACGATCTTGGTGATTTTTTCGCCGCTTACGGTGAGGGTACCGTTAGCATAGATGCGGAGGGCGGTGGGGTTGGAAGCGGGGAGCACGGCGGGAACGGTGGTGCCTTCGCCCTTGGAAGCGATAGCGGTGAAGCCGTCCTTGGAAGCTTCCTGGTCGCCGGTTTCGTCGTTCTTGGTGAAGTCGGTGTAGCTGATGGTTACGCCGTCGCCTACAACGGGATCATCGGGAGTGGGAGGAGTGGGAGGGTTGGGGTCTTCGCCGCCCTGGCTTGCGCCGTCGGCGGTGATTACCATCGATGCCACGCGGAGCTGCTTGCCGTCGCCGTCGAAGGTGAGGGTGCTCTGGGGGGTGGTGGCGGTCATGGTGAACTTGCCGTCTGCGAAGGCCGAAACGGTCCAGCCGGCCGATGCGGTGGCTGCGGTGGCCTTGTTGCCGGTGCTGCTGATGGTCACCTCAACCTTGGTGAAGGTTACGCCTTCGGGAGCGGTGACGTGGAGCTGGGCGCCGGCATAGACGCGGATGGAGTACTGGTCGGGCGAAACGAGGTTACTGGTGGAGGTGTTCTTGTCGAGCACGAGTTTGTAGCCCTCGACGGTGCCTTCGTAGTTGTTGCCGTTCTGGGTCCAGGTGTAGTGGGCCCAGGTCTTCTCGGCAGCGGGGAGGGTCACCTCAGCAGCGCTGGCTGCGGCGCCGATGCCGAGCATCATAGCCAAAGAGAGTAAAAATTTTTTCATAGAAACGATTTAATAAATTGGTGTATATCGGTTTTGTGAAGTTGCAAAAATAAATACGCCCCGCATCGTCTCGGGGATGCCGAGAACCGATCGGAGCGGTGCGCCGGTGGCGTGGGTGGTAGAAAACGTGGTTTTCATGCCGCAAAGGTAGCACTATTTTTCACGCTCTGCAAATATTTTTTAGTTAAAAGTGGGGCGAGGTGCGAAATAATGTGGTAACTTTGCCGGCGGTATGACAACAGACAGCTCGCTTGCGCCCGGCGGCCGCATCCTGTGGATGGATGCGATGCGCGGTTTCAGCATCATCCTTGTGGTGCTGGGGCACGTGCTGCTGGGCATGGGGCTGGGCGACGACAAGACGGTGCTGAGCTCGCTGCTCATCACGTTCCGTATGCCGCTGTTTTTCTTCGTGAGCGGCTTTTTCTCCTATCGCAGCCGCGGGTGGTGGACGCGCGGCCGGCTGCGCGACATCCTGACGCGCAAGTTCACGGCTCAGATACTGGGCGCCATCATCTTTTTCTCCATATATTCATTTGTATTCACCCGGCGGGTGGATTTCTCGGGAGGGCTTGACCGCTACTGGTTCACGATAGCGCTGTTTCAGATGTATGTGGTGTACGTGGCCGTTGTGCTGTGCTGCCGCAGGTTCCGGCCGGGCGTGGGGATAGCTGCGATACTCGTGGTGGGGCTACTCTTCGAGGTGGCGAATCTCACGATGCCCGTGTGGTTGATGATGAAAGTGAGGTTTCTGGAGTGCTACAAGGTGACGTACTACATGCAGTTTTTCGCCCTGGGCATAGCCTGCTCGCACTATCGCGAGCGCTTTTTCCGGGTGCTGGCCTCCGGGCGCTTCGCCACGGCGGTGATAGTGGCCGCGGTGGTGTTTCTGCTGCTGTGGCGCGGGCTGGTGATGGGGCTGCTGCCCGACCGGGGCGACGTGGCCTACTATGTGGTGAAGAACGTGGCCATGCGCTATCTGGGGCTGGCCGTTGTGTTGATGATGTTCTACGGCATGGCCGGCTACTGGAACCGCGACACGCGGCTCACACGCTTCATGACCTACACGGGGCGCCGCACGCTCGACATCTATTATATACACTACTTTTTCGTGCCGCGTATACTCTACGTGCGGGCCTTCCTGCTGGGCAACGACCGCTTCGTGCTGCAACTGCTTGCGGCCGGCATCGTCACGGCCATGGTGGTGGCCATGAGCCTGATGGTGAGCTCGATATTGCGGCGCAGCCCGCTGCTGCGCACCTTCCTGCTGGGCCAGCGGCCCGAGCGGCGCCGGGCGGCGACCTGAGCGCACCGGGCGGAAAAATGCGGCGCGGCAGCATTGTTTTTTTGACTTGATACATTTTTTATGTATCTTTGCAGGGTAAGTTGAAATAAACCAAACCGCTATATCTCCAATGAAAAAACTTGTGCTCATCCTTGCCGCCGCCATCGCCGTAGCATGGTCGGCCCAGGCCCAGACACAGAGCAAAGGCCGGGCCGTGCAGGTGGCCGGCATAGCCTTCTACAACCTCGAAAACCTCTTCGACACCATCCCCAACAACCCCCTGGGCCGCGACGTGGAGTACACCCCCGGCGGCGACAAGAAGTGGGACGGCCGCAAATACCGCAACAAAATCAATAATCTGGCCTACGCCATCTCGCAGTTCACCACCAAGACCACGCCCTACGGCCCGGCCGTGATAGGCGTGAGCGAAATCGAGAACCGCAGCGTGCTTGAAGACCTGGTGGCCGACCCCGCCATCGCCGCATGGAACCTGCAGATAGTGCACCACGACTCGCCCGACTCGCGCGGCGTGGACGTGGGCCTGCTCTACAACCCCCGCTACTTCAAGGTGGAGAACGTGACGAACCATCGCCTGCACGCCGTGCCCTTCCGCACCCGCGACCAGATGTGCGTGGTGGGCTCGCTGCTGGGCCAGCGCATAGCCGTGATCGTGAACCACTGGCCCTCGCGCCTGGGCGGACAGGAGCAGTCGGAGCCCAACCGCTGCGCCGCAGCTGCCCTGAGCAAGAACATCGCCGACTCGCTGTGGAGCGTCGACCCCGAGATGGGCGTGATAGTGATGGGCGACCTCAACGACGACCCTCAGGACCGCTCCTGCGCCGTGGTGCTGGGCGGCAAGCGCAAGATTGCCGATGCCAAGCCCCACGGATTCTACAACCCCTTCTGGGAGATGCTTGAAAAAGGCATAGGCACCCTGGCCTACAAGAGCTCCTGGAACCTCTTCGACCAGATAATGATATCCGGCAACCTGGCCACGGCGCCCGAAAACCGCTGGCACTACCTGCGCTCCATCGTGCACAACCACGACTTCCTCAAGGACAAGGAAGGCAGCCGCGTGGGCTATCCCAAGCGCACATTCTCAGCCGGCAGCTATCTCAACGGCTTCTCCGACCACTTCCCCACCGAGGTGCTCCTGGCCCGCAAGGTGGAGCGTAAGTGATGCGCAGAACACTACGGATCATCCTTATAGCCCTGTGCCTGGCCGTCGCCGCCGCTCCCGCGACAGAGGCGGCCAAGCCGCGCACGGGCACCACCAAGAATGCCGCGCGCAAGGGCGGCGGCAGCTCTCAGAAAAAGAAAGCCGCCAAGCCCGCCGCGCCCCGCACTGCGGGCGACGTGCGCCGCGAGCAGCAGCGCACCGCCGGCGAGATTGAGAAGACCCGCCGCCGCATCGACGACAACACCCGCGAGACCCGCCGCCAGCTCAATCGCCTGGCCTCGCTCGACGCCGAGATAGGGCGCAGCGAGCAGTCGATAGCCACCATGCAGGCCGGCGTGGACAGCCTGGAGCTGAACATCGCGGCCCTGACCGACAGCATGGACCGCACCGCGGCCCGCGTGGCCTCGATGCGCGCGGCCTACGCCCGCAGCCTGCGCGCCCAGCGCTTGCGGCGCTCCACCCTGAGTCCCATAGCCTTCGTGCTGGGGGCCGGCAGCCTGAGCGAGGCCTGGCGCCGCACGCGCTATCTGCGCGAGCTCTCCGCCGCCCACGCCACCAAGAGCCGCCGCCTCAAGGCCGAGGCCGACACCCTGGCCGCGCAGCGGGCCGCCCTCGACGCCCTGAACAGCGAGCGCCGCCAGGAGCTGGGCCGCATGGCCCTGGCCACGGCGCAGCTGCGCACCCGCCAGCAGCAGGCCGACACCCTTGTGGCCTCCCTGCGCCGCGAGGGTGCCTCGCTCAAGAAAGCCCTGGAGGAAAAGCAGCGCCAGGCGCGCCGCCTCGACAGCGAGCTCGACCGCATCATAGCCGAGGAGCAGCGCCGGGCCGAGGAACAGCGCCGCCGCGAGGAGCAGGAGGCGAAAGCGCGTGCGGCGGCCGAAGCCAAGGCACGCGCCGAAGCCGAGGCCCGCGCCAAGGCCACAGGCAAGACCACTCCCGCAGCTCCTGCCGAAAAACCGGCGGAGAAACCCGCCGCCAAGCCCGCCACCAAGCCGGCGCCCGCCACCACCTACGAGGCCACCGCGGCCGCCGAGCGCGCCCTGAGCGGCACCTTCCTGAGCAACAAGGGGCGCCTGCTCTTCCCCGTGGCCGGGGCCTACAGGATAGTGAGCGCCTTCGGCCGCACCGACCACCCGCGCATCCCCGGCGTGCAGATACAGAACAGCGGCATCGACATCGAGGCCGGGGCAAAGGATGCCGGCGCGCGGGCCGTGTTCGACGGCACGGTGAGCTCCGTGTTCCGCATCGACGGCTACCAGAACATCGTGATAGTGCGCCACGGCGAGTATCTCACGGTCTATGCCGGGCTCGACACCATAGCCGTGCGCAAGGGCGACAAGGTGCGCTCCGGCCAGGCCCTGGGCCACATCTACCGCGACCCGGACAACGACAGCCGCGCCGTGCTCCACTTCGAGCTGCGCCATGAAAAAGAAAAACTCAACCCCTCGGAGTGGGTGAAGCCGTGAGCACGCTGTCGCGCAGAATACTTAAGGCAATGGGCATTTTCGGCGGCACGCAGGTGGCCGTCGTGGGTCTCAGCGTGCTGCGCAACAAGCTCATAGCCCTGTGGCTGGGGCCCGCCGGAGTGGGCCTCAACGCCATCTACACCACCACCCGCGACCTCATGCAGGCCGGCGCGGGCCTGAGCCTGCGCACGGGCGCCGTGCGCGAGATAGCCGCGGCCCCGGCGGCCGCGCGGCCGAAGCTGGAAGGCGCCGTGCGCAGCGTGAGCCGCGCGCTGGCCCTGGGCGGCGCCGCCCTCACCCTGGCCCTCTCGCCGGCCCTGAGCTACTGGACCATGGGCACCGCGGCCCAATGGTGGTGCTTCGCGCTGCTGGCCACAGCCGTGGGCGCGGCCATCCTGCTGGAGAGCGACATGGCCGCCCTGCAGGGCGAGGGACACATTGCGCCGCTGGCGCGCGTGACGCTGCTCTCGGCCGTGGTGGCCACGGCCGTGGCCGTGCCGCTCTACTACGGGCTGCGGCTGCAGGCCGTGCTGCCCGTGTATCTCATAATGACCTACAGCTACGCCCTGTGGGCGGCGCGCGAGCGGCGGCGCTACTGTCCGCGGCCCGCGCGGGTGCCGCTGCGGCAGGCGTGGCGCACGATGGCCCCGGTGCTTCGCCTGGGGCTGTATCTCACTGCTGCCGGCGTGCTCACGCAGCTGGCCTCGTATCTCTTCGTGGTGTTCATGGCCCATGCCGACGGCACCGGCGGCCTCGGCCTCTACCAGGCCGGCTTCATGCTGGTGAACACCTATGTGCTGGTGGTGTTCTCGGCCATCACCAATGAGTACTACCCGCGGCTGGCCTCGGTGGCCGCGTCGCGGATGCGCATGGCGGCCTTCGCCGCCGGCGAGTTCAAGGTGGCCGCCTGGGTGCTCATGCCCGTTGTGGCCGTGTTCGTGGTGCTCTCGGAGGTGGTTGTGAGGCTGCTCTATTCGGAGGCCTTCCTGCCGGTGCTGCCCTATGTGGACCTGGGCATCTGCGGCGTGCTGCCGCGCGCGTTCTCCTATTGCATGGCCTTCGTGATACTGGCGCGCGGCGACGGCCGCGTGTTCGTGGCCACGGAGGCCGCCGGCGCCGTGCTGGGGCTGGCGTGCAGCATCGCGGGCTACCGCCTGTGGGGGTTCGCCGGGCTGGGCGCGGGCTATGTGGTGGAGTATGTGCTCTATTCCGTGGTGGTGCTGGTGGCCATCCGGCGCTACCGGCTGCCCCTGAGCCTGCGGCCGCTGCTGCTGTGCGCGGCCTCCACGCTGCTGTGCCTGGCGGTGGTTGCCCTCAAGCATTTCCGGGGGCCGGTGGTTGCGGCCGCGGCCGTGCTGCCCTGGCTGCTGCCCCTGGCGCTGCATGTGCTGCGCGGCAGGCGTAAGAACGGTAAATCTTATAACTCTTATAAAAATGAACGATAGGAAGGTTGCATTCATCACGGGAGCGGCGTCGGGCATAGGACTGGCCACGGCGCAGCGCTTTATCGCAGAGGGCTGGCACGTGGTGGCCGCCGATGTCGACGAGGCCGCCCTCGCCGCCCGCTTCGGCCACGAGCCGCAGGCCACGGCGGTGGTGTGCGACATCACGCGCCCCGGAGCCGTGGACAGCGCCCTGGAGGCCGCCGGCCCCGGGCTGGAGGTGGTGGTGGCCAACGCCGGCGTGCACGCCCGCAACAGCGTGCTCGACATCACCGACGAGGCCCTCGACCGCCTGCTCGACGTGAACGTGCGCGGCACGGTGCGCACGGTGCGCGCCGCCGCCCGCATCTTCGCCGCCGCCGGCCGCGGCTCCATCGTGGTCACGGCCTCCGACCAGGCCTTCATAGGCAAGCCGGGCAACTTCGGCTACGGCCTCACCAAGGGCGCCATAGCCCAGCTCACGCGCACCGCCGCCCTGGAGCTGGCGCCGCGGGGCGTGAGGGTCAACGCCGTGTGTCCCGGCACGGTCGACACCCCCTTCGTCGACCGCATCTTCGCCGATGCCCACGCGGCCGGCGGGGGCGACGTGGACGCCATGTGGGCCGAGGAGCGCTCGCTCTTCCCCCTGGGGCGCACGTGCCGCCCGGCCGAAGTGGCCGACGCCATCTTCTTCCTGGCCACGCAGGCCACATTCTCCACGGGCTCGCTGCTCAAGATAGACGGCGGCCTCACAGCAGGATAAAAAAACATTTCTCTCTCTTAAATATATATGATAGAACGAATAATCATCATCGACCGGGCCGACCCGGTGAGCTTCTACGGAGTGAACAACTGCAACATGCAGCTGATACGCAATCTCTTCCCCAAGCTGCGCGTGGCCGCGCGCGGCTCGGTGATCAAGGTGATAGGCGAGGACGGCGAGACGGCCGAATTCGAGCGCAAGATCAAGGAACTCGAAGACTACGCCACGCGCCACAACTCTCTGAACGAGGAGGCAATCCTCGACATCGTAAAGGGCAACGCCCCGCGCGAGCTCAAGCGCGACGACGTGATAATCTACGGCATCAACGGCAAGCCCATCAGCGCCCGCACCCCCAACCAGCAGCGCCTCGTGGAGGAGTTCACCGCCAACGACCTCACCTTCGCCCTGGGGCCGGCCGGCACGGGCAAGACCTATGTGGCGATAGCCCTGGCCGTGCGCGCCCTCAAGAACCGCGAGGTGCGCAAGCTCATTCTCTCGCGCCCCGCCGTGGAGGCCGGCGAGAAGCTGGGCTTCCTGCCCGGCGACATGAAGGACAAGATCGACCCCTATCTCCAGCCGCTCTACGACGCCCTCGAAGACATGATTCCGGCCGCCAAGCTGCGCGAATACATGGAGAGCAAGGTGATACAGATAGCGCCGCTGGCCTTCATGCGCGGCCGCACGCTCAACGATGCCGTGATTGTGCTGGACGAGGCCCAGAACACCACCACCCACCAGATAAAGATGTTTCTCACGCGCCTGGGCATGAACGCCAAGATGATAATCACCGGCGACGTGACGCAGATAGACCTGCCCCGCAGCACCGCCAGCGGCCTGGTGCAGGCGCTGCGCGTGCTGCGCGACGTGCCCGGCATCGGGCGCGTGGAGTTCGGCAAGAAGGACATCGTGCGCCACGCCCTGGTGCAGCGCATCGTCGAGGCCTACGAACGCGCCGACGACGAGGCCGCCCGCGAGAAAAAAGACGAATAGCTGAAATAGCTATAATAGCTACAATAGCTATAATAGCTACAATAGCTATAATAGCTAAACTGCTCCCCCGCGAGTTAACAAGCGCATATTAGCTGGATAGTTACAAATTTTTCACTATTTTTGTAGCCGATACACCAATGGCAGCAACCGCAGACAAAATAAAGGAATGGTGCGGACGGCTGGAACAGTCGGTCCTGAGCCTGGCAAAGGTGGCGCTGATGTCGCGCCGCCCCTCGCCCGTGGCCGCCGACGTGCGCAACCCGGACGAACTGGTGATACTGGCCAACGGCCCGTCGCTCAACGCCACCGTCGAGGCCCACGCCGATTTTTTGGAGAGCCGCACGCTGCTGGCCGTGAACTTCTGCGCCACGTCGGAGATGTACACGCGCCTGCGCCCGCAGCTCTACCTGATAGCCGACCCCCTGTTCTGGCTGGTGGAGGAGAAGCGCACGCAGCTGTTCGGCGCCCTGGCCGGGCGCACCACCTGGCCCATGCACCTGTTCATGCCCGTGCGCGCCGCCGGAGCCCCGCAGTGGCGCGAGATGCTCGCGGCCAATAAGTGCATCACGGTGCACATGTACAACACCACGCCCGTCGAGGGCTTCGACTCCCTGGCCCGCGCCATCTACCGCCGCGGCCTGGGCATGCCGCGCCCCCACAACGTGCTCATCCCCTCGATAGCCACGGCCCTGCGCATGCCCTTCAGGAAAATCTATCTGGCGGGCGCCGACCACTCGTGGCTGCCGGAAATCACCGTGACCGACGACAACGAGGTGCTCATGCACCAGAAACATTTCTACGACTCGGCGTCGTCGCGCGCCGAGACCGTCAAGCAGGAAAACCTCTCGACGGCGCGGCTCCACACCATCCTCTACCACATGCACGTGGCCTTCAAGGCCTATTTCACCCTGCGCGACTACGCCGCCTCGCTGGGCAAGGAGATAATCAACATCACCCCGGGCAGCTACATCGACGCTTTTCCACGACAGCGACTATGACCACCGACGGTATCGTAATACAGGCGCGCTCCGGCTCCACACGCATGCCGGCCAAGATTCTCCGCCCCTTCGACGGCGAGCGGCGCATCATCGACATTCTGCTCTCCCGCATCAAGGCCGCCTCGCCGGCCGGGCGGCGCATAGTGCTGGCCACCACCACGGCGCCGGCCGACGACGCCCTGGAGCAGGTGGCGCGCGAGCACGGCGTGGACTGCTTCCGCGGCAGCGAGGACGACGTGCTGGGGCGCTTCCTGGGCGCGGCCGACGCCTTCGGGCTCGACCGCATCGTGCGCGTGTGCTCCGACAATCCCTTCCTGCAGGCCGGGAGTTTCGACGCCATGTTTGACCACCAGGCGGCCACCGGGGCCGACTATGTGGGCTACGCCTTTCCGGACGGCCGCCCCACCATCAAGTCGCACCTGGGCCTCTACGCCGAGCTGGCCACCACCGCCGCCCTGCGCCGCGCCGCCGCGGCCACCGGCGAGAAGCTCTACCGCGAGCACGTGACCATCTATCTCTACACCCATCCCCGCGATTTCAAGCTCTCGATGCTGCCGCTGCCGGAAATCCTTGCCGCCCGCACCGACCTGCGCCTGACGCTCGACACGCCCGCCGACTTCGCCCTGCTGAGCGAGCTCTACCGCCGCCACAGCCTCGAGACCGACGGCTCGCTCGAAGCCCTGGTGGCGCTGGTCGACTCCGAGCCGCGCTACGCACGCATCATGAAGCAAAACATAGCACAGAACGAGAAATGACACCTCCACACACCTACATAATAGGCGAGATAGGCCAGAACCACAACGGCTCCGTCGACATCGCCAAGCTCATCGTCGACCTGGTGGCCCGCCCCGTGCGCGACGAGGCCAGCGACCTCGACCTCCAGCCCATGGACGCCGTGAAGCTCACCAAGCGCGACCTGGCCGAAGAGCTGGCCGCCGAGCAGATGCAGCGCCCCTACACCTCGCCCCACTCCTTCGGGCGCACCTACGGCGAGCACCGCGCCGCCCTCGAGCTCTCCGACGAAGAGCACCTCGAGGTCTACCGCCACGCCAAGAGCCTGGGCCTCGACTTCGTGGAGACGCTGTGCGCCCCGGGCTGCCTCTCGCTGCTCAAGCTGTTCACGCCCGACCGCCTGAAGGTGGCAAGCCGCGACCTCACCAACCTGCCCCTGCTCGCCGCCATGGCCGAGACGCGCATCCCCATAATCCTCTCCACCGGCATGGCCGGCAAGAAGGAGCTCGACGATGCCCTCGACACCATCACGCGCTACCACTCGGACATCGCCATCCTCCACTGCGTGAGCCAGTATCCCACGCGGCCCGACAATCTCAACCTGCGCACCATCACCTATCTGCAGCGCCACTACCCGCAGTACACCATAGGCTTCTCCGACCACACCATAGGCATCGCCGCTCCGGCCGTGGCCGTGGGCATGGGCGCACGCATCATCGAGAAGCACATCACCATCGACCGCCACATGAAGGGCACCGACCAGCAGGGCTCGCTGGGCCCCGACGGTGTAAACCGCATGGTGCGCGACATCCGCGTGGCCGAGCGCTGGCTGGGACGCGACGACCTCTACGTGGACGACGCCGTGGCCGCCGCCCGCGTCAAGCTCGAGCGCAGCCTGGCCACCCGCCGCAGCCTGCCCGCAGGCCACGTGCTCACGGAGGCCGACGTGCACCTGCTCTCGCCCGGCGACGGCTTCCGCTGGGCCGACCGCCACAACGTGCTGGGCCACCCCCTGGCCACCGCCATGGGCCCCGACGAAATCATCTACCCCTCAAATCTCAGCTGACCATGCTACCACGACTATTCATCACCGACATCGACGGCGTGTGGACCGACGGCGGCATGTACTACACCGCCCACGGCGACATCATGAAGCGCTTCTGCGTCAAGGACGGCTGGGGCGTGATATTCCTGCGCCGCCTGGGCATACCCGTGGCCATCATCACCGGCGAGAACACCCCCGTGGTGGCCGAGCGCGCCCGCAAGCTCAACATCGAGCACTGCTATCTCGGCGTCAAGGACAAGGTGGCCGTAGCCACCGAGTTGTGCGAGAAACTCGGAATCACCCTCGCCGACGCCGCCTTCATAGGCGACGACCTCAACGACGTGGGGCTGCTGCGCCTCGTGGGCCGCAGCGGATGCCCCGCCAACACGCCCCCCTACGTGAGCCGCCTCGTGCGCCACCGCGGCCGCGTGCACGGCGGTCACGGCGCCTTCCGCGAATTCGTCGAGACCATCCTCGCCGAAGAAGGCCTCCTCGACTCCCTCCTCGACCAGTTCCTCGAATAAGCCCCCCGCGTCCCGCCGGCAAGAGACGCCCTAAAATAGCTATTATAGCTAAAATAGCTACAATAGCTATAATACACCCTCGCTGCCGCGCGTGAGCGACCACGCAGGCCAGCGGCGTTAGCCGCGTCGGCACCGCGTTCCGCGGTCGGTTTGCCGAGATATCAGATTAATGTTCCTGTCTTTACAATATCGGAGTATAGAGGATTGTTGAGATCTTCGGTAAGCAGCACGGGCTCGATTAGATTGCTTATTTTTCGTTTTATTTTCCAAAGCAGGGGCGTGTCCTCAAAATAGTCGTCGCTCATGCGTTCTACAATCACTGCGATATCGATGTCACTATCGGCGTGATTCGTACCCTTGCTGAAAGAGCCATAGAGATATAGAGCTTTCAGCGGCAGATGTTCGGCCAAGGCCGTCTTATATCTTCTTGCCAGTTCTATAGCTTGCTCTTTATCCATGCCCTGAGTTGGTCTTATATTCATACTTTACTAAATGCAAAGCTACTGATATTTTGGTTAATTGCCAAATAAATTGTGGATTAATGCTGCCCAGAGGCCCAGGGGGCCCAGGGGTGGAGGGGGAGGTGGTCGAACATGGGGGCGCGGGTCACGCGGGTGTCGGCCGCGGGGTCGTCGAGGAGGAAGCGGCGGATGAAGGCTTCGACTTCGGGGCGCTGCGAGGGGGGAAGCTGGCAGTGGGGGTGGCCGCCTTCTATGGAGTAGCCCATGCGGTGGGCCACGCCGAAGGCTTGCCACACCTCGCGGGCCGCGCGTGCGGCGATGTAGCCCGATTGGTCGGCGAGCCATTCGTAGTCGGTGTTGCCCAGCACGAGCAGGGCCCTGGGGGCCACGAGGGCGGCGAGCTGGTGGTGGTCGATGGGCAGGCGGGCCACGTTGTCGCCCTCGAACTGCCGCATGGATTCGAGAAACCAGGCGTAGTTGGTGTTGCCCACGCGCTCTACATTGCCCAGTGTTTCAGACACGCGCCAGGCGTTGATGCCTCCGCCGCCGGGTTCCTGGGCTATGGTGAGGGTTATGCGCTCGTCCATGGCGCCGGCGTAGAGCGCCATCTTGCCGGCAAAGGAGCAACCCGTCACGGCTATGCGCCGCGGGTCGATGCGGGCCTGCGTGGCCACCTGCTGCAGGCCGTCGATGAGGCGGCTGATGCCCCAGGGCCAGGCGGCGTAGGCGCCCATGGCGGTGAGGGCCGGGTAGAGGCGGTTGATGGGCTCGCTGCCGCGCTGCTGGGTGTGGGACATCACCTCGTTGAAGTCGAAGGCCATGGCTGCCACGCCATTGTCGAGAAAGAGCTCTTCGGGCAGCGATCCTGTGGGGAATCCCACGCCTATGACCACGGGGAAGGGGCCGGGGCCGGCGGGGTAGACCAGGCGCGAGTGCAGCGTGAGGGTCTGGCCGCCGGCGTGCACGGCCACCACCAGGGTGTCGCCCTCCATGCGGGCCTCGACGCTGTCGCGGGCCACGGCGGGCTTGGGGCCCGTCTCGTAGTGCTGCAGCATGTGGAGTATCTCGGAGCGGTGGCGCTCCCAGTGGTCGAAGCTGTCGGAGCGGGTGCCGTCGGCAAATGCGAAGGGGTCCGGCAGGGTTGCCACGGCGGGGAGCTCGTCGATGGGGGGCATGGGCGGCGCGGGCCAGGCGTCGGCGGTGTTTTCGCGGTCGTAGACGAGGGGCACGGCGGCGCGGGCTGCGACGGCCAGGGCGAGCATGGCGCCGGCTATGATGCGTGTGATGTTCATGGCTGGGAAATGAAGTCGTGCCGGACGGGGCGACCCCGCCGGCACGACGCTATAAGGTTCCGGAGGGGTGGCTATCAGATGTCGAGACGGTCCACCTCGAGGTCGCCCTGCAGGATTTCATGCCAGGGCAGGCCGTTGGCGGCCACGGCGGCCAGGAAGGGATCGGGGTCGAATTCCTCCACGTTGTGCACGCCGGGGGTGTTCCACTTGCCGGTGAGGAACATCATGGCGCCACACATGGCGGGCACGCCCGTGGTGTAGCTCACGGCCTGCATGCCGGTCTCGCGGTAGGCCTCCTCGTGGGAGCAGTTGTTGTAGATATAGTAGGTGAGGGGCTTGCCTTCCTTGTCGAGGCCGGCTATGCGGCAGCCAATGCTGGTCTCGCCGTGGTAGTTCTCGCCCAGGTCCTGGGGGTTGGGCAGCACGGCCTTGAGGAACTGCAGGGGCACGATTTTGGTGCCGTTGTAGTCCACCTCGTCGATGCGTGCCATTCCTATGTTCTGGATCACGCGCAGGTGCGTGAGGTATTCCTGGCCGAAGGTCATCCAGAAGCGGGCGCGGCGCAGGGTGGGGTAGTTGAGCACCAGCGACTCCAGCTCTTCGTGGAAGAGCAGGTAGCTCTCGCGCTCGCCTATGTTCGGGTAGGTTAGGGGCATGTGATACTGCAGGGGGTCGGTGCTCACCCACTCGCCGTTCTTGTAGTAGCGGCCGCGCTGCGTGATTTCGCGGATGTTGATTTCGGGGTTGAAGTTGGTGGCGAATGCCTTGCCGTGGTTGCCGGCGTTGCAGTCGACGATGTCGAGGGTGTGCATCTCGCTGAAGTAGTGCTTGGCGGCATAGGCCGTGAACACGCCGCTCACGCCCGGGTCGAAGCCGCAGCCCAGGATGGCCGTGAGGCCGGCTTTCTCGAAGCGGTCGCGGTAGGCCCACTGCCAGGAGTACTCGAAGTGGGCTTCGTCGCGGGGCTCGTAGTTGGCCGTGTCGAGATAGTTGACGCCGCAGCGCAGGCAGGCGTCCATGATGGTGAGGTCCTGGTAGGGCAGGGCCACGTTGATGACCATCACCGGTTTGTGGCGTTCGAAGAGGGCCACCACCTGCTCCACGTCGTCGGCGTCGACGGTGTCGCAGCTGATGTTGGGCGCGCCTATGGCTTCGGCCACGGCCCGGCACTTGGAGAGGGTGCGCGACGCGAGCACGATTTCCGAGAACACTTCGGGATGCTGTGCGCACTTGTGGGCTACGACGGTGCCTACACCGCCCACGCCTATGATCACTACTTTCATTCGCTTGTATTTTTCTTGGGGTTGTTTTTCTTATTTGATATCGCGATGCATGCAAAGGTGAAGATGCCCAGGGCTATGATCAGCAGCGTCTGGGAGCCCAGCACCATGTTGGCGAAGGCGCCGGCGGGTGCGGCGGCCACGCCGTAGGTGCCCAAGGCGAAGATCACGGCCCACTGCCAGGGGCCTATGCCGCCGTTGCTGGGCACGGCCATCGAAATGCTGCTCAGCACGAAGGCCACGAGCACCGTCACGGCGCCGCCCTGCGCCGAGGCCAGCGAGGCCGTGAAGGGGAAGGCATAGAAGGCCAGATAGAGCTGCAGGTAGTAGCAGCCCCACACGGCGGCCGTGAGCAGCAGCCACAGGCCGCGGCCGCGCATGGTGGCCACCACGGCGAAGCCCTGCCACAGGCCGCGCACGATGTCGCGCAGCTTGGCCGCGAGGCCCGAGCGCGAGCGGGCCACCCACCACGTGGCGCCCGCGGCCACCACGGCGCAGGCCGCCCACAGCCAGGGCGAGGCCAGCACGGCTGCCAGCCCGCGGGTGGCGTCTGCGCTGTCGCGCAGATATTCCATCATGTGGCCGGATGCCAGGGCGAAGGCCAGCACCACCAGCAGGAGCACCACCAGGGTGTCGCTCAGGCGGTCGGCCACCATGGAGCCGAACACGCGGGTGAAGGGCGCGCCGGTGCGCCGCGCCACATAGGTGGTGCGCCACAGCTCGCCCAGGCGCGGAAACACGAGGTTCACGGCATAGGTGCCGAAGATGCTCAGCGTGAGCTGCCACAGGCTGCACCCTATGCCCAGGGCGCGCAGCTGCAGGCGCCAGCGCGCCGCGCGGGCCACATGGCTCACGATGCTGATGGCCATGGCGGCCACAATCCATGCCGGGCGGCAGTCGCGCCGCACAATCGTGGCCATCTCGCCGAAGTCGATGCTCGTGAACAGCACGTAGCACAGGCCGGCACTCACCACGAGGGGAATGCCGTAGGCGGCCAGGCGGCCGGCCAGGGAGCGGCGGGGTTGCTGTTGTGTCATTACAATATATACATGTATGTGCGTGCGCGCGTGCGCGTGTCCGGTGCAAAGGTAATCATTCTTTTTATAATTTTTTTAATCAAAGTGTAAAATTGGCCAAATCCGGGCGGAAAATTCAACCCCGAAAAGGCCCTTGATGTTATTGCAAAGGCGATGCATATCATTGACAAAACACACGCCAAATAGTTACGTAGGTGTTACAAAATCGTGCCTGTGACAGAAAATTACAGCCGCTGTAACAATCCTGAAACAAAATTACAAATTTGTAACACGCTATGAATCAAATAAATAAGCACTAAAATGTAGTAAAATTGTAACAATTAACATATCTTAACTTTAAAATTCTTGCATTTGTGGAATAATGTGTAATTTTGAATCGTCAAACGAAAACAACGACACTCAAAACATCACAAAAAACTACATAAAAACATTCAACTATGGGAACCGAAAAATTTCAAAACGAACTGATGAAGCTGCAGGGTAATCTCCTTAACTTTGCTTACATGCTCACGAGCAACCGCGACGACGCCTACGACCTGCTCCAAGACACCACCCTCAAGGCCCTCGACAACGAGGCCAAGTTCGCCGAGAACACCAACTTCAAGGGCTGGGTGTTCACCATCATGCGCAACATCTTCATCAACAACTACCGTCGCGCCGGCCGTGCCGCCACCGTGGCCGACACCACCGAAAACCTCTACCACCTGAACCTCTCGCAGGACAGCGGCCTCGACACCCCCGAAGGCTCCTACACCGCAGCCGAAATCACCGACGCCATCAACGCCTTCGCCGATGAATACCGCATCCCCTTCTCGATGCACGTGGCCGGCTACAAGTACAACGAAATCGCCGAAAAGATGGAGCTCCCCCTCGGCACCGTGAAGAGCCGCATCTTCTTCGCCCGCAAGAAACTGCAGGAGCAGTTTGCCGACTACCGCTAAACAGCGCCACACGCGATCTCACACGCGACACATTTTATTCTCGATATAGAAATTTTTCGTTTCCATCCCATCGACTTCTCCGCCCGGCACTTGTGAAAGTAGCAAGCGGGAAAATATAAGAGGGATTTTACAGCGAAATTCCTCTAAATCAACAATAAAAAGCACACACCCCACCAACGCCATCGCAGCCGCCCCCTCCCGGAGCGGCTGCGATGGCGTTCTGCCCCCCGCGCGCCTCGATATGGCAAAACTCGCGCAGAGTACCCCGATAGGGCCTTGACCTATATCAAAAGGAAAGAGAACAGGCCGCCCGTCCGATGGCAGGGCCGGAGGCCCTCCCTTTGGTTAACCCCCGGCGGCTTGCCCGTGGGCGGCTGTATCACCGGATACAGCCCCGGAAGGGCTGTCCTGCCGGCCATTGAGGTGGGGACACCCCCCCTCCGGGGCTGCCGCAGAGTGCGGCAATACCACGTGCGGCCCGCACGGGGTTAACCAGCGGGCGGACCTCCGGCCCGCGCTCCGGCATCCCCGCGTATTTGTTCTATAGTAGGCGCAGAGAAAATTATAAGCGGTTGAAAATCATGGAGGGACGCTTTTTAAGCGTCCACCCCCCGCATTGCCCTCTAAAATAGCTAAATTAGCTACTATAGCCACCCCGCCCCTCACCCCGGATGGCCAGCGGCGTTAGCCGCGCCGGAGGTGCGCCGGAGGTCCACGCGCCCCACCCCTAAATCATGCTCCGCGCGTTTAGCGGGGCGTTTGTGGCGCGGGATGTTGAACAGCTACGCAGCTCATTTTCACAGGGGTGGCACGGCTACCACAAGCTGCGCACGGCTACGCCGCGCTGACTTGTGGCTATATACGCGTGGCGGCTCTGCCGCCGGGCTGCGCGCACGGCTCTGCCGCGCTTGCCTTTCCCGAGTGACGGCGTCATGCAAGCCGGATTCTCCCGATGGCACGCCGCAAGAGGGTAACCATCAAGGGGGTGGCTTTCCTGCGGGTTGCGCAGCCGTGAGATAGCGGCGTTAGCCGCGTCGGCACCGCGCTTAGCGGTGCGCCGAAGTTAGCCTGCGGCAAGCTCGGCGTTTAGCTGAGCGCAGCCGTAGGTCCACGGGCCGCCCCCGCGATAAAAGCTCCGCGTTTAGCGGGGCGTCTGAGCGTCAGGAAGTTGAACCGCTATGCGGCTCTATCTCGCATGAGAGGATGAATGTGTACCACAAGCTGCGCACGGCTACGCCGCGCTTGCATGTGGCTATATACGTGTGGCGGCTCTGCCGCCGGGCTGCGCGCACGGCTCTGCCGCGCTTGCATTTCCTGGGTGATGGCGGAGCCAGTCACCAAAAGACGCGCGGGACAGCGCGTCCCGAGCGATAGCCGCGGGGTAAGCGTAGCGCACCCCGCGGTCGGCGCCCCACCTCCATAAATCCGGCGAGCGGCCCCCGAGGGCGCAGCCCGAGCGGGGTCATGCGAGCCTGATTCACCTCACATATTGGCGTTCCTGCTCAATAGACTGTATAACGAAGACAGCCCCGGCGGGGGGGCCGGGGCTGTCTGTTTAGGGTCGGTGGACTATTGTATTAGTCGATGTGGGGACCGGCGGCTACGAGGGCCTTGCCGGCGGCGTTGTTTTCGTACTTCTTGAAGTTGTTGATGAAGCGCTGGGCCAGGTCCTTTGCCTTGGCGTACCACTGCTCGGGATCGGCGTAGGTGTCGCGGGGGTCGAGGATCTTGGTGTCAACGCCGGGCAGCTCGGTGGGAATCTCGAAGTCGAAGATGGGGAGCTTCTTGGTGGGAGCCTTCAGGATGGCGCCGTCGAGGATGGCATCGATGATACCGCGGGTGTCGCGGATGGAGATGCGCTTGCCGGTGCCGTTCCAGCCGGTGTTCACGAGATAGGCCTTGGCGCCGCTCTTTTCCATCTTCTTGACGAGTTCCTCGGCATACTTGGTGGGGTGCAGCTCGAGGAATGCCTGGCCGAAGCAAGCGGAGAAGGTGGGGGTGGGCTCGGTGATGCCGCGCTCAGTGCCGGCGAGCTTGGCGGTGAAGCCGCTCAGGAAGTAGTACTTGGTCTGCTCGGGGGTGAGGATCGACACGGGGGGCAGCACGCCGAAGGCATCGGCGCTCAGGAAGATCACGTTCTTGGCTGCGGGGCCGGCGCTGATGGGGCGCACGATGTTGGTGATGTGGTCGATGGGGTAGCTCACGCGGGTGTTTTCGGTCACGCTCTTGTCGGCGAAGTCGATCTTGCCTTCGGCGTCGACGGTCACGTTCTCCATGAGAGCGTCGCGACGGATGGCGTTGTAGATGTCGGGCTCGCTATCCTTGTCGAGGTTGATCACCTTGGCGTAGCAGCCGCCCTCGAAGTTGAACACGCCCTTGTCGTCCCAGCCGTGCTCGTCGTCGCCGATGAGAAGGCGCTTGGGGTCGGTGGAGAGGGTGGTCTTGCCGGTGCCGCTGAGGCCGAAGAAGATGGCGGTGTTCTCGCCGTTGAGGTCGGTGTTGGCCGAGCAGTGCATGGAGGCGATGCCCTTCAGGGGGAGGAAGTAGTTCATCATGGAGAACATGCCCTTCTTCATCTCGCCGCCGTACCAGGTGTTGATGATCACCTGCTCGCGCGATGTGATGTTGAACACAACGGCGGTTTCGCTGTTGAGGCCCAGTTCCTTATAGTTGGTGAGCTTAGCCTTGGAGGCGTTGTAGACGATGAAATCGGGCTTGAAGTCCTTGAGCTCCTCGGCGGTGGGGCGGATGAACATATTGGTCACGAAGTGGGCCTGCCATGCCACCTCCATGATGAAGCGCACGGCCATGCGGGTGTCGGCGTTGGCGCCGCAGAAGCCGTCAACGACATAGAGCTTCTTGCCGCTGAGCTCGTCGATGGCCAGGGTCTTGACAGCCTTCCAGGCCTCTTCGGTAGCGGGCTTGTTGTCGTTCTTGTATTCCTCGGTGGTCCACCACACGGTGTCCTTGGAGTTTTCGTCGAGCACGATGAATTTGTCCTTGGGCGAGCGGCCGGTGTAGACGCCGGTCATCACGTTCACGGCATTGAGCTCGGTTTCTACGCCCTTCTCGAAGCCTTCGAGGCTGGGAGCGGTTTCGTCTTTGAAGAGTTCCTCGTAGGAGGGGTTGTAGACAACCTCTTTCACGTCCTTGATGCCGTAGCTCTCAAGGGCTTTCTTGATTTCTTCGGTTTTGCTCATTGTAGTTTTGATGTTATTGGGAGTTGATTTGTTGAATTTTCGGAGTTTTGAGGGATGCAAGCGTCGGACGCTTGTATATCAAGTGCAAAGTTACAAACAATTATTGAAATGTAATGCAAATTGAAGAAAAATTTCTTTAATGCTTTTTAAAGCCCGCGTCCATCCCGCGCGGCACCACTCCCATAACGCCCGCACCTCCCGCCCGGTTCACGCCGCGCAGCAACAAAAAGCAGCACCCGGAGGTGCTGCTTTCTGCGATTTATGTGTGTTTTTTGTGATTTCGACCCCGATCGCGATCTCTGTGAAGACCGGAGGCGGCATTTGCCGAAATTCTCACATTTCTCACAATTCTCGTTTCCGGCCTGTGTTGTTGCCGTGGCCTTGACAAAAATCGTGAACGGGGCGGGGGTTAAGTTTTAGGTGTTATGTTTCAGTGATTAAGTTTTTTTTCTTTTTTAGTAGCGGGAAAGCATTGCCTGGGCCACGAGGTTGGCGGTCTTTTCGCCGCGCGACAGGCGGATGATCTCGCATGCGAAGGGCAGCGTGGTGGCGGGGCCTTCGCTGGTGACGATCTCGCCGTCAACGACTACGGATCCGGCAGTGTAGTCGCCGCCATACTTGTAGATTTCCTTGCTCATGCCGGGGTAGCAGGTGCAGCTGCGGCCTTCGAGTATCTTCAGGGGAGCCAGCACGCGGGCAGGAGCGGCGCAGATGGCGGCGATACCGCCTTTGTGCTTGGCCTGCTTCAGGAGCATCTTGTTTACGAGAGCGTTCTCGTGCAGATTCTTGACGCCTTCTTCGCCGCCGGGGAGGATGAGCCACTCGGCGCACTCGGGGTTGATTTCGGAAATCAGCGAATCGGCCATAATGGTGATACCGGTGGACCCGGCCACGCTCTTGCTATCGCCCACGGCTACGGTGACAACATCCATATTTGCGCGGCGCAGAACGTCGACCGTCGTAAGGGCTTCAATTTCTTCAAAACCGGGAGCCAGGAAAATATAGGAGTTGCGTGCGCCTGCGGTGATAACTGCGGTGATAGCTGCGATGAGAACGATGAACTTTTTCATAGTGTGAGAATTTTGAGAGTTATTTGAGAATTGTGAGTTGTTGTTTCGTTTTGACTTTGCAAATTTAACAAACCCGTTACAAAATAGTTGCATAAATCTCTCAAAATTTTTCACTTTCTAAGACTTATAAATCTTATAAGACTTATAAACACCTATAAAACAACAAAATAGCAGCGCCACCAGCGCCACTATTTTATGTTACAAAATTGCTACACGACTATTTGTTTTCAATCAACTCTGTTTCCGGCCGTATATATAGGATGTCCATGAAACTTTTAAAACGAGAAAAATATGGCATCGATTAATGTAAGGTTCCGGCCACCGGCTCTGCCCGGCAGAGAGGGAACAATCTACTATCAGGTGGTGCACGGGAAAAGGTCGTGCACGCTATCATCTGATTGTCATGTGCACGTACGGGAATGGGACTCCGTGCGCTCGGCAATACTGATAGACAAATACAGCGAACGGAAGGCGGAACTTCTGTCTATACGGCAGCAGGTGAGGGACGATGTGGAGCGCCTGGGCATGATCATCCGCAGGCTTGATAACAAGGGCGTGGCCTACAGGGTGTCCGACGTAGTGGCCGAATACCGTCACTATGCCGCCACTTGCAGCTTGTTCGGCTACATGGCCAGACGGGCCGAGGCCCTGAGGCTGAACGGAAAGATAAGAACTTCGGAGACCTATGCCGCGGCGCTCAACAGCTTCCGGAAGTTCCGGCGCGGTAAAGACCTGATGCTCGACAGCCTTAATTCGGAAGTGATGGAGGCATATGAGGCGTGGCACCGGCAGAGGGGTGTGTCGTCGAACACCATCTCCTTCTACAACCGTGTGCTGCGGGCGGCCTACAACAGGGCTGTGGAGGATGAGCTGATCGAGAACCGGCGTCCCTTCAGGCGCGTCTACACGGGGGTGGACAAGACAGTGAAACGCGCGTTGCCCCTGTCCGTGATAAAGCAGATAAGGGAGCTTGATCTGTCGCGGGCGCCGTGCCTGGACTTCGCGAGAGACATGTTCATCATGAGTTTCATGTTGCGCGGCATGAGTTTCATAGATATGTCGTTTCTCCGAAAATCCGATCTTGTGAACGGCTACATAGCCTATCGCCGGAAGAAAACCGGGCAGCGACTGGTCGTCAAATGGACAGCCGACATGCAGGCGCTGCTCGACAAATATCCGCAAAACAAGTCGCAATATCTGCTGCCCATTATCAGAAATGCCGGGGCAAACGAACTGTATGCCTACCGAAACGCGGGATATAATATCAACCACAACCTGAAGACGATAGCCGGGATGCTGGGGCTGACGATTCCGCTCACGCTCTATGTGGCGCGTCACAGCTGGGCGTCGGCGGCAAGAACAAAAGGCATCCCGCTGAGTGTCATAAGCGAGGGAATGGGCCACGACAGCGAGACCACGACACGCATCTATCTTGCCAGCCTCGATACGGCGGCCGTAGACAATGCAAATTCCATGATTCTGTCGTCGATATAGCCCACACCGGAAGCGCTACCATCCAAATCTCTTGATAAGAGATTTGGATGGTTTGTAAAGTGCTTGTACTAAGGAATAAATCGTTGTGGCGCCATGTGCCGGCTGCGCGGAGGGCAGCGATTCATGCGGCTTTGCGGCAAGGAAAAATGCCCGCTTTATTATTATATTTGTAAAAAATGGCCACTGAATTAACTGCATATCAGATTTTATTCCTAACTTTACGCTCACATAAGTATCTCTTATCAAGAGATATCAACAAAACAAAGCCCGGATTATGTACAAATTGTGT